>JBEKLF010000033.1:0-47087 GCA_050010335.1 Terriglobia bacterium
ATTGGTCGCCACTTTGCCCCGGGTCTTCGAGGATATGCAATCCTACCCGGAGCTGATCCGACCCCGGCTGCTACCTTTTTGCTAGCCATCATGTCCCTTTATTTATGCGCGGATGTATAGCAGGAAGGAATCTCGTGGTCGTCCCCGGCAAGATGATCGTGCAAGCGTGGCGAGCCACCCACTGGAAGGAAACAGACCTCGACTCCATTCTGATCTTGAACTTTTCCCCGGCGCCGGGCGGAGGCAAAGTTGAAATGGTCCATGTGGGGGTTCCACAGCATGACCACAAAGGCGTCACCGAGGGGTGGCCCCAGTATTATTGGGAGCCCTGGAAGGCTTACTTGAAGGGTCAATCCGCGAAGAGCTAAGGTTTCACTCTTGAGTTGTCAGCGTCTCTCCCCCGAGCTACCAATTGAGATACTTTGCCCTGACGCTCTCGAAGCGCGGTGAAGTACTTCGTCGTTTCAGGTGGTAGTTCAGGATTTGGCGCTCGCGCGGAGTGGGCCAATCCTGCCCCGGTGCGACGCGCTGCGGAAAGGCCGCCTCTATCTCTTTCAGGTTCAAAATGCGGTCGCGCGAAAGAACAATCCGCGCACCCTTGGGCCCCACCTTCACATTTATGTGATTTCTGTTGCGGCGGGCTGACGCGGCTTGGGCCACGAAGGTTCTTTCCTGCCCCTTAAAATCCCGATAATAAATGGTAAAAGTGCCGCCCAACACCCCCGCCGACCGGCCCATCGAGGACCCCGCAGACGTATCGACGCGCTGGCTGAATGTCACCGAAGCCGGCGCGGGGCTTGCCTCACCCTCGCCCATGGTCTTACTGAAATTCGAACAGGTCGGATTCGGGCAGTGGACCACGCCATTGATCTCCTTGGCGCCAGGCGTCCCACAGCGCGGGCAATCTTTCTTGCCGGTTAAGAAATCCAGGAATGCCATCGTCATCTCCTTTTGCCAGGATGAATTGTTGGGGCGAGTGGCGCTCGCCCTCAAGCCCGAACGCCGTTCGGCCCTACGGGTAGCGCCGAGCGTTCCGGGGGACGGTTGGAGAAAACGAAGCGCCGCTTTAGCGGCCGCTTCTTCCATAACGCCCGTCTACAGGCAGCCGCCCTCTCTCACGGGCACTTGCTGGCTGCTGCTTCTGGGAGCGGAGAGAAGGCTACACCAGCGCTTGCGGCGCGATGCAGCCTGGCAACCGTCCCCCGGAAGGCTCGGGTAATCTTTTGCCTCTGCCAAATAAAGAATGGGCTCTCAATGCATCCGCGCCGAACGAGTCGCCGCCGATGCACCAGCGAAGGCAATCCCATGGCGCGCAAACGGTCAAACCCTATCCGCCGGAAGTGGCCCTTCTTATGCCCTCCGAATACCCGGCTCAGAACCTCCTCGGCCAGCCAGCGGTCCAATCGGCGCAATTGCGCTTCATCATCCACGTGCTTCAAGTAGTAGTCAATAATCGCAACATTGCGCACGCCCTCATCGATGGTTTCGAAAGCGATTTCCGCTAACGCCTGGGCTCTGGCCTCGGGACTGGAGCCTTTCTTCCACCGTCGTCGGCCCCGGCGGAAAGCAAAGCGGAAGAGGTTTTGGATCTTGCGGGATTTGTCACGCGAGAGAGCCACCCCTCCACCCGCCCGGAACAGCAAGCCCAAATGCCGAAACTCTTGCGCCCCGGCAAAGACCTCATCCGTCGGAGGCCGGGTAGAAATCAACAGGTCTGCCTGGAGTCTGCCCTTGAAGCTCAAGTGGAGGTCCGTGATGCCTTGCGTCAAAACAGCCTGCGATTGTGCAGCCGCTGTGCGCGAGGGCGTCAGCACCAGGAAATCGTCCGCATAGCGGAAATAGTGGACCCCCGGAATGCGTTCCATCTCCCGGTCAAGGTCTGTCAGATAGACATTGGCGAAAAAGCAGGCAATCGCCGCGCCGAAGGGGATGCCCAAGGTGGCCTGGTGCGACCCTCCTTCATCCTGGTATAGGAAGCGGACGCGCTGTTCCAGCAGCGCATGGAGATAATCCTCGGGTTCCACCAAGCGGGAGAGTTTCGCGAGCAGCAGTTCGTGATCGACGGAGGCAAAGTAGTCCGCAATGTCGCGTTTGACGGCGTAGAGTGGCGTCGCGAGTGAACGCAGGAGGCCGGCAATACGGGCTTGGCAGCGGTCCAGGCTGTAGGATCCGTCCCGATAGGCGTAAGAGTGACCGGAAAACCACGCGTGCAGTTTTCGGCTCATAATCCTGTAAAGGAGCAAATCGACAATGCGCTCTTCCCAAGGGGGAATATAGAGGGTGCGACGCTTTCCATTAAAGTTATACTTTAGGGCTACGGATGGGCGGAACCGAAAGCTTTCCTGTCGAAGCGAACGATGGATGGCATCCAGGTTGCGAAGCCCGCGGCCGGCGAGGTCATAAAGCGTGCGGCCGTCCGTGGATGTGGCCAGCGCCTTTCGCCATTGAAAGAGCGGCTTGGTATAAACGCGCAATGCCGCCTTGTAAAGCTCCGCCTCGGCATAGACCTCACTCCACCGCAGTCGTCGCTCCAAGGTCGGATGTGACATCTGAGCCTTTTCGATGCCGAGGTTAACCTTCTTGTACTACGGGAGTGACCCGAAGCGCAATTGAATTGCGCGGTTGTTTAACTAAACTTACCGGGATTCGACCTCCTCACCCCCTGCCTTCCGAGCCTCTACTGCATGGCCCGAATAGTATTGAATAGCGCTTTGAAGGTATAGGCAGCCTCGGCGCTTTCCTTTGCATTCGACCCCGACCCTGGTTGGGAGTTTCCTTGAGCTTCTCCGTAATAGGCATTGATGAACTCGGCGGCGCCTCCCCAGGTGGTTTGAAGAACTCCCAACATACGGGGAGCAATCGTGCTGTCAGCGTGAGCGCGAACGGACCGGATCAGATCCAGTTCCCCCAGGGCCACATCGGTTTGTCGCCACGGGGCGTAAAGCACACGGAACCCCTCCACGGCAAAGCGGATGGCAGTGGCTGGTACGGAATCGTAGTGCCAGTCGCAAATTACGATATCGCGGGGGACCATATTAATCGCAGAGGCTGTGCCATTCTCACTTCCCTCCCATTCACCGACACCGGTGACGGTGCCATCGATAAAGCGGTCGCCCCACATCCACATTTCGCGATGGGTCTCCGCCAGGTGGTCGTGGAGGGTGCGCACTTCCTGGGCAAAGAGTTCGGCGCGATTGCGTGATTTGCAGCGCGGACAGTCGGGGTCCGCCAGGATAAAGACTTCGTCCATGCCCACGTGGACGGCGTCAGTTTCGCACGCGTCGGCGAGTTCGTCGATCAAATCAAACACCACTTTGTGGAGAGCCGGGTGCAGCGGACAATAGCTGCGGCAATAGATGTCTTTATTGTTGGGATATTTTCCTGGCGCCTCATCGAATTCGGGATGGGCGCGCAACAAGCCGAACGTCTGCTCGGCCCAGGATTGATGCCCCAGCAGGTTGACGAGGGGAATGAGGTGCACGCCCGCATCCCGGCACGCGGATACGATGGCTTTAATATCGGACTTGGAAAGCGCATCCTTATCCACCACCTCGGGATGGCTCGTGTACTGATACCGATAGTCAATCTCGAGCACCAGCAAGTTAACGCCTTCTTTAGGCAGGGCCTCGCGAATGAAGCGAACCATTTGGGGAACCCCGTCGGGCTTGGGTGCGCCCAGGTAAAGTCCTCGGATCGGCAGTGCGGGCGACTGGCTGCCCATGGCCGCTATGGACATCAAAAGACCGAGCAGCGGCACTATGGCCGCACGAATCAACATTTTTGTCATAAAGGACACCTCGATTAAGAATAGGCTTTCACGGAAGGAACGAATGCGCGATGGGTTCGAAAGCTCCCGTCTTGACTTTGGGGCCTCGGCGACGGTTCTTTCGCGACCGAACTGGAGCAACTCGGGGCAGCAAGCGGAGTTGCGGATCTCACGCTGCTTTGAGCTCCGCTGTGCAGTTGGGGCAGCGGGTGGCTTTAAGCGCGATGCCGCCGGAAATACAATAAGGACATTCCTTGGTGGGTGGCGCCACGGGGGCTGGCGCCGGCTTCATCATCCGGTTCACCTGCTTCACGAGCAGGAACACTACAAACGCCACGATCAGGAAGTCGATCACCGTGTTGAGGAAGGCGCCATAACCGATTACGGCCGCTCCCGCCTTTTTGGCATCCGCCAGCGAGTCGTAGTGCGTTCCCGACAGGTTAATGAAGAGGTTCGAGAAATCCACGTGCCCAAGGATCAGCCCGATCGGCGGCATGATGATGTCATTCACCACCGAACTGACGATCCTTCCAAAGGCTGCTCCGATGATGATGCCGACAGCCATATCCATTACGTTGCCGCGCATCGCGAATTCTTTGAATTCCTTAAACATGACATCCCCCTTCTGGTTATCGATCAGTTTTGTTCATTTCTCCGCAGGGCTCACTTCGCGGCGTCACCGAAAGTCAGCCGAAGGCCCTTGACGTCGGGTTCATGGAAATGACTCTTTTACTACCGAATGGCCTTGGGCTGCAACTGTTTTACGCAGTCGGGACCGCCACGGCCAAACGAGGGCTGTCACCGGTGGTGCGAGTAGCAGCCCATCCGCCTGTAGCCAGAATTATTGCGCCGTGCTACGCTAAAACGATCAGGCAAAATCGTTTGTCGTTCGTGGGAGGTGGACTATGAAACTGGCGGTGACCAGTCTTTAAGCGCTTGTTTGCATTGCCGGCAGCGCGCGCGCTGATGTGGTGACGCTGAAGAATGGGGACCGGGTGACGGGCACCCTGGTTACGATCAAAGGGGGAACGTTGCAACTGAAATCCGACATCCTCGGGGATTTATCGATCCCCATGGCCAAGGTGGCGACTTATACGGTGGATAAACCCGTGACCTTGATCATCAAAGGGAAGGAACCGGTGCAAGGCGCTCTGGAACTTAAGCCCTCGGGTGACTGGGGGGTGAAGACCAACGGCCAGGAGCAGACCTTCGCTGCGGCGGGCGTGGAAACCATCATGCCGGCAGACACTTACCAAAAGCTGGTGGCCATCAGCCCCAAACCCTGGCAAGCGTGGAAGGGCAACGCCAGCTTGGGTGAGACGATCCAGAATGGCAACCAGCAGGCCAACACCTTTACGACCACCATCAACGCGGTGCGTGAGCGGCCGGAAGCGCCCATTTTCCAGGACCATACACGGACCAACTTTGGCATTATGACGCTCCTCTCGCACTCCAGTGAGGATAACAGCTCTATCACCTCCCACACTTTCAGCACCAACCTGCGGGAAGACTTCCTCTTCACGCCAACCAACTTCGTGTTCGGCATGGCCCAACTTGACCACATCTCTACTGAGGGTTTGTACCTGCGCCAGACCTACGGTGGGGGCTTCGGTAGGGATGTGATCAAGAAACCACGCACGACCCTCAGCCTGATTGGCGGCCTGACGGCGCAACACGAAAAGTTCTTTTCCGGCGAAGAGGACGAAACCCTCAATGGACTGGTCGGGGAAAAACTCGGCGAGCAATTCACCAAGCGCATACGGTTTGACCAGAGTTTGAATTTCTATCCCAACATCACGCAGGGTGGAGAGTACCGCTTTGATGCCACCGCTACCCTTTCCGTCAAACTCTTTAACCGGTTCTCATTTACTACGAGCGCTATCGATCTCTACCTCAGCAATCCACCCGCGGGAAATGAGAAAAACAATATTACTCTGTCAACGGGCATTGGGTACTCGTTCTAATGGGACAGTCGTCCGTCATCATGTTCAGTAAAAGCCACTCCATGCCGGGATTTTACTGAAACTTATGACGGATGACTTTTGAGTGATCGCATAGGGGCACGGCGATCTACTTGGGGAAATGCAAATCGAGCGCCAGAAGGTAGTCAGTTTGAACGGGGGCTGCGCCGAGTTGCCGCAGGAGCGTAGTGATCTGCCCGCGGTGGTAGGTTTGATGATTCAGTACGTGGAATAGGACGCGCCACAAGGTATAAATCCACACTTCACCCTGCATGTTGGTGTAGGGGAGGGGGCGTGACAGATTCTCTTCTGGGCACGCCCGGAGGAATTCCCGGACACCCTTTTCGATGGGCACCCAAGCGACGCGAATCGATTCAAGCGTAGGAAACTTCTCCGCCCCGAAAGGCCCCGCTTCAGTGCGGCCCGGCGACCTTCCCTGCCACCGCTCCAGCCATACCCATTCCGCCACCAAAAGGTGCGCCCAGGTGTCGCGAACCGAGATATAACTATTCCCCATGGACCGCAAAAACTGCTCGGAGGTAAGGGCAGCGCACGCCTGGAATTGTCTGTCGCGCGCCCAGCAATTAAACTCGTAGAGTTCGCGCAGAGTTTCGAGGGGAATCAAGGGTTCTCCTCCAGATTCAAATCGCGGACCGGCGCGCTGTCTTCAGGGGGTTTGGACGCCGGTGATTCCGACGTAGAGCGAGTAAATCGACGTACTGGCAGCCATAAACAGGCGGTCACGCTTGGCGCCGCCAAAACAGATGTTAGCGCAGATTTCCGGCAAATGTATTTTGCCGATCACTTCGCTGGCGGGGGAAATGATGTGGACACCGCTGAAATCCTCGCCACCCCATCCTGCGCCCGCCCAGATGTTGCCGTCGACATCGCATCGAATGCCGTCGGCAAGGCCTGCTCCCATCTCGATAAAAACGCGGCCATGGGCCAGGCGCGCGCCGTCCACCACATCGTAAACCCGGATGTTGTGCGGGTATTCGGGGCCGTCGGTCACGCCCGTATCGCAGATGTAGAGCAGTTTCTCGTCGGGAGAAAAGCACAGGCCGTTGGGCCGGCGCATATCGGCGACGACCACCGTGGCGGCGCCGGATTGGGGATCGAGCCGATAGACATTGGCAGGAAGCTCGAGCGGCGCTTTGTGGCCTTCGTAATTGCTCAAGATACCGTAGCCAGGGTCGCTGAACCAAATGCTCCCGTTCGAGTGCACCACCACATCATTGGGCGCGTTAAATGGCTTGCCCTGGTAATGATCCATGAGCACCGTAATCGTGCCATCGAGTTCGGTGCGGGTCACACGACGCGAGTCGTGCTCGCAGGTGATAAGGCGCCCCTGCTTGTCGCGGGTGTTGCCGTTCGAGTAGTTGGAGGGAGAGCGGAAGACGCTCACTTCGCCGGTCTCTTCCACCCAGCGCAACATGCGGTTGTTGGGAATGTCGCTGAACAGAAGATAGCGCCCGTCGCCAAACCACACGGGGCCTTCCGCCCAGCGAGCGCCGGTGTAAAGCCGCTCGATGGCAGCATTGTTCTGCCGGTATTTGGTAAAACTCGGATGGAGAGTTTCAATCGCCGGGTCGGGATACTTGGTAAGCTTGGGGAGGCTCCAGTCCTTGGCGGCACCCATTGGATTCGCTGCCAGGCTCGCCCCCGCCCCAGTTGCTGCGGCAAGAAATTCTCGTCGATGCATAATCCCGCTCCTCCTGTGTTTTCGAACGCGGATTCAGTTGTCGCTTGCCCTACCCCGTGCGCGCGACATTCTAGCAGGATTTTGAAATTTGGATTCAGGATTTAGGCAGGCCCAGAAAGCATTGTGGATAAACCGAGAATCCCCAAGAATCCCTGCTACTCCCTGGCTCTCGGAGGATGACTCCGTGCGGGGGACAAAATGTCAACTGACTGCCGAATTGCCCAACCCGAACGGCAGGGATCAATCGGGAATGTGCACGCTTTGCCGGGGGCGAAGTCGATTGAAGCTGCCCTCGATGTCCTCGACGAGCCTGCGGGTGGCGCAGCCGGAGGCCTTTAGCTTGGCCCCCTCACCGTACATCGCTTCCAGGAGCTTCTTCCCTTCCTCGCCTACGAAAGTAACGTCCGTAAGGTCCACGGCGACGCGGCCATCAGCAGGATCAGAAGTGATTCCCCGCCACGCGCGCTCCAATTCATCCACCCACGGACCGATGAGTCTGCCCTCGACCCGAAGGGTGGTTGATTTCGAATTCTTTTCAATCGTGATCTTTAACATGGCAGAAAAACAGTGGCTAGTGGCAAGTGACGAGTGGCTATCAATCTAGTCATGTCGCCCAGCAACCAGCCACTGACCACTCTCCACTTCTTCACTTACCGCCCCCCGCACCATTCCCGGTGGCGGGGCTGCCCGGCCCGGCGACTTGGGGAAGCTTGGAGACATCCCAGCCGCCGCCCAGCGCTTTAATCAGAAAGACGGCGGAGTTCATCCGGCGCGTCAGCAGAGTGACGGCGGTTTGCTCGTCGCCCAGGGCAGCGCTCTGGGCAGTTATGACCTCAAGATAAGTCACCAGCCCACCCTTGTAGCGGTTCATGGAAAGCGCCAGCGAGAGTTCCGCGGATTTAACGGCCTCACTCTGTTTGCGGCTTTCCGACTCAAGGATACGCAGTCCGGCCAGGTTGTCCTCCACCTCTTGGAAGGCGGTGAGAACGTTCTGACGATAAGTTGCCACATTCGCATCGTAAGCGGCCCAAGCCTGATCCGTGTAGGCGTGGCGACGGCCGGCGTCGTAAAGCGTCTCCAGCAACGTTGGACCCACGGCGAAAAGGTGGCTGGGCCAGGCAAACCAGTTGGTAATGGAGTTTCCCTCGAGCCCGGCTGCCGCGCTGAGAGTAAGCGTGGGGTAATAGGCCGTCTTGGCCACCCCGATTTGGGCGTTGGCGGCTGCCATGCGCCGTTCTGCCGCGGCGATGTCCGGCCGCCGCTGCAACAAATCGGATGGCACTCCCACTGGAATCACCGGCGGCGGGGTATCCAGCGGCGAGACGGGAACCGAGAAGGTCGATGCGGGCTGGCCCACGAATGCGGCGATGGCATGCTCGAACTGAGCACGCTGCACCCCGACGTCGATGGCCTCCGCCTGGGTGGTTTCAAGCTGCGTCGCCGCTTGCGCTACTTCCACTTTGGCAGCCAGCCCACCGTTATAGCGGTTGGTGGTGAGGTCGAGGGCTCGCTGGTAGGCAACGACCGTGGAGTCGAGCAACTGCTTTTCCGCATCCAGCCCACGCAGCGAGAAGTAATCAGCAGCCAACTCGGCGTGAATGCTCAGCCGGGCAGTTTCCAGATCGGCCGCGCTGGCCTGAGCGCTGGCCGTGGCCGCTTGAACCGTCAGATGAATCCGCCCCCAGGCGTCCACCTCGTACGACAGGTCGAACGGTAAGACGAAATCACCCTGCGTTTGGCCGTAATTGGGGCCGGCATTGGGGGCATTCCGGGAGAATTGTTCCCCGGTAATGGAGGGGCCGGCGCTGACCGTAGGGTACAATCGCGACCGGTCAATGCGAATCTGGTCGCGTGCCTGGCGAAACTGCGCCTCTGCGACCTTCAGGTTCTGGTTCGAAACGTCCACACGCTCCTCGAGGGCATTCAATTGAGGATCGTTGAAGATCTCCCACCACTTCCCGCGAATTACCTTGTCTTGCGGCTGTGACGCGTTCCACTCGGCTTGAGGCCCGGCCGAGCTAGGCGCAAGCTCTTTGTAAGCGGGTGCTGTAGGAGCCGAGGGCTTCGCGTACTTGGGACCCGGCGTGCAAGCGCCGGCAAAAAGCAGTAGGCAGAAGGCCGTAGGCAGTAGGCAGTAAGCAGGCGGCAGTGGGCTGCGGGCGGCTCGGCGCCAGCAGGCTGGACCTCGGACTTCGGACCCCGGACTCCGGACCTTCACTGTCCCCCCCATGACCCCGCGCCCGAGGATGCGCTGCGAACCTCCTGCCCATCCACGAGGGAATCGGGCGGATTCGTGATCACGTTCTCGTTGGCGTCGAGACCTGATACCACTTCCACGGTCGTCCCAAAGTCCCTGCCGATGGTTATGGGAATCAAGGCGGCGTGCTTGTTGCGAACCACCCCGACGCGCAGGCCCTCCGAGCGGAAGATCAGACTCGTTACTGGGATGACCACCGCCGAGGCGGCCGAGGGAAGCTTCAAATGGACTTCCGAATAGGCCCCCGGCAGGATTTCGCCGGTGGGGTTGGCAACGTCCACCTCCACCAACAGAGTGCGGGAAGACTGGTCGATTGCCTGCGAGGTCCTCACCAACTTGCCGGGAAAGTGGCGTCCGGGGAATTGCGGCATCGTCAAATAGCACTGGACGCCGGGAACCGCTGCGGGGGAATAACTCTGCGGCACATTCACGTAAACGCGCAAAGTGCTGATGGCCTCCACATGAAACAATTCCTTGGCCCCGGGGCCGCTGCCGGAACCGATAAGCTGACCGATATCGGTATTGCGCGCCGTTAGCACTCCGTCAAATGGCGCGTAGACCTTTTCAAAGGCTTGCAACTGCTCCAAGCGCTTAACGTTATCCGTTGCGGAATCGACCATGGCTTTCTTGGCGTGGGCATCACCCACGGTGTTGTCCACATCCTGCTTGGATACGGAATCGCTTTTCAGCAAGTCCTCGTATCGCGCGGCGGTGGTCTGTGCCAAGGCATAGTTGGCATTGGCCGTTGCCAGCTCCGCCCGCGCTTGCTGGAGTTGCTGATCCAGTTCAGGCGTTTCGATTTCCGCCAGAAGCTGGCCGGTCTTTACCCTGCCGCCAATGTCCACGTACCATGTCTTGAGGTAACCGTTCGTCCGCGCATAAATGGGAGCGTCGATGAACGCCTGGATGTTCCCAGGCAAAAGGATTTCTTCCTGCGGTGCGCCGCGCTTGGGCTGAGCGATGGAAACCGCGGGCACGGCGAGCAGGTTGGTGTCCGCCTTCACATCAGCAGCAGCGCGAACCCGAGTTGTAACGCCCCGGTAAAGTACAAAGCCAGCAATGGCCAGGGCCAGTAGCAGCCCAAAAATGACTTTGCCCACACCAGATGACGTGGGGCGCTGCCCCGGCGCTCCCGTTACTATGCGCTCGCCTTCGCGGGCTTCCAGGTCGTAACTTTCCTCAGTTTTCATTACGTTCTCCAGGGCGTGAAAACATCACGCGTGCTCACGCGGACCGGGATTGGTAACGCCTTTTCCGCGAGAACCGTGCACAAAACTAAACACAGTGGGAACAAAGAACAGGGTTGCGACCGTGGCAAACAGCAGACCGCCGATGACCGCCCGGCCCAGCGGAGCGTTTTGCTCGCCGCCCTCACCCAGGCTCAGTGCCATGGGTATCATACCGATAATCATAGCCAATGCCGTCATGATGACCGGGCGAAAACGCGTGAACCCCGCCTCCAAGGCAGCCGCCGTAGCATCCTTGCCTTCTTCCAATTGTTCTTTGGCAAAACTCACCACCAGAATGCTATTGGACGTGGCGACGCCCACGCACATGATGGCGCCGATCATCGCCGGCACGCTGAAGGTGGTGTGAGTTGCGAACAAGAACCAGAGAATTCCCGCCAGCCCCGCCGGCAAGGCCGAAATAATAATCAGCGGGTCCAGCCACGATTGGAAGTTCACCACGATCAGGAGATAAACCAGCACTATGGAAAAAACCAGCCCCGCCAGTAGTCCATCAAAGGACGAGCGCATGGTATCAATCTGCCCGCGCACGATGGTCCGCGAGCCGCGCGGCAGATCCTTTTGGCTTGCAGCCACAATCCGGTCAAGCTCTCGTGCCAGGCCCCCCAAGTCCCTCCCTTGCACGGAACCGTATATGTTGATGACAGGTTGAACGTTGTAATGCGAAACGGCGGCCATCGAGGCCCCGCGGCTGATGGATGCGAGGTTTCCGAGGATCTGCGGTGGGTCGCCTTTGGAGTCGGAAATGGGAATGTTTTGGAGATCCTGCAACGAGTCCACGCGGTACTGGGGTGTTTGAGTTGCAATGCTGTAGCTGACACCGGTCCGTGGGTCCAGCCAGAAGGTGGGGGAAGTCTGGAAGCTCCCACTTAGGGACACCAGGAGGTCGGTGGCGACGTTGCTGGTGGTAAAGCCCACCTGCGCGGTCCGGGTTCGGTCAATGTCAACCTGTAGCCGGGGCAGGTTGAAGGGTTCCTGAATCCGCAAGTCAACCGCGCCGGGAATGTATTTGAGTTTGCGCATCAGCACATCGGCGAATAGACGATTGGCGTGGAGGTCATTCCCCACCACCTGGACATTGATGGGCGCGGGGAGGCCAAAATTGAGGATCTGGCTGACCATGTCAGAGGGTAGGACATAAAACGTTACGCCCGGGAATTCCTGCGCCAGGTTGAGCCGCAACCTGCGAAGGTATTCGGCCGTGGGGTGATGATCTTCCGAAAGTGCCACCATAATGTCAGCATCTCCGGTGCCGATGGGCGCCGCGTTGCTGTAAGCAAGATTCACGCTGCTATACGGAAGTCCGATATTATCAATGATGCTGGTCACTTCCTTGGAAGGGATCACTCGACGGACGGAGTCCTCGACCAGATCGCAAAGCTTCGCCGTTTCTTCAATTCGAGTTCCGGTGGGCGCTCGCACGTGAAGGGTAAACTGGCCGCTATCAACCTTGGGGAAAAAGTCTTGGCCGATCACCGGAATCAGTAAGAACGAGGCGGCGGCGGCGCCCAGGACTCCGAATGCGAGCCAACCACGATGGTGCAGGCAGCTTACCAACCAACGTTTGTACCCCCCCCGCAGCCGCTCGAAAGCATGCTCAAATCGAATTTGCTGCCGGGCCAAAAAGTGGGCCTGGGCCTCCGCTTCCAGGTTCTCCGCGTCGTGCTCATGGCCCCGCAGGAGATACCGGGCCATCGTCGGCACCAAGGTCCGGGATAGGAGATAGGACGCCAGCATGGCGAAGCTCACCGCTTCCGCCAACGGGACAAAGAGGTATCGCGCCACGCCGGTCAGGAAAAACATCGGTACGAAAACGATGCAAATGGCGAGGGTGGAGACAAAGGCCGGAACCGCAATCTGGGACGCGCCATCCAAAATCGCGGTTAACACCTCTTTGTTCATAGCGATGTTGCGATTGATGTTTTCCACTTCAACCGTGGCGTCATCCACCAGGATTCCCACCGCCAAAGCGAATCCCCCAAGGGTCATGATGTTGATGGTTTCCCCAAGCGCACTGAGCACCACCAGGGAGGTGAGAATGGAAAGGGGGATGGAGACGGCGATAATGATGGTGCTCCGCCAGCTCCCTAAGAACAGCAGAATCATCGCGGCGGTAAGAAGCGCGGCAATCAGGGCTTCTCTCACCACCCCCTGGATTGCCGCCCTTACGAAAATGGACTGGTCGTTCAAATAGTGGATTTGCAATTGCGGCGGCAAACCTTTCTGAATGACCGGCAGCTCCGCTTTAATCTTGGAGATGATGTCCAGAGTGGAGGCATTGCCCGTTTTCATCGCCGTCATCATTGCCGCTCGTTGGCCATTGACGCGGACGATGTTGGTCTGGGGCGGAAAGCCATCGCGTACATGGGCGACGTCACGGATATAGATCACCGTACTACCCGAGGTTTTTATCGGTAAATCATTGAGTTCCGCCGTGGTTAACGGGCTGCCGTTGGTTTCAACGTCATACTCGTATTGGCCGATTTTCGAAGTCCCGGAAGGAAGAATCAGGTTTTGGGCGCTTATCGCACTCACCACATCATTAGGCGAAAGTCCCTTTGATTGCATGGCCGCAGTGTCAAGGTCCACCTGCACTTGGCGTTGCTTTCCCCCAAACGGCCACGGTATGGCGGCGCCTTCCACATCGGCCAGTTGGACGCGGATGAAGTTCGCCCCCAAGTCAAACAGCCGCTGCTCAGAAAGCCCTTCCCCCGAGAGTCCCAATTGCAGAATGGGAACCGTGGAGGCGTTGTACTGCATAATAAACGGAGGGGTGGTACCGGGTGGCAATTGCCGAAGCTGCGTCTGCGACATTGCGGTGACTTGGCTCATGGCCATGGCGATGTTGGCGCCCGGTTGGAAGAAAATCTTGATGAGGGAGATACCGCTCAGCGATTCGGACTCAATGTGGTCAATGTCATTCACCGTCAGAGTGAGGGAGCGTTGGTTAATAACCGAGATCCGGTTCGCCATCTGCTCGGGTGAAAGACCGTTGTAACCCCAATTGACGCTTACAATCGGGATGTTGATGTTGGGAAAGATATCCTTGGGAGTGCGAATGATGGAGAGCGCCCCCAGGATCATGATGACGATCGCCATCACGATGAAAGTGTATGGCCGTCGTAAGGCTAAGCGGACAATCCACATAATTTGAAGATCAGGCCCTTTCGGCTTCCATGCTGAGATTCGCGACGGGCGTGGAGTTCACGCTCCGTCGGCTTCTCTTACCCCCAATTCGTTGGCATGTTATTGTTTCTTGCCCGAACAAACCAAGGGAGCCAAAACCTTTAGGAAACGGCAAATTCCTTGAGGCCACTCCGTTGATACCATGGCATCTCGAAGGCCATCCCCCTTACGAGTGTTGCTTTTATTAAGTCGCTTAAATTAAGTTAGATATGAATAACAGAGGAGTTTTAGAAGGGATCTGGCGACCGTCAAGTGGGGAAATTGACGTCAAAATATTGACGCCATGCCGAAGCCACGTCAGCTCGGAGGGCGGGTAATCCCTAACTTTCGCATTTTGTAGAAGAGGGTGGTGCGTTTAAGGCCCAGCCTCTCAGCCGCGCCTCCAGGGCCTCCAAGCACCCATTGGGATTCGCGCAGCGCCCGCATGATCTGGTCACGGTCACTCTCAGCGAGGGTACGAGACTTTCTGGGAACTTCCCGGCTGGCTTGCCGCAGCTCTGAGAGCGGCGCATGAAGCGTCACGCCTGAGGTGAGGATGGTGGCACGCTCGATGAAATTCTGTAATTCGCGCACATTCCCCGGCCAGTGGTATCGTTTCAGGGCATCCATGGTTTCTGCCGGTATCCTACTGATTCGCTTATCCATCCTGCGCGCGTACTTGTCTGTAAAGTGGGCGACCAGGAGGGGGATATCCTCCGGCCGTTCGCGTAGGGGGGGAACAAGAATAGGGAAAATGTTCAACCGATAGTAGAGGTCGCTCCGAAACTCCCGATTTTCAACCATTTGCGCCAGGTCTCGGCTGGTCGCTGCCACCACCCGGGCATCCACATGGAGCGTTCGTGTACTGCCTAAGCGTTCAAATTCCTGTTCCTGCAAAACTCGCAGGAGTTTGGGCTGCAACTCCGGGGGAATGTCACCCACCTCGTCCAGGAAAAGCGTTCCTTGATGGGCTAACTCAAACCGGCCGGGCTTCTGTGCGATGGCCCCTGTGAACGCGCCCTTTTCGTGGCCAAAGAGCTCGCTTTCCAAAAGACCCAGGGGAATCGCCGCGCAATTCACACTCACAAAAGTGCGCTCGCGCCGTGGGCTTATGTCGTGGATGGCCCGCGCCAGGACCTCCTTCCCGGTGCCGGTTTCTCCCATGATGAGGACGGTCGATCCGGTGGGCGCTACCAGTTCCGCCTGCTTCAAAATCCGCTTGAGAGCGGGGCTTTGGCCGATAATAGCTTCAAAGTCGTGCTCGGTGCGGATTTCTTCGGTCAGGTAGTTCCGTTCCTCCGCCAAGCGCTCACGTGCCTCCGAGATTTGCTTATAGTTAAGTGCATTCTCAACACCGATGGCAATCTGCTTGGCCACCTGGGAAAGGAAATCAACATCCCCGTGGGAAAATGCCCCCTCCCGCAACCGTCCAAGATTTAATGTACCAATCACACGGCCCCGGCTGATCATGGGGAGGACGCAAAGGGATTGCAGCCCCATGGACCAGAGATTAAGTTGGGGGCCATACCGGCCCAGCGCTTGCCGATCAAGAACCAGTGGTTGGCCTGAGGCGAGGACAGTGCTGGCGGGCCTGCCCGCAGCCGGGACCACGATTTCTTCCTGCCAGGTTTCTCCCCCCTGGGAGAAATCACGCGCGTAAACTCTTAATTGCCTCCCATCCTTCTCGGGCAGAAGAACGCTGGCATAATCGCAGTCCATCACTTGCCGGACTTTTGCCGAAATCGCGCGAAAAAGCTCGCGAAGGTCAAGGGTGGATACCACGCTATTGTTCAAATCAAGGAGCAACCTGAGCCGGTCGCGTTCGTGCTCAAGTTGTTGTTGCAGCGTTCGGGCAGCCTGGTAATTGAGGGCATTGTCCACTGCCACAGCAATCTGCTTTGCCACAAGTTGGAGGAATTCCACCCCCGCCTCACCGTAAGTCCCCACCTGCTGGCTGCCAAATCCCACCGCGCCCACCCGGCGATGCGCTGTCGTCAAAGGCAAAATGCAAAAAGACCTTACGTGGATTTCGCGCAGTGAGTCCAATGCCTGCTGGAAGCGTTTTTCCGTTTCCAAGTCGGGAACAACGAGTGCTTCCTGCCGTTCCCACACCCACCCCGCCGGGGCATCCTGAATGGTGCGCTCAACAAAGTCCACATAGGTGCGTGAAGGCGTCTCCAGGATGTGGACGCGCATCACGTTGCGTGCGGGTTCATGCAAAACCAGCCACAGGGTCTCGAAGTTCACCAGGCGGGGCAGGCGTTCGACGAGGTCATGAAAAAGGCCAGGCAAGTCGCGGTGTGTAGCAATCGACTCCGCGACCTCGAGCAAAACCTGGTGCTGCGAGGCGGCCGGCTTGGGCGCGGATTCTTCTACTGGACTACTGGCGTCCGTCATGCCCACGAGGATACTATAACTTTGCCGCGACGACATGCAGGGCATACTCAAAAAGGTGAGCGCCGCGCTATCCTGATCTGCGAGGGTGCGTACTCCATCGGGAAATATCATCGAAGCGGCTAATCCACTTCGGGATTGGGCGAGTCTGGTCGAGGGGGTGTTGCTGCATCCTAGGGTGAAACCTCTCGCCTCTCCCCGTCATCTAACACTCAAAAGCGAGCGGATTATCAGGATTTGTGGCAGGATAGAAGACGTAAGCCGTTTCACAGGGCGTTCAGCAAAACCTATTCGCACTACTGGCTTTTCGACGCGTTCGTAGCGCCGGCAAAACCTCTGAAGGGGCATCCATCGATGGCAACAGCAGCAATCGGAGTTCAGGAGAGGGCTCATCCTGCGTGGATCGTCTCGGCGCGCGCCGACGTTCTCTGGTTCACCGTTGGGGGAGCCGCCTCGGCCTACATCTTCTGGGCGCTCTGGCGGTTCACGCAGGTGCCCCTCATTCTGTTGGTGGCGATCTGGGCGGTTGTTTTCGACGAGACCCACGGTTTTGCGACAATATCCCGAACTTACCTGGACGCTGAGGAACGCAAGCGCCGCGGCCGCTGGCTATGGGGGAGCCTTGCATTCTTTTTCGCCATCGGACCGGTTCTCTTTCTTCTCCACCTCGGCGATTGGCTGGAACTTGCCACGGTGCTTTGGGGCTACTACCACGTCTTCAAGCAGCATTATGGCTTCATGATGATGTACAAGAAGAAGAACCGCGACTTCAACCCTGAGGACATGAAACTGGATAAGTTATTCTTTGCGGCGGCATTTTATTATCCCTTCCTTACCTACCCCTTGCACAGCAAGGAAGGCGCAGCCCTTCTGCCGTTTCCGATTCCAACGCGTCTCGGGTCCGCCTATGAGAACCTTTTGTTGTTCCTGGTCATCATGATAACCCTTGCCTATTTCGCGCGGCAGGCACAGAAATCGCGAGAGGGCCTCTCGCTCAATTGGCCGAAGCAACTTCTTTTCGCTTCAGCGATTCCCGTCAACTACCTGCTCTTCCGCAGCGCGATGCCGCTGTTGGGGGTATACGCCGCCGTGACGATTTTTCACAACGTGCAGTATCACCGGTTGGTTTGGTTCTATAACCAGAACAAATACGGGCACAATTCCGGGGAGGCTCGGAAGTACGGACTCGCAACCCTGGTGAATGCGCGCTGGCTCCCCTATGTTGCGGCCGCGGCGTTGTATGCGATTGTATTCGATGTCGTCCCGCGGTTCGTTCTGCGGGACGGTGTGGGCCTGATGAATATCGGGACTCGCAATCACATCATGTTTTACTTTTTCGCCGCCCCCGGATTGCTCCACTACTGGGTCGATGGCCACATCTGGAAGGTGCGATCGGATCCCGAACTTCGAACCTATTTGCAACTCTGAGGGCAATCCGGCTTTGCTAATGGGTTTCTGCTTCGCAATTCGTTCCTGGGCGACCCCATCACCTGGTCCTTCGCGCCACCCCCCCGCGCAAGGGGGCGAAGGCAGCCGATTAATCCCCCTACCTCCATTCCACTTCGCAGCCAACTGGTTGAAAAACAACCGAACCGAAAAGGTGATAAGATACTTCTGGCCCGGCTGGCATGAGTCGGAGCATTACGTCGCGTTCCTTGCCAATCCGCTGGGTAGAATTTATTCGGCGCATGGAAGTCCTTCTTAACACAATCTGGTTGCTCGTAGCCATCGGAGCCTTCCTCTACTGGCGCCCCGAGAAATACAAGGGGACGCCCAGGGCCCATGGCCACGACACGACCTTCGGAATTCTGGCTTTGGCCTGCGCTTTGGTTCTGCTTTTTCCGGTGATTTCCCTGACCGACGACTTGAACGCCGAGCAATTCACTATGGAGGATTCATTCCGTACAGGAGTGAAAGCGCGGGGCCTGGCGCAGGAATCCCTTCGAGCCACCAGGTCTCCGTTCATGGTGGCCGTGACCACTGCTCCCGATTCAACTGACCCTCCGCATGTGTTTCTTGGTTCGGTCGCCTTAGTTGAATCGCGTGTCCTCTGTCTTACTCTGATTTCCCCGCACGAAGGTCGCGCACCCCCATCCCTCGTCTAAGAGATCCCAGCGGACCGCTCGGATGAGCAGCCGTCCACTTATGCTAAGAGAATGATCGCGGGAGCCGCCATGGGTCGGTTCTGGGTGTCACATCCGAATTTCCACCCCGGAATCGGAGGCGTATTTGCCCAACCCGATGCGCCTCGCCACAAAGGCATCTTTGAACTGATGAATGTGCTGAACAAACGACCTTTAATCCAATCCCCGTATCCGCCTTGGCAAAGCGTACGACTTGCTTGCCTCAGCCGGGGGATATGCCAAAACGGATATCCGCGATGACAAAAACGGTAAGTCAAGGGGCAAGACTGAACGCGGGTTTTTCGTGCCCTGAAGGGGCAAAAGGTGGAGAACATTTCATGCTGAATCGACGACGACCCTTTCCCCGGATCCTCGGCGCAATGGTTATCTCCCTCCTTTTGCTGGCGGGCTGCAATCGCCAGACGAGCGCCGATGCGGCGGGGGCGGGTCCGGGAGACGTGAAGGTGGAGGAAATCCACGCCGACGGAATGGTGCAAGTCGATCATCCCGAGCAATTCCTCCTGGCCACGGTGGAACAGCGCCCGATTGTGGACGAACTCCAAGTAACCGGCGTCGTCACGCCCGACGTCAGTCGTTCCGTGCCAGTGCTTTCATTAGCCGGGGGGCGCGCCGTGGAAATCCGCGCCAAGCTGGGAGATGTTGTCACCAAAGGCCAGGTTCTACTCGTCATCAACAGCCCGGACGTGTCCCAGGCCTTCTCCGACTATCAGAAGTCTCAGGCCGACGAAGTCTTTGCCCAGCAGCAACTGGCACGCGCCCAGGACCTCTTCGCCAAAGGCGCCATCGCCCGCCAGGACTTGGAGGCCGCGGAGAATTCCGAGCACAAAACGCAAGTGGACGTCCGTACGGCCAAACAACGCATCTCGGTTTTGGGGGCGGATATCAACAACCCCACTCCCTTGGTTTCCGTCCGGGCGCCAATTTCCGGATCGATTGTGGAGCAGAACGTAACCAGCGGGACAGGCGTTCGTTCCATGGACAATTCTCCCAACCTTTTCACCATTGCCGACCTTTCCCAAGTCTGGGTACTCTGCGATGTCTATGAGAATGACCTTCACCGTGTGCATTTGGGCGACTCCGCCGACGTGCGCCTCGCCGCCTTCACCGACCGCACTTTCGCGGGGCGGGTCGGGAACATCAGCACCGTGCTCGACCCGTCGACGCGCACGGCAAAGGTCCGTTTGGAGCTTGCCAACCCGGGCAGCCTGATGCGTTCCGGAATGTTTGCCACCGCCGCTTTCCGTTCGCGGACCAAGCAACTTCGGTCCATGATTCCCACCACGGCCATTATGCGTCTGCACGATAAAGATTGGGTTTTCGTGCCCCTGGGAGGAAAACACTTTCGCCGCCAGGAAGTGCAAGCCGGCCCGGCCTCTTCGGGCGGATTTCAGATCATCCTGAGCGGCCTCACCGAGGGCGGCAAGGTCGTCGCCAACGCTTTGCAGTTCGCTAGTGCGGCGGGGATGGAATGAAGGGATCTGGTCATTGAGGTATTCGCGTGATCTCGCCATCGTGCGATTTGGAAATTACGAAGGGCCGATGGTTCTCAATTGCCCAGTAGCCTTTTGCAAGATCACCAAATGACCCGATGACCCAGTGATTCAATGATCCGATGGCCGGTGATCAAATTGTTCAATGACCCGATGACCCGATGATTCAATGGCCAAATAGCTTATGATTCGCTACCTCGTCGATTTTGCGCTGCGCGAGAAGTTCCTGGTATTGAGTCTCGGCGTCCTGCTGCTCATCTGGGGGGTTATTTCGTTTCATCGACTCCCGGTTGAAGCTTATCCGGACGTTGCCGACAATTACGTAAATGTCATAACGCAATGGCCGGGTCGCGCCGCCGAGGAGGTGGAGCGCCAAGTGACCGTCCCCATTGAGTTGCAAATGAATGGTCTGCCCCACCTCACCCACCTGCGCTCAACGTCTCTATTTGGCATTTCCTCGGTGACCATGATCTTTGACGATGAGTCCAACAACTTTGAAAACCGGCAGCAAGTGCTGGCGCGGCTTTCCCTAGTGAGTTTGCCCAACAATCTCAATCCACAAATCGGGCCGGATTACAGTCCGGTGGGCCAAATCTATTTCTATACCCTGCAAAGCACGGACCCACGTTACGACATCATGACGCTGAAGTCGCTCCAGGATTGGGTCGTGCTCAAGCAGTTGAAGTCCGTTCCAGACATCGCCGACGTGGACATCTTCGGAGGGATCACGCGCGAATATCAGGTGCAGGTCGATCCCAATAAGCTGATCGATTACGGCTTGAACATCGCCCAGGTGGAACAGGCGCTCGCGGCGAACAATGTGAACGCGGGAGGGAGCTTTGTTGAGAGGGGCCAACAAGCCTTCAACGTCCGTGTCGTGGGTCTGATGCAAACGGCCGATGATGTAGGCGCAACTGTCTTAAAGGCACAGAACGGCACGCCGGTGCGGGTGCGCGATATTGCCACGGTGACGCAAGGGGCGAAAATCCGCCTGGGGAAACTAGGAAAGGGCCTGCGCCGCGATGACGGAAAGGTTGTTGACGACGATGATGTGGTGGAGGGCATCGTGCTGCTTCGCAAGGGCGCCGATGCCGAAAAAACCCTGGTGGCCTTGCACGAAAAGGTTGATTTCGTAAATCGCTACGTGCTGCCGCCTGGTGTGAAGATCATTCCTTACCTTGACCGCAGCGACCTGGTCGGTTTCACCACCCACACCGTCTTGCACAACCTGGGCGAGGGAATCATCCTGGTCGTCGTCGTGCTCTTCTTGTTCCTGGGCAACATTCGCAGTGCGCTCATTGTCGCACTTACCATCCCCTTCTCGCTTCTTTTTGCCTCGATCCTGCTCGACCTTCGCCACATTCCCGCCAACCTGCTTTCGCTCGGCGCGTTGGATTTTGGCATGGTGGTGGATGGATCGGTCGTGATGGTGGAGAACATCTTGCGCCACCTTCACGAACGTCGTGAAGGTGACAAAAGTCTGGGGGAAACCATCCGCGAGGCTGCGCATGAGGTGCAGCGCCCGGTCTTCTATGCCATCGCCATTATCATTACTGCTTACCTTCCCATTTTCACTTTGGAGCACGTTGAGGGACGACTATTTCACCCCATGGCGTGGACAGTCGCTTTTGCGCTGCTGGGGGCGATTATCTTCGCTATGCTGCTTGCCCCGGTGCTCGCCAGCTATTTCTTCCGGGGGGAAACGCGCGAGTGGCGCAATCCCGTTTTGGAGTTTATCACCCGGGCATACCGGAGGACCATCGAGTGGACGCTGCAACACCGCGGGTTGACCCTGTCGGGCGGCGTGGCAATTGTGGCGGCGACGTTTGGTTTGGTGGCAAGCGGACTGATCGGCTCTGAATTTCTCCCCCACCTCGACGAAGGCGCCATCTGGGCGCGTGGCACGCTGGCTCCCAGCACCGGGCCCAGCGAGGGCGTCCGCATCATGAATCAGGCGCGCCTCGCCTTCTCCGAGTTTCCCGAAGTTACCAAAGTGGTCTCGCAGGTGGGAAGGCCGGATGATGGCACCGATGCTACGGGCTTTTTCAATACGGAATACTTCATCGATCTAAAGCCGCACGACCAATGGCGAAAGCCATTCCACAAAGACAAGGAGTTGCTGATTGCGTCCTTGGACGAGCAGGTGGAAAAAATTCCGGGCGTGATATGGAACTTCTCCCAACCCATCTCCGACAATATGGAAGAAGCAGTGAGCGGCGTGAAAGGCGAACTGGCCGTCAAAATTATCGGCGACGACCTGAAGACCCTGGAGACCAAGGCCGACGAAATCGTGAATGTGATGCAGCCGATCCCGGGAATCGCCGACCTGGGTGTCTTCCGCGTCCTCGGCCAGCCCAACTTGAACTTGATCGTGGACCGTGCCAAGGCCGACCGTTACGCCATCAACGTCGCCGATATTCAGGATGCCATTGAAACCGCCGTGGGGGGGAAAGCCGTCAGCGAAGTTCTGATTGGCGAGGAGCACTACGACTTGGTGGTTCGCTACCAGGCTCCCTACCGGACCACCGACGAAGACATCGCCGCCATTCGAATCCTGGCGCCTTCCGGGGAGCGCGTCTCGCTGGGGCAACTCTGCGACATCCGTATTGAAGACGGCGCCTCGATGATTTATCGCGAAAACAACTCGCGCTACATCGCCATCAAGTACAGCGTGCGCGGCCGCGACTTGGGCAGTACGGTAAGGGATGCCATCCACGACGTCGGACGGAAAGTAAAGCTGCCCTCGGGCTACACATTGCAGTGGGCAGGTGAATACGCGAGCCAACAACGTGCCAACGCCCGGTTGGCGCTGATTGTTCCTATTACCGTTTTGCTGATTATCTTGCTGCTTTATACGGCTTTCGGTTCCTTCAACTGGTCCCTGCTGATCATGGCGACCCTGGCCACCGCCCCGATTGGAGGGATGCTGGCGTTGCTCGCCACCAGCACGCACTTCAGTGTCTCGTCGGGCATCGGCATGCTGGCTCTTTTCGGCGTGTCTGTGCAGGTGGGCTTGATTATGATCCAGTATATTAATCAGGCGCGCGTGACCGAGCCCAATATTCTGAAGGCAACCGTGGAAGGCGCCGTCCGTAGCCTGCGGCCGACACTGATGGTCATGCTCGTCGCCACCCTGGGACTTCTGCCTGCGGCGCTCTCCCACGACATCGGCTCGGATTCACAAAGGCCTTTTGCCATCGTCATCGTGGGAGGCCTTACCACCGACCTGTTCCTCAGCGTGATTCTTCTGCCCACGCTCTACTCTCTGATTGCCCGGCCGGGGGATAGAGTCGGCGACACGTAACGTTAAATCCCCTCTCCTGGTTCCAACATCGCGGGAACAATCGGCCTCCGCGCCACGTAGTAACGGCCAGGGAAATAAAACACCATTACAGCCTGGCAGCAAGATGTGGCCTATACATTTCGGAGGCTTTCCAAATCATCCGGCATCGTGCTCGCCGTCATCGTCTCCATCGGGCTTGGCATCGCCGCTAACGCTACTATCTTTTCCATGGTCAGCAGGGTTGTCCTGCGTCCGGCGCCCGTAGGCGATCCCTCCACGCTCATGAGCTTGCATACCATCCACGACGGCGAACAGTGCTGCAATAGCTTTTCTTGGCCCCTGTACACCGACGTCCGCGACCAGGCGAAATCCTTCTCCGGCGTTGCAGCTTATTACGAACTCGTCCCTGCCTCGATCGGCGGCGAGGGTGAACCGGAGCGCGTGTGGGGGCAGGCGACCACCTCCAATTACTTCGACGTCGCCCGGCTTCGCATGGTGATGGGCCGCGGTTTTTCGAGCGAGGAGGAACGTCTCCCTGTTATCGTCCTCAGCCAGCGCCTCTGGCGTCGCCGTTTCGCCTCTTCTCCAGCGATTCTCGGCAAATCTTCGCTCTGAGTGTCGGCGGTGGGATGCTGTTTGGATTGGCGCCTGCGTGGGCGGCCTCGCGTCCGGTGCTGTCGGGCGCGCTGAAAGGGGAAGACGTACTTGCCCGCACGTGGAGTCGTTGGACCCTGCGCAACGTCCTCATCGTCTCGCAAATCGCCATGTCACTCGTGTTGCTCTGCGCCACGGGACTTTTCCTCCGCAGTATGGAGCGCGCCTCCGGCATCGACATCGGCTTTCGCTCGCATGGGATTCTGATGATGTCCGTCGATCCGCGCGTTCACGGGTATAGCGCCGAGCGCACCAACCAGTTCCTCACCGAACTGCGCGAGCGCGTGGCGGATCTGCCGGGGGTCATCTCGGCCGTATGCACCGATAGTGTTCCGCTTTCAGGGGGACATCGAGCCGACGGTTTCCACGTCGAGGGAAGTCCATCGACGGCCGCAGACCCCAACGTGGATCTCTTCATGGTCACCT
The DNA here is from genome assembly GCA_050010335.1 of Terriglobia bacterium. Lineage (GTDB taxonomy): Bacteria > Acidobacteriota > Terriglobia > UBA7540 > UBA7540 > Bog-366. The sequence continues at coordinate 24,490 of JBEKLF010000033.1, forward strand.
CCGGTTACTTCGCGACCATGGGAATCCCTCGCGTCGCCGGCCGTGACTTCGGCCGGGAACCCGCAAATGGCCCCAAAGTCGCCATCGTCAACCAGACCTTCGTCGAGCGGATGTTCAAGGGATAAAACCCCTTGGGCCGCCGCGTTTCCGGCGGCGGTGTAACGTACGAAGTCATCGGTGTGGTGAAAAACATCAAGTCCCGTACCCTGGGCGAGGACCTCCGTCCCGTTCTCTTGCGCTCGCTCGAACAGAGTACCGGCAGCGACCCGGCCTTTTTGGGTTATACCCTGCTTGTCCGCACGGGGGGAAATTATGCCGCGGTGGAACGCGCCGTGCGCCAGGAGATCCATACGCTTGACCCGACGATGGCCATTTACAACGAAGCAACCATGGAACAATACCTCCGCGACGCTCTATTTCTCCCCCGCCTGGCAGGCACGCTCTTCGGCATCTTCGGCATTGTCGGCCTGATGCTCGCCTCTGTCTGCCTCTACGGCGGGATGAGTTACGCTATCATCAGACGCACACGCGAGATCGGCATCCGGCTGGCGCTGGGCGCACAAACCGGCGAAGTCCAACGCCTTATCATCAGCCAAGGCATGACGCTCGTGTTGATCGCCATGGCGCTCGGGTGGGCCGCGGCACTGGCGATGGCCAAGCTATGCGCCGCCTTCCTCTATGGAGTTCGGCCCTACGACCTTGCCACCTTCATCGCCGTGCCGCTGTTTCTTTCCACCGTCGCGTTCCTGGCGTGCTGGGTTCCCTCGCGACGGGCAGCCGGGGTGAATCCACTCACGGCCTTGCACTACGAGTAGCGCTCGAAGCGTCCGGGCGGGTTGATTGTCGTGGAAGGTGGGGGAGGCCTTACGCACCTCATCCTGAGAGTCCTCACTTCTGACGGGTCTCCGCACCTTATTTGCCCAACTAGGGAGAATTAACGATGAAAAACGATGGCGTGGCGGTGACCCGCGGGTCGGCATTTTGAAGTTCCACCACATGCTGACCCGCAGGCACATCGCGGTAGGTTGGTTCCCTGTTTACCCGATCACCGAATTCCTCGATGATGGGTTCATTGGGCGGTCGGCACGGTGCTGGCAGTGTGCTGAGTCGCTCCGGCCGTGGCTTGTTGTCCCATTTCTGGCGCCATAATCCGGATTTCCACACGTCGGTTCTGCTTGCGTCCGTCCTTGGTCGTGTTGTCGGCCACAGGCTCATCATCACCGAGGCCGAGGACGTGAATCTTTACCAGCGGTACATGTCCGCTCACGGTTAAGTAACGTACCACCGCTTCGGCGCGGCGGCGGCTAAGCTCAAGGTTGTACTGCTTGGACCCAATCTTATCGGTATAGCCCTCCACCTCAATGGCGTAATGCTTCAGTGAAGTGAGAGTCTGCGTCAGGTCTGCAAGCCGTTGCTGATCGTCGTCGGTCAGGTCGAACCGGTTAAAACCGAACAGAACACTCCCGGTTTTCACCGGCTGGTAATTGTCGATGTTGTCGATCTGCTGCTGATCCTGCGTGGCCAAGGTGACGCCCTTGTCGGCCGTCTGCTGGGCGCCTTGGGCATCCTGGTCGGCCTTTAGAGCATCCTTGTCAGCCGAGTCCGCCTTGGCTGTGGCTGTAGCGTATCCTTCCTCCGCATGGCGATCAACGTCGGATATGCGTTGATCGAGTTCATTGGTTTTTGTATCCACTTTCTTGTCTACGGTCTGAATGTTCCCTTTCAGGGGTGCAACGGCTTGATTTTGGACGTAATTCCTGGTAGCAAGGCATCCGGCGCTTCCGACAACCAGTAGGGCTGCCGCGCCGAGCGCCACGACGTTACACTTCTGGTGTGCGATCATCTTCTCCCTCCGATAAAGGTCTGGGGTTCCGGACGAGAGCCCACCGTATAGTACGCAATTCGCTTGCCACCTTGGACGAAGCCTTATTTGCTTGAGAATTAGGAAGTTAGTTCGTGCACCTGCCCCACGGTCGCACAACTTTTCTACCTTGATCTTGCAGAAATTTCACTGTGCAAGGATTGCCCCCAGACGTGAGGGGTGGCGGCATCTGAGGCTTCTCAGTTTTTCTCTGAGGAAAGACTTCGCCCCCGCAGATTCGGGAATCTGATGGGGTTGTTACATGGACCTGTATTGCTGGTCCGTGACTCTTCATTCGGTATAGCCGAGGACCTCCCCAACGGAGGTCCTCGCTACGCCGGCCTGTTTCTACTTCCACAAGGGCTATGAGCCGCGCTGGAGGGGTGGCGTACTCACGCCAAAATCTCACGCACCATCTTTGTGGTTTCGGTGACCTGATCGGAATATCGCGGATAGAAACCGAGTAGCGCCACATCGTTGGGCTTGATGTTCTTATAAGCCCACTCGATCGCCTTGCGCTTTTCTTCTTCCGACCCGCATTTGCGGCCTGCGGCCAGAACCTTATAGACGAGGGTGGGTTTGCTCACCTTGCGTACGGCCTCGACCATCTTCGGCGGGTCCGAGTCAATCCAGCCTTCATCCAGGGGATGCGTCCCAATCTCTTTCATCCAATCCTCCGGATGCCGGGTGAGGTAGTGCAACCCTGCCATGTAGAAGTCGTTGTTGAAGTCCTTTTCCCGGAGCGTGTCGAGGATCTTGGGATTGTGAGTGGAGATACCCGCCATCATTCCCATATCGTGAACCTTGTCGATGTAGGTCTTGATCAGATCGATCTTCCCCGCCCGGAAGAGGATGTCGGTGGCCCCGCCGTGGAAGGCGCAGCCAATGGGTTTGAACTCTGCCGCCGCTTCCGCGCATTTGATGGTTCCATTCAGAATGTCTTCCGGCGTCCGCCCCATCTTCTCGTCGTAGTGCCAGGAAGCAACCAGGCAAACGAATTGGAGCTTGCACCCCGCCGCGCGAATCTTGGGGACTTGCCGCTTCTGGTTGTAATTGAAACTGAACTGCCAGGTGTTGATTCCCGCCTTCTCACAGTCGAGCAGCAACTTGACAATGCGCTCATCCGTGAACCACTCGCGCATGTGCTGGTCGTACTGCTGGTTGAAGTGGGAATAGCCATAAATGGGGTTGCTGCCTACGATCAGCCGCGTGACTCGATGTGACCCTATCATTACCGTGGGCAGCAAGTCAGCGGGCTCGGCCTGAAGCGCCCGGGGAACCACCAGGCCCGCGGCAACCGTCGTGGCGCCCTTCAAGAAATCTCGTCGACTACTCTCACCCTGCTTGGAACCTGAACTCTTGGGTATTCTGCGTGCCATGTGCCTTCTCCTTTATGAGTGCGCTTATCCTTTCGGATGCAGACAATACCGTTGCGCCATTGACATGTCAATGGGAGAAGTTGGGAGCCAAGCAGAACCGACCACCCGGGAGATGTTCGCTGGCTGTTTTTTTTCGCACACATTTTTTTGAAGTATTTCTCTGAGATGGCATCAAGCCGAGGTTTCTAAAGCTCGCCCCCCTACCAGAGGCGGATGTTCGTTTTCGTCATCTTGGCTACAGCTCCGGCACCCTCCGGGAGCAGTTCCTTTTCCTTGACATGCAACTATTTGGTTGCATATAATCTCTGATTGTGGATACGGATGCGGTCTTCAAGGCTCTGGCTGACCCCCATCGTCGCAAGCTGCTGGATCGGCTCTTTGAAAAGAACGGTCAAAGCCTGAGCGAACTTTGTGTCGGCCTAGACATGACTCGGCAGGCAGTAAGCAAACACCTCGGCATCCTGGAACGGGCGAACCTGGTGGTGGCGCTTAAAAGCGGACGCGACAAGCTGCACTACCTCAACCCGGTCCCGATTAACGAAATCTCGGAAAGATGGATTGGTAAATACGAGCGTCTGCGCCTGCGTGCGCTCCAAGATCTGAAAAGGCATCTTGAGGGAAAAGGAGGGATAACTATGACTAGATTCATCTATGTGATCTACATCGGTACTACGGCCGAGAAGCTTTGGGACGCGCTGACCCAACCAGAATTCACCCGCGCCTATTGGTGCGACACCTGGCATGACACAACCTGGGAGCCCGGTTCCTCATGGAAACTGATGATCCCCGACGGTCGGGTGGCGGATGGCGGCGAAGTGGTGGAAATTGAGAAGCCGCAACGGCTGGTGCTCCGTTGGCGAAATGAATTCCTGCCAGACCTTCGCGAGGAGGGTTATTCACGGTGCGTCTTCGAACTCCAACCTCAAGCTGACATGGTGAAGCTCACGGTCACGCATGAGATTGATAAACCGGAATCGAAATTCATCGCGAGCGTCTCCAACGGCTGGCCAATGATTCTGTCGAGCCTGAAAAGCCTCCTGGAGACCGGCGAGGCACTGGAAGCGACAAAGCATTGGCCAAAGGGCATGTGATCCCTTTTGGGGCGGGCAAAACTCACAGGGCTGACGGGTCAGAAGCAGCCGTAGTGAACGAGTGGTGCCGCGCGCGAGAGCCGCAAAAGGAATTCGAAAAGCCAAGCGCAAAACGCAAAAGTCAAAGTCCCCTGCGCCGCGCAGCGGAACCACAAAAGAGAACCAAATGCCCGAACGCGAGAGTGAAAAGCAGCTCAGGGTTATCCCGCGCCCTTGCCTTGGCCGAAAAGCTTCCCTTGCGGGCATCGCAGACCACGGCTGTCCAAATTAGGGAACTCTGCGAGGGGTCAACGCGGCTCTGCCGCTTGGCGAAGCATGGTGGCAGCGTGTTTCAGAACGGCGTCGTTGATTTGGCTTCCGGAGAGCATGCGTGCCAATTCTTCGGCGCGTTCCTTTTCGCCGGCCAAAGCTCTGATGGTGGTAATGGTTCGATTGGCGCGAGCGGCTTTTTCCACGTAGAAGTGGCTGTCGGCAAAGCAGGCAATCTGCGCCAGGTGGGTGACACAGAGCACTTGCGCGTCGCGAGCCAGTCGCCTCAAACGCTGGCCAACGCACTCTGCCACACGGCCTCCGATGCCGGCGTCAATCTCATCAAAGATAAAGGTCACCTCGTTATGGCGGGCGCCGCGCGCGCCACGGCTCACGCGCGCCTGTCCGACGACCGTTTTCAAGGCCAGCATCAGTCGCGAGATTTCCCCGCCCGAGGCGATTCTCTCCATCACCCTCAAGTCCTCCCCGACGTTGGGAGATATGCGGAATTCAATTTCATCGATTCCTGTCGCGCCACCCTGGCCCTCCGGGGCGTCTTCAAGGTGGACCTCCATGCGCGTCTTTTCCATGCCAAGCTGTGCCAGTTCCTCGCGCACCGCCTTCACCAGCCGCCGAGCCGCGTCGTGCCGCTTTTCCGAGAGCGCTTCGGCCGCCTTCCGATACTCGGCCGCGGCTTTGGCCAAATCTCGCCGCACGGCTTCCCGGCGCTCATCGGCATGTTCCAGACTGGCCAGGCTTCTGCGGGTTTCAGAGGCGTACGCCAGGACCGCTTCCACGCTGCTCCCATACTTGCGCTTTAAGCGGTCGATCAGGGCCAGCCGGTCCTCAATTTCTTCCAGGCGGGTGGGATTGGCTTCGAGGTTTCCCACGTAATCGCGCAGGAAGGCGGCGATATCCTCCAGCGTGGCGCGTGCCGCGGCCAGCGGCTCGATTTCGGGCGCAACAGAGGAGTCGTAGCGGCGCAACTCATCGAGCTGGCGCGCGGCCGCCGCTACCCGGGAAATTGCCGCGCCCTCATCCTCATACAGCTCGTTGAAAGCACTGGTGGCGGCGGCGCGGATTTTTTCCAGGTTGGAAAGAACCCTTCGCTCTTCTTCGAGGCGCGCATCTTCCGCCGGCTCGAGCTTTGCCTGCTCGAGCTCGCGCACTTGGAAGCCCAGCAGGTCCAGGGTGCGCAGACGCTCCTGTTCGTTGTGGCTGAGTCGCTCCAGATCTTGCTCCAGTTCGCGGCGGCGCGCGTGCAAGGTGCGAACTGATTGGAGTTCCGAACTCACGCCAGCGAACTGATCGAGCAAGTTGAGCTGCGCGTCGCGGGCGAAGAGCGACACGTGCTCGTTCTGCCCGTGCATCTCCACCAGGCGCCGCGCCAGCGCGCGTACGGCCGCCAAGGTGACGGGTTGGTCATTCACCAGCATCCTGCTCCTGCCCCCGGCTTGCAATTCACGCCGCAGGATCAGCTCGCCTTCGTCGTTCCCTGCCACACCATATTCATCCAGCCAATCGGCCCACGGAGCTATTCCCTCGGCTGAAAAAACCGCGGTGACCAGCGCGCGATCCTCCCCGGTGCGAATGACCTCGGAGGAGGTTCGGCCGCCCAGCGCTAATCCCAGGGCATCCACGAGGATGGACTTGCCGGAACCGGTTTCCCCGGAAAGCAGGTTTAAACCAGGCCCAAATTCCACCGCCAGGTTATCGATGACGGCGTAGTTCTGAATGTGAATTTCGCGCAGCATGGCGTTTCGGGGAGAGTCTATCACAGGGAAGGCGGTAGGCAGTAGACGGTAGACAGGATACGGGGGCGGCTGGCAAATGGTGGGTGGTGGAAATGCAATGCAAAAGTCAAAAGGCAAAGAGCAAAAGGCAAAAGTGAAGATCAGTGCCCTCCTCCCAGGGTGCGCGGCGTGATTTTCACTTTTGCACTTTGCCTTTTGACTTTCCTTTCCTCCACGACCCGCCCGCCCCCTGCCTACCGTATGCGGTCTACTGTCTACTGTCTTACCGCCGTTCCCTCGTTGACGGCTTGGGGTCGGTGTGTTACGTTGAATTGACAAGGGTTTTTACTCTCCTGGTCTCGACAAGGAGGTTAATTGGCTGCTGCACTTCTGGTTTATTACCAGGGTTTCACGCAAGACTTCTACCAAGGCGAGATTTGGCAACTCCTGACGAATACTGGCCCGGTGGCCAGACTCGTACTTTTGATGCTTTTGGGATTTTCGATACTCTCTTGGGCGATTATTCTCAGAAAATTTCGCACCTTTCGTGCGGCGAGAAACGAATCTCTGGAATTCCTCAGGGTCTTCCGGCAGAGCAAGAAGCTGTCGGAGATTCGCGCTTTCTGCCGCACCCTGAAGGAGAGCCCGCTGCCGGAGGTTTTCCAATCCGGCTATCGCGAGATTGAAAGCCAGGCCGCGATGATCGAAAGTCCTGGCAAGCCACGGATTCGGAGCCTTGAGGCGGTTCGGCGAGCCCTTCAGATCGGCGCCTCGACCGAACTCGGCCGGATGGAGCAATGGCTGGTCTGGCTTGCCACGACCGGCTCCGTAACTCCCTTTGTGGGGTTGTTTGGAACCGTGTGGGGCATTATTGATGCTTTTCATGGTCTGGCGACGGCCGGCACCGCAACTTTGCATAGCGTGGCGCCAGGCATTGCGGAGGCCCTTATCACCACCGCTGCGGGACTGTTCGCTGCCGTCCCCGCGGTCATCGCGTACAACATCCTTCTCCAGCGCATCAAAGAATTTGGGACGCAGATGGACGACTTTGCCCTCGAGTTCCTGAATATGACTGAGCGCTATTTTGTCGAATGAAAAAAAAGCAGTTACGAGTGATGAGTGACGAGTTAGAGCTAAGGGTATTCGGTTTCCTGCTCGTCACTCGTCACTCTTCACTCGTCACTGTAGTTAGGAGGTGAACGATGGCCTTCACCAATCCAAGAGGCAGAACCCAGTCTTCCCTTTCCGATATCAACATCACCCCTTTTGTGGACGTTGTCTTAGTGCTGTTGATCATCTTTATGTTGACGGCCCCGATCCTGGAATCGGGGATCGAAGTGGACCTTCCCAAAACCAAGACCGTCAAAATCGTTTCCGAGGAAAAGGTCGTCATCACCATCGACAAGAAGCAGAATATTTATGTTGGAAATGATCCCGTTAATATTCACCGCTTGGCGGATACCGTCCTCGGTCAACTCAGAGGCGCCGGCACGCAGCCGGTGTTTATCCGCTGCGACGAGAACGTAAGTTTCGGAGCGTTCGCGACGGTGGTCGATGCCTTGAAACAAGCAAATCTCACCAATTTGAACATCGTTACCCAGCCGCTGGAGACCAAGCCAGGATCATAGTGTGAGCAACGCCCTATGAGCACGTACGCACTCCCATTGCAGTCCGGACGCAGTCAGGCCACGCTGCGGGGCCCGCTGTTGCTTTCCCTGATCCTGCATGCTTCCCTCTTCGGGGTCATGGCGGCGTATAAGCTGATCGGGTTCCATTTCGGCGACCGGGGCCAAGGCTGGGGGGGGGGCGGCGCAGTCAAAATGGGTGCGGTGGCCAGTCTGCCGGGAATTCCCCTGCCAACCCCGATGCTGACCACCCCCAGCACCGTCGCCACCGAGAACACGGGTCTTTATAAAACGGAGCCCAAACCCAAGGAAGAACCGCCCCCCGACGCGCAACAGATCCCCAAATTCAAAGACGCCGTGAAACCGGAAAAATTGGAAAGGGTCAACAAGCGCATCCAAAAAGCCGAGATCATCCCTCCGCCGAACGCCATACCTTACGGCCAGACCGGTCCGCCCACGATGAGCTACACCACCATGGTAACTTCCGCGGGGCCCGGTGGCGTCGCCATGGGCCAGGGGAACAGTTTCGGCCAGCGTTACGCCTGGTATGTGGCGTCAATGCGCTCCCGCATCAGCGCCAACTGGCTGATGGCGACGGTCAGTCCCAACATCGCGTCGGCCCCGCGCACCTATCTGACGTTTGAAATCCTGCGCGATGGCACTGTGAACAACGTGCAGATCACGCAAAGCAGCGGTATTCCGGAAGTGGATCGATCCGCCTTGCGAGCGATCCTCGCCTCCAATCCGCTGCCTGCTCTGCCGCCTGATTACGCCGGACAAAGCGTAAACGTGGAATTCTATTTTGACTTTCATCGCCAGTAGGGGCAAAAATGTAGAGTCTTTTCGGACAAACATATATCACACTGTGAGACATCTGTTTCCAAACTTGCGAGCATCATAAATACTCGGAGCTCATTACACACATGAAACTGCATCGAATGACGGTTCCCTTCTTTCTGACCTTGGCGGTGGCGGTTGTTCTCTCCCTTTCCTCGCGAACGGCCCTGAGCCAGCAGGACTGGATCAGCTCCGGAATCAATCTGGGCGCGGCGAAAATCAAGTTGGCGGTTCCGGATTTCCCCCCCAAGACCGTTGACCAGCAGTTGGTGACCCTGACGCAGGAATTCAACCAGGTTCTCTGGGGCGATCTTGACGGCGCCGGCATCTTCGAAATGATCAGCAAGAGCAATTACCCTTTGAAAGTCCCTGAAGAACCACTCGATGTCGACTTCAACGCCTGGAGCACGCCTCCGGCTTCCGCGCAGATGTTGGTTTTCGGTAAAGCTGAGAACGTTAATTCCAATTTGGTGATCACCGGCCGGGTTTTTGATCTGGGAAACCCGACCAACCCGGGCGTCCTGGCCAAGCGCTACGTCGCTACCCTGAACGAAGTCTCCACCCGCGAAGCCGCGCACCGCTTCGCCGATGAGATCATCAAGACGCTGGGTGGCGGCTTGCCTGGAATCAACGAAACGCGCGTCGCCTTTGTCAGCAACCGCACGGGTCACCAGGAGATTTGGGTGATGGACTACGACGGGTTCAATCAGCATCCCATCACCAGCTATCGCTCGATTTCCACCACGCCGCGTTGGTCTCCTGACAACAGCAGGTTGGCTTTCACCAGCTACGCGTCGGGGAATCCGGAGCTTTATCTTTTCTCGTTTGAAACCAACCGGCGCATTCCCTTCCCGACTTATAAAGGACTCAACACAACCCCTGCTTGGTCGCCCGATGGCAGTAAGCTGGCCTTCTGTTCGAGTATGGGGGGCGACCCGGAGATTTATGTTTCCAGTACCGATGGCTACAACTTGCAGCGGCTCACTTTTTCCCCGGGGGTGGATATCTCCCCGGTTTGGAACCCTAAAACCGCCGGTGAAATTGCCTTTGTCTCGGACCGCAGCGGCTCACCTCAGATTTACATCATGTCCGCGGACGGCACCAACCTCCGCCGGATGACGACCGTAAAGCAGGGCGGTGACGCCAGCGCTCCGTCTTGGTCGCCCAACGGCCTTTTCATGGCATTTCACTGGCGGGTTACAGAAACCGGGACCTATGACATATACGTTATGGAAATTGCCACCGGCAGGATAATCCAATTGACGCACGATGCCGGCCGCAACGAGCATCCTACGTGGTCGCCGGACGGCCGCCACCTGGCTTTTGAATCCACGCGCTCAGGCTCGCGCCAGGTTTGGAGCATGCTCGCCAATGGCCTAGAACCTAAGCAACTGACCAAGAGTGGCGAAAACTGGAATGCTAATTGGTCGAACTAGCGGTTCAATCATCGCCCCCGATTCCACCCGAAGTGACGGTTCGGGAATAAGTCGGCAACCCTCTGGTTCTGAACACTGGGAGGCCGGCACCGGAAGTATATCACATTGAGAGATGTCCCTTTCTTGTGGGGAGCCAAAGAACGAGCCGCCGATATTCCCCTTCCGGATAAGGCCCACGGGAAAAAGGGACAAAATCTTCGATAAAAAATCCTCGCAATGTGATGCTCTTTTTCAGTGCAAGAGGTTGTGTTTGTTTTTGCTTTAGTGATAGTATCACGGGTCCGGAAAGTTGTTACCTTTCCGGCGCGTGAGGAGATCGGGTCCCGCAAGTGAACCACGTCAGAAGGGGAAAGTTCATAGAAGCATCATGCACCCACGTATCTCGAGATTTTCTACCTATTCAAGGAGGACTTAAGCATGCGAACGAAGAAACGCAGTCTTGCGATTCTCGTCGGAATTCTGGGAGTACTTTTACTGGCAGGCGCTTGTCATAAGAAGACGGTGGCACCACCGCCGCCACCGCCGCCACCGCCCCCCCCACCCCCGGCCCCGACCGTGACGTTGACGGCAGAACCCAGCACCATTGATAAAGGCCAATCGGTGACATTGAGTTGGTCTTCTCAGAATGCTACCACTCTGGACTTGCAACCAGGAGTTGGTACGGTCCAGGCCGCGGGCTCATCATCCGTTACGCCGCAGGACTCGACCACTTATACCCTGACCGCCACCGGTCCGGGCGGCACGCAAAGTGCCACCGCCCGCGTTACCGTGACGATCCCACCGCCACCACCGCCACCGCCGCCACCGCCAAAGCAAGTGTCCGAGGACGAATTGTTTAGCCAGAATGTCAAAGACGCTTACTTTGACTATGACAAAGCAACCATCCGCCCTGACGCGGAGACGGCCCTTACCGGTGATGCGGGGTTCCTGAAAGAGCATCAAAGCATTAAATTCACCATCGAGGGCAAGTGCGACGACCGCGGCAGCGAAGAGTACAACCTCGGTTTGGGCGATCGCCGCGCCACCGCCGCCAAGGACTTCCTGGTGAACGCCGGTGTGACCACCGACCGGATTTCGACCATCTCTTACGGCAAGGACCGCCCGGTTACTACTTGCAATCAGTCCGACAAATCGGAAGATTGCTGGCAGCAGAACCGCGTGGATCATTTCCACTACGGCCCCGAAACCCAATAAGCGGAATCAGCCGGGAGTCCTGAGGGCTCCCGGCTTTTCCTCCCCACCCTGTCCGGCGGCAGCGCAAGGGCGAAGAAGTCGACGTGCTAGGCTCAAGGGACGGGGTGTGTGCATCTCTTGAGAAGAAAGCCCGTATCCGGCCCCGGAGCCGAGAGAAACGGAGGGGCCGGTCCTGTTCCCGGCCGTCGCCACGAGAATGTTGCGTGCGGCATCACTGAGGTGGCCTGGTGATTGCCGTGCTCTTGCTGGTGATGACGCCGCAGTTGCCGACCCACTGTCGGCGGGCGATTCGCTGATTTGGACCGTTCCCTGTCTGCACCGTAACGCACTCCCCTGTCCGGTCCATCGAAATCACCCTCAAAGGACAAGTGCGGTGAGCGCGGGACGAACAAAGAGTATGGAACCCCGTCTTCCCGGCAGCTCCGGGATCCCCAATAGTGAGTTGCTACGACGCCTTTGTGGTGGTTGACCGGAGACACGCCAAAAGGTTAGACTGGCCTATGTGATATTTTCTCTAGCGAGGACACTGCAACCTTGAAAAAACATACCTTACTGGCTTTGATGGTTCTTGCCTTCCTGGGCGCGCAAGTCCACCCCGCCTACAGTGCAAGTAAAGAAGTCCTTCAGATGATGCAGCAGCTCGACGCCTTGCAGCAGTCCGTCCAGAACCTCCAGAAGACCGTCGACACGCAAACGGCGGTGTTGAAGACCCTGGTCGAGCAGACCAATGACAATGTCAACACGATGAAGGCCATGGTCACCGATTTGCATGGATCATTGCAGCAAAGCCTGGCATCTTCGGGCGCGAAGTTTGATGCCATGACCAGCCAGATGCAGGCGCTGAGCGAGAGCCTGGATGAGGCCAAGGCGCGCCTGGCAAAGCTGAGCGAACAGATGGCCCAGACGCAGAACATTCTTCAGACGCTGCCGGCGCAATCTAATCCCACGCCCGGAGCGCCGGGTGCTCCTGGGGCCCCCGCCACGCCCGGCACTCCTCCTGTCCCCGACGCCGATTCCCTTTACAACCAAGGCTTGAGCTATTACACGGGCGGGCAATATGATTTGTCGGTTCAGTCCTTCCAGGATTATCTGAAGTATTACAAGGACACCGATCGCGCCTCGAACGCGCAGTTCTATATCGGCGAATGCTATTACAGCCAGAAGGATTACAAGCACGCCATCGAGGCTTACGACCTGTGCAGTGAGAAATATCCTACGGGAAACAAGGCGGCTGCGGCCCAATTGAAGAAGGGCTATTCCCTGCTGTCATTGGATGAGAAGACGGCGGGAATCCGAGAATTGCGCTCGCTGATCCAGCGTTTTCCGGATTCACCCGAATCCGAATTGGCCCGCCAAAGGCTGAAGAAGCTGGGCATTGCCGTGCCCGCTGCCGCAGCCAGGAGGAAATCCTAAGTTCGCGGCCGGAACGCGACGGCCAGACGTCACCACTCGCACCGTTGCACCCACGCTCTTCTAGGGAGGATTTCATGTCGGGAACCGTCAACAAAGTCATCCTGATCGGCCGTCTGGGTAAAGACCCGGAGTTGAAGTACACTCCAGGCGGCGCTCCCGTGGCCAAGTTCAGTCTGGCTACTGACGAAAGCTTTAAGGACAAAACGGGGGAAAAGCAGAATCGCACGGAATGGCACAACATCGTGGCGTGGAATAAACTGGCGGAAATCTGCGGCGAGTACCTGACTAAGGGGAAGCTGATTTATATTGAAGGTTCAATCCGAAGCCGGCAGTGGCAAGACCAGTCGGGCAATAAACGCACAACTTACGAAATTATAGCTAACTTTATGCAGATGCTGGGATCGAAAGCCGACTCGGATCGGATGTCCTCCGGAGCGATGGACCGCCCCGCCCCCGAGCGGCCTGCCCCGCCGCCGCCACCAACGCCATCACCTTCCGCCGAGCCGATTCCACTCCCCGAGCCCGAAATTAGCGACGAAGATATTCCCTTTTAGCCCAGTTTGTTATTGCGGAGAGGGCGGGGCGGGGCCGCGCCGCTTGTGCCGCTCATCGACAGCCCGGATGAGCTCATCGAACTTTTTCGCTTGCTCAGGATCCAGGATTTGCCGGATCCGAGCGCGTGTCTCCTGGTGAATCGCTTGGAACTGCGGATCAATCTGCTTCTGTAAATCCCTCACCTTTTGCGAGGTCTCATCGAAAATCTGGCCGACCTGTTGTACCTGCGCATCGGTGAGATTCAAATCCTTCCTCAAGTGCGCCACGGCATGGTCTTTGTTGAAACCACCTGGGGGATGAAGGCGGCCGGTGTGCCACAGGAAGTAGTAAATTCCCGATCCCCCAAGAGTGGCTCCCAGAATAATGGTCACAGCGAAATAGAGATAAACCCGGCGGCTCATTTCACCTCATTCGGGACGGCGGGCGCAGGAGATTCCACCGGCGCCAAGTCTGGAGATTCTTGCAAGCCGTTTTCGCCCATGGGGTCGGAATAAGCCAGCGCCGCTTCCTGAGCGGGCATATCGGCGGCGGTCAGACCACGGACGGGCCCCGTAGACGGCAGCGCCAGCGCGAGGAGCGCCAGGAAGGTCAGGGCCAAAGTGGCATATACGAAGCGCCTTCCCACTCGCTCGAAGAAATCCGCCACGCTCGGCGCCCGGCGAAGTTCACCGAGTTGGCGGACCAAGCGCTCGGAAAATCCCAGTGAAGGCTCGATGACTTCCTCGCGCTGCAACAGGCGAAATCCCGAGCGCACCCGCCGCAAGTCGCGATGATAGCCTGCACACGTAGCGCAAGCGGTGAGGTGCTCGCGAATTTCCGGCGTTTCCCCACCATCCCAAAGGTCGTCCAGCCGATTACGAATGTCATCACAACGCATGGCCTTGCTTCTCCTCTCGCCATTTGCGCAAGTCTTCCAGCATGCGCTTCCGGGCGCGGTGTAGTCTGACTTTCACCGTCGTCGGCTTCAGGTCCAGGATCTCCGCAATTTCCTCCACAGAATAATCCTGTAGTTCCTTCAGGACCAGGATTTCTTTGTCCTTCTCGGGAGCACGGTCGAGGAGTTTGGTGACCAAGTCCTTCAGGACCGTCTGCTCTTCGTGATCAAGTGCGTGCTCCGGTTGACTCTCCGCGTTGCTTTCCAACTCTTGCTGGCTGTTCTCCCCCATTTGCCAGTAGAAACTCACGCGCGAAGCGCGCTCGTGCCGCAAGTAGTCGTAGCAGTGGTTGGTGGCGATGCGGCTGAGCCAAGTGACAAAAGAGGATTGGAAATTGTAGCTTCGAATCGCCCGGAACGCTTTGATGAAAATCTCTTGGGCAAGATCCTCCACTTCATCGCGCCTGCGCACCAAATGGTAAACCAGCGAGAAAACACGTTGCTGGTATTTCTGCGCCAAGGGTCCGAAAGCCTCTGGCTCCCCCTGCTGGGCGCGCTTAATCCACTGAATTTCCTGGGCAAGCTGGGCGCCGGAGTTTTCCATCGGGCTTCCATCTTCAGCCAACCCTCATTGCTTCCGACGAGGGAAAGGCCTTGGGGGTTACAGTAACCAGTGAGGCAAATTTCTAATCAAAATCTGATCAAAAATTTAGTTGACCACTTAATCACTTTATGAAAGAATCGGCACATGATCATAGGAATACGACTTAAGAAGCTTAGAGAAGAACGAAACCTTTCGCAAGGTGATATCGAAAAGCGTACCGGCTTGCTACGGTGCTATATCTCGCGGGTCGAGAACGGTCACACCGTTCCCTCGCTTGAAACCCTTGAGAGATTGGCGGCGGCGCTCGAACTTCCCCTCTTCCAGTTGTTCTACGAAGGGGAGGAGCCGCCACCGCTGCCAAACTTGAGCAAGCGCCAGACGACCGAAGAGCTGGTTCTCGACGCAGAGCAGGAAAAGGAACTGCGGTTTTACGAGAAAGTAAAGCGCCTTCTCGCCCGGATCGATGAGAAGGATCGTCAGCTCTTGCTGTACATGGCCCAAAAACTGGCGAGCCGATAAGCCGTTTCGTTTCAAGCTGCGGGAGTGGTGTCTCTGGCTGGAGACAGAGGCGAAGGGTGGGCTATTCCCACTCGATCGTGCCGGGGGGCTTCGAGGTTATATCGAAGACAACCCGGTTCACCCCCTTTACCTCGTTGACAATCCGGTTCGCCATGCGCTGGAGTAGTGTCGCTGGTAGCTGGGCCCAGTCAGCGGTCATACCATCCTCTGATTCAACTGCCCGGATGCCGATCGTCGAGCCGTAAGTCCTGGCGTCGCCCATCACTCCGACGCTTGAAACGGGCAATAAGACCGCAAACGACTGCCACAGGCGGTCGTAAAAGCAGTGTGTCCTTACTTCCTGCTGAACTATTTCATCCGCTTCACGTACCATTCGCAGGCGATCCGGGGTTACTTCTCCGACAATCCGAACTGCCAAACCTGGTCCGGGAAAGGGTTGGCGGCTCACGAGGGACTCGTCTAAGCCAAGTTCACGCCCTACGGTCCGGACTTCGTCTTTAAACAGCTCGCGCAAGGGTTCAATCAGCTTAAACTTTAAGTCGGAGGGCAATCCGCCCACATTGTGGTGGCTTTTGATAGTCGCTGCGGGCCCCTTAACAGAAACAGATTCAATAACATCCGGGTAGAGTGTGCCCTGCACCAGGAACTCCACATCCCCCAATGCGCGGGCTTCAGCTTCAAACACGCGGATGAATTCTTCACCAATGATTTTGCGTTTTCGCTCCGGGTCGGTGACGCCAACCAAGCGGGTGAGAAATCGCTCCGTGGCATCCACGGCCTTCACCCTCAGGTGTGCTTGCTCCCGCAACTTGCCGCTGACTTCGACGAACTCATCTTTGCGCAGCAAACCGTTGTCCACAAAGACGCAAGTTAGCCGGTCGCCGAGCGCACGCCCCACCAGCGTCGCGGCGACGGCGGAGTCCACACCCCCCGAAAGCGCGCAGAGAGCGTGCTGATCCCCCACCTGCTCGCGAACCTTTTGTATGGTTTGCTCAATGAATGACCCCGGGAACCAGTTGGGTTTGATCCCCGCGACGTCCGAAACGAAGCGCTCCAGGACTTCGCGGCCCCGCGTGGTATGGTGAACCTCCGGGTGGAATTCCACCGCGTACATATGCGCCGATGGATTCTCAATCACAGAAATGGCGTTCTTAGTCCGGCCGGTGATGACGAATCCCGGCGGAACTTCTACAACATGATCACCGTGGCTGTTCCACACTTTCAGGGGCGAAGGAAAGCCTTTCAGCAGCCGTGAAGACGGCAGGATATCGAGTTCGGCGAATCCATATTCGCGCCGCCCCGCCGGCTCGACTTTGCCCCCAAGCTTGTAAGACATCCACTGCAGGCCGTAGCATATGCCGAGCACGGGCAGGTTGAGCTTCAGCACGCGCTCATCGCACACCGGCGAAGCCGGGTCGTAGACTGACGACGGCCCGCCGGAAAGAATCAGCGCCTGCGGGCTCATTCGTACTAAATCATCAAACGGGGTGTTGCAGGGCACAATCACCGCATACACCTGAAGCTCGCGAATGCGGCGGGCAATCAGTTGGGTGTATTGCGATCCAAAATCGAGAACGACGACGGGATTAGGAGTGGGCATAGTTTGGTCCAGGGAAAAAGAGGTATCATCTGTCAGCTTTCAGCTCTTAGGAATCAGCTCTTCAGAACCTCGATGTAATGGTCGATCCACTTTCCATTTTCACACGGCTGGCGCCATGGGCTACATGATTACGCCCGCTCCAGATGCTAAATGCATCGACGACCGTCTGAGACACGCCAAACTCCTCCAAATTGGAAAGCTGACCGCTGAGAGCTGAACGCTGATAGGTCTGTTGCTACTTCGCCACGATACTCACCAGTTTCTGCGGCACGACAATGATTTTCTTTACTTGCAGCCCGGCCAGGTGCTGAATCACTTTCTCATCGGCCAGCGCCTTGGCGCGAACTTCCTCCTCGCCGGCGCTGGCGGCCACGTGGATGCGCGCGCGCAGCTTGCCGTTGACCTGCACGGGGTACTCCAACTCATCCTCGGCCGCGAGTTCCGAGTCGAACGCCGGCCAGGGTACCTTCAGCATCGGCTCCGCGTGGCCGAGCCCTTCCCAGAGCTCGTCCGCCACATGCGGGGTAAAGAGCGAGAGGATGGTGACCAGGAATTCCAGCGCCGTCTTATGGGCGGTTGCGCGAATCTTCCCCGACTCCACAGCCGCGTCGAGCTCGGTCAGTTCGTTGACCAGCTCCATGGTGTTGGCAATGTCGGTGTTGAAGTGCCAGCGCTCTTCCATGTCTTCGGTCACGTGCCGGAGCGTCTGGTGGGCCTTGCGCAGCAGGCGGCGCTCCTCCGGCGTCAGTGAGGCCTTTTCTTCCGCGGTCAAATTCCCTGCCCTTACGCCCCGGAGTTTGTCCGCGTGCTTGGCCACCAGCCGATAGACCCGCCCCAGGAATCGAAATGCGCCTTCCACGCCCGCATCGCTCCAATCCAGATCCTTTTCCGGCGGTGCGGCAAAGAGCATGTAGAGGCGTGTCGTATCGGCGCCGTACTTGGCAAACAATTGGGTGGGGTCAACGACGTTCCCTTTGGACTTCGACATCTTCGATCCGTCTTTAATCACCATCCCCTGCGTGAACAGGCGCGCTACGGGTTCGTCGAAATCCACCAGGCCGATGTCACGCATGACCTTGGTAAAGAAGCGCATGTAAATCAGGTGCAGGATGGCGTGCTCGATGCCGCCGATGTATTGGTCAACCGGAAACCAATACTTCACCGCATCCTTGTTAATCGGCGCCGTCGCGATTTTGGGATCGGTGTAGCGATAGAAGTACCACGAGGAATCGACGAACGTGTCCATGGTATCGGTCTCGCGCCGCGCCGGCTTGCCGCATTGCGGGCAAGTCGTATTCACAAAGTCCGGCACATCCGCCAGAGGTGAGTGACCCTGCCCGGTCAGCTTGATGTTTGGCGGCAGCAGCACCGGCAGGTCGTTTTCCGGCACCGGCACAATTCCGCAGGCCTCACAGTAAACCATGGGAATCGGTGTGCCCCAATAGCGTTGGCGCGAGATTCCCCAATCCTTGATGCGATATTGCACCGTCCCTTTGCCGAATCCCTTCGCCTCGGCGTCGCGCGTCATACGCTCAATGGCTTCTTCCGATGTGAGTCCGGTATAGGGGCCGGAAGCCACCAGGCGTCCGTAATCCACCGTGGCGTGCAGAGGCGCATTAAACTCAGCTTCCGGCGGAGTCCCCTTCGGCACAATCACCGTGCGAATGGGCAGTCCATAACCCGAGCAGAATTCGAAGTCGCGTTCGTCGTGCGCCGACACCGCCATGACGGCGCCCGTGCCGTAGTCCATCAGCACGAAGTTGGCAATCCAGATGGGAACTTGCTCCCCATTGTAAGGATTGCGCGCCGTAAAGCCGGTGTCCGCGCCGACCTTGGCCATGTTCACTTCCACCCGCGCACGCACGGAGGAGGCATTCATCCGCTCTACCTCCGCGCGCAGCCGCGTGGGCTCCTTGGAATTCTTGAGGAGATCGTCCACCAGCGGATGCTCGGGCGCCAGGAACACGGCGCTGCAACCGAAGATCGTGTCCACGCGGGTGGTGAAAACGCGCAGCGGTTTCCACAGATCGGTGACGATGAAATCTACGAACGTGCCCAGCGATTTCCCGATCCAGTTCTGCTGCATGGTCAGCACGCGCTCGGGCCACCGCACCATCTGCTTCATGTCGTCGAGCAACTGCTCGGCATAGGCCGTGGTCTTCAGGAACCACTGCTCCAGTTCGCGCTCGATGACCGGGGTCTCCTCATGCCGCCAGCAACAGCCGTCCACCACCTGTTCGTTGGCCAGGACGGTTTCGCACTGCGGGCACCAGTTCACTCGGCTCTGCTTGCGATAGGCGAGGCCGCGCTCGAACATCTTCAAGAAGAACCATTGGTTCCATCGGTAGTACTCGGGCACGCAGGAGGCGATCTCCCGCCGCCAGTCGTAGCTCACACCCAGGCGCTGGAGCTGTCCGCGCATGCGGTCGATGTAACTGAACGTGAACTCGGAAGGGTGCCGCTGGTGCTTGATGGCGGCGTTTTCCGCGGGCAGACCGAAGGCGTCCCAGCCGATGGGATGCAGGATGTTAAAGCCCTTCATCCCCATGTAGCGCGCCAACGCATCGCCAATGGAATAGTTGCGCACGTGCCCCATGTGAATGTCGCCCGAGGGATAAGGCAGCATTTCGAGAACATAATATTTCGGGCGCCCGGGCTCGGCTTCGGTTTCAAACAGTTTGCCGTCGGCCCAGCGCTTTTGCCACTTGGTCTCTATTTGTTGAGGATCGTAGTTTGGGTCCATGATTCCAATTCTGAATTCTGAATGCTGAATGCTGAATTCTGCTTTCCGGTTTGTGAGGTCTGAATAGTGGATTCTGGATCGCGCGAACCAACTACCCGCTTTCAGAATTCAGAATTCATAATTCAGAATTCTTTCCCTTCTGCTCACCGCCTGCATCCAGGGATCATTCTTCCCCCAGAAACTTTCTGACGGCGTTGATTCCCTTCTCCGTAGCGCAGAACCACACGTCAGCAAGCTGGCCCGGTCGAAAAGCCACCACCTGCGCTTCAGGGCCATTGAAGATGCACGCCTGCGCGTATCCCTCACGGGTCAGCTCCCGGAGGGCATGAATAATTTCCGGCCGCGAAACCGGAGCGGCGCTCCTCGCGGCCCAAGACGCCGGGTCGCGTTCGCCACCCCACTCGTTGATGTTTTTGGCAATGATCTCCACCGTTACATAGTCTTCCGCAATTGCGTCAAGGACCAACTCCAGGACCGCCTGGAACCGGTCTCGGGAGAGCCCATCCCACCAACCATCAACGTTAACCACTTGCTTCGACTCCCGTATCCGCGAGCGAACGTCGACGGGCTTCCAGCGCTTCATCGATCTCGTAGTCCTCGCTGGGATCAGCTTCGCCAGTAATGCACGTAAAGCACGCATGACCCACAAAGACGGAACCGATAACCCAAATCGGCTCGCCGCAATGGCAACGCGCTCCTGCCAGTGCACGCTCGATGCACTCACGAAGGCTCTTGCGCAGCGCGGCGGGATTCTGGTCGGGATTGCTCTTCACGTTCAGCTTTATGAACTTCTCAACTGTAATGGGATTGAACCCTCTTTTACCTTCGTGCATCGTCGGACTCCTATTGGGCGGGCTTCCACAACCCGATGGTCACGTGGCCGTTGATTCCTGCACCGCTCTGCGTGTCAATCATGAGCGCCGCGGGGCCGTAATCCTGAAACTTCCACCCGAAAAGCTGCTGGTAGAAATCCTGGGTCTTCCCCTTGTCGCGGCATCCAATTTCGAAATGCACTACGGGTTGGCCCACGGTCCCTCCTCAACGTGCAGATCATGCGCCTGCCAATTTGCGCATCATTCGAATGTTCCGCACGTCATCGCCCGGCTTATCCACCGGGGTCTCACAGATGAACGGAATGTTCTTCAGCCTCGGATGCCGCACGATGCGCGTAAAGGCCTCGGGGCCGATTTGCCCCTTGCCAACATGCTCGTGGCGGTCAGCGTGGGAGCCGAAGGCAGTTTTGGAATCGTTGGCGTGAATGACCCGTACTTTCTTTAAGCCAATCGTCGCGTCGAGTTGCTTCATGGCCGCGCGCAGCCCTTCGGCTGTGTGGATCGCGTAGCCCGCTTCAAAACTGTGCGCAGTATCGATGCA
The DNA here is from genome assembly GCA_050010335.1 of Terriglobia bacterium. GTDB lineage: Bacteria > Acidobacteriota > Terriglobia > UBA7540 > UBA7540 > Bog-366. Next base: position 45,577 of record JBEKLF010000033.1, read on the forward strand.
GGCGCCGACCGGCATATCCTTTTCGGCGCCCGCGATGATCTCCGCCACTTCCTCGAAACTGCGGCCGATGACCGTTCCCTGCCCGGCGGTGTTCTCGATCAGGATGGTCAGGCCGTCGAGCTTCAATCCTGCCGCTGCTTGGTGTAGGGAATCCACGCAGATGGCGATGGCCGTCGCGGGGTCGGCTCCCTTGGCGCTGCCGGGGTGCGTGACCAGAAAATCCGCACCCAAAGCCAGCGCCCGCTCCAACTCGCGCCGAAAGGCCGCAATAGAGCGTTCCCGGATGAAAGAATCCGACGACGCCAGGTTAATCAAATAGTTATCGTGAATGACGACGGGTGACAGACCATAGGCTTGGCGGGCTGCCCGAAAGGCCTCACAATCCGCCGGCGTGGGGTCGAGCGTCCGCCAGCCCCGCGGATTCGCGGAGAACATCTGAAAGGTGTCACACCCAATCTTCTTGGCATGATGCGCCGCGTTCTCCAAAGCGCCTGCAATCGATGTGTGCACACCAACCTTCATAGATATTTCTCCACGATGTTAATTGTCCATCGTAACAGACCCGTTCGAAAGGCGTCAACGGAGGGCGAGGGGCGCGGCAGTACAGTTTGATGTGGAGGCGGCTTTACGCCGCCATTTGGCGAGGTAAACTCCCCGCTACGACATCAACGTGCGAGCGGCCAGCCCGGACGAAACTCACACGGCGAATGGGATTCGTTCCAAAATTGACTTAGCCCTGGCCACCAGTTTTGCGAGCTCCTGAAGAACCGTCGTTTTTCCGGAGCCTGGTCCGCCTGAAATGACAAAGAGATTTGGATTTTCGAACATGTCGCCGTTTCCTGTGGTTGTTTTTCCAGACCCGCGCCGTGGCGCTGCCACGCAAAAACTTGCCGGCAATTACCGCGTACTCTAATTCAAGATAGCTCAGGATCTACTGCGGCACGCGAAAATCGGAATTGGATTGCGGGTTTACTCAGTGGGTCTACGAAGGGCGAAGCCGGGAGGTGGTGGAGACTCCAGCAACCACCTAGAAACCCATCTATGTAGCCCATTGACATCATGGGCCGCCCATATCGCCAGACATTTTGTCATACTATTTTTGCGGCCCATGGATTTCGATAACTGCCTTTATTTTCAGTGTGTTCTCAGGATTGGGAGGAGAGAATTACCTCTTCCGAGTCTTTGTTTTCAATATGTTCTCAGGGTTGGGGCTTTTCCCGAAGATGGACACGAAGTCGCCACGCAATTCCGGGCCTCTTAAACGGTACCACCAATCTTCTCATGTCTCATCCCCACGAGCTCCGTGCCCCCAGCACGCCTCGTGTGCTGTACGGCTGCCCCATCGGAGGCCTGCCCCGGCACCGGGCAGACCACTCCTTACTCTTCCACCCTAGTGCTTAGTTGCGTAAGTTAACGATAGTATTTCGAAGCTGCGAACCCTCGACCTCGCGCTTCCGCCACTTGAACGGCCTGGCATTTTGGGCATAGGCCGCGATGAACGCCTCGATGGC
>JBEKLF010000034.1:0-46331 GCA_050010335.1 Terriglobia bacterium
CTTGGCGAGGTCCTCTTCCAGTCGGCTTGGCCGGGGTCAAAGGCCCAACATCCGACTCAATGAGACCAAGGCCGGCAAAGGGTAAAGACTTGGAAACCTTATCTCCGACGGGCTCCTAGGAAAACAAAAAGGGCGGGGAAGCAATCTCCCCGCCCTTAATCTTCATGCCTTCTGCTCAAGTTTACTGCCGAAAAGCCGAGGGGCCGAACCGCGGGTCATCCCCTGCCCATCCTGATTTTTGCTTGTCGATGGTCAACTGTCAGCATTCAGCAGTCATTAGCGCATTTGTTTGGCTTCGGATTCAGAGCACTTCAGTGATCGTTGTATTCACGGTAATGCGCTTCGCTTTCACACGGCCGGCGAGGTGTACGAGTTTGTTGCCTCCGGAGTTGTATTGATCAAGCGTGAATGTCCCCACATAGCTGTTGTGGTCAGAGCTCAGCGTGATTTCTTCGCGGATATTCGCAGGGCCCAGTAAAGTCTCGTCGGGATTCCAACTTAACGGAAAGTGATTGAGCTTGTACTTTGATGGTCCGGTTTTCTCCCACACTCCCAGGCAGAAACTTTGGGTGTCGGGCGCCCGCGATGAATTGAGGATTTCCGTTCCGTCGCTGTGCCACTGGGTAAATCCCGCATCGAGCACCGTACCGTCGGGGATGCCGGCATTGCCCTCGGAAATGAGGTCCACCCTCCAGAAACCCACGATGGGATCCTGGTCGATCACGGGCAATTCTTCTGTATCGCTGTAAGCCGCCAACTTGAACCACGCTGGACCGAACCCACCGGTCCAGGACTGGTGTCGGAAGACAGATGCGGCCTTTTTGGTTACGCCCACATTCATGCATTGGGCATTCGCCAATGAGGCGAAGACGGTTGCGAGCAAAGCTACTCCGATGGTCGCCTTCAACACTCCGAACATTGTTTTCATTGAGATTCTCCTTTTTTTGGGATTTGGATTTCCTCTGTCAGCCTTTCCGAATCAACTCCGGGCCGCAATTACCCCAGCCCGCCGGCACCCGTTTTCTGGGTTCCTGGGCCTTCGTAATTGCCTGTTCCTCTTCTTCCGCTTCGGGGATTCGTCTGTCGAGTCGGGGCGACATCCCACATCCGGGAAGTAGGGGCAGAGCTTTTCTCTCGCACCCGACTGCGGAGAGCGCTCCGCCCCCAACCCCGCACCCGACCACAGGCTTACTTCTTCGCCATCAAAATCGGCAGTCGCTGGGTCAGTACGGGGGCCTGAGCGAGGATCTGCCCTTCAGTCCTGGGCGCCGGGAAGAAGAGCACCAGACCGACATCCGCCAGACGCAGGGTGCGAATCGTGCCCCTGTCTCCCTGCCGCTCGACAATCAACTCGTTTTTGCCGGAGAAGCTGTAGTCATGCGCCAATGGCACAATCATGCATGGCGAGCCGTTTTCCCCGCGGACGAACACGGTGTTAGCGGGAGAGCTGCCACTGGAATTGACGGTGAACGAATAGTTTCCGGGGGCGATTACGGCCTGTCCCCAGCGGACTTCAAAGGGCAAGCTGAACTTACCCGCAGCAGTCTGCGCGCTGGCCAGGCTAGCGCCTATACACGTGGTCAGCAGAGCCAGAACCACAAATTTCACCAGTTTCGAGCTTCGATTCGTGTTCATAACCATCCTCCTCATTGGAATTGGGCAACGACGCTGCGTTTGTTGCCTCACCTCTTAAAACGCAAAGGGGCCGCGAAAACTGTCATGCCCGGCAATGTTTTTCCGGCCGATGGCGAGCAGATGTGGTAGGTTGTTATTAATCGGGCGCAAGACGATGATTAAGAGAGTTCGGGAGCCTGCCATGCTGAGGGCAGCGAGCGGCGCACACCTTTTCTTATCTATACGAAAGGTAAGTGCCTTGCTGCGCTCGGCCTGACAGGACAGGCTTTTGGATTACAACCACCACCGGTGCACGGGCATGCTGCCCGTGAACGGTCATGGCCAGGATGGCCATGACCCACACCCAGGAGGAGGCATGGCGGGGACCGCGACACACGACATCACGCAACTGCTTCAGGCCTGGAGCGAAGGCGACGAGCGGGCGCTCGACCAGCTCATCCCGCTGGTGTACCGGGAGTTGCACCGCATGGCGCAGCGTTACATGGCGCACCAGCCTCCCGGCCACACGCTGCAAACTACCGCCCTGGTGAATGAGGCTTACCTGCGGCTGGTGGATGCCGGAAAGATGAACTTCCAAAACCGCGCCCATTTTTTCGGCGTTTCCGCCCAAGTGATGCGGAGTATCCTGGTGGATTTCGCGCGCCGCCAGGGTTCCCAGAAGCGTGGGGGCGAAGTACAGCGGGTATCTTTGGAAGAAAGTATGGTGGTTTATGGGGAGCGCGGCGCGGATTTGGTGGCGCTCGACGATGCTCTTCGGGCCTTGGCCGCCATCGACCCCCGAAGGAGCCGGGTGGTGGAGCTGCGCTTTTTCGGCGGACTGAGTGTGGAGGAAACGGCGGAAGTCCTGCGAGTCTCACCCGAAACCGTGCTGCGCGACTGGAAGGTGGCCAAGGCTTGGATGGGGCGCGAGATGAGTGGAGAGAAGCGGGATGAAACCTGAACGTTGGGAGCAAGTGGCGCAGCTATATAGTGCGGCTCTCGAGCGCGAGGGGAGTGAGCGCGCGGCTTTCCTGCGGGAAGCCTGTGGCGGGGATGAGGACCTGCGCCGGGAAGTGGAATCGCTGCTCGCCCGCGAAGGAAAAGACGCGAGTCTTATGGAATCGCCCGCCCTGGAACTGGCAGCCAGGCAGTTGGCGCGCGGGCAAGCCGAGGTGCGCGAGCGTCCGTCGAGCGCGGGCATCGCCGACCTGAGGGGGAAGACGGTTTCCCACTACCGCATTCTGGAGCGGCTGGGTGGGGGCGGCATGGGGGTGGTGTACAAGGCGGAAGACCTACGTCTGGGCCGGAAGGTGGCGCTGAAATTCCTGCCCACGGGTCTGGCGGGAGTTCCCACGGTGCTGGCGCGATTCCAGCGGGAGGCGCGGGCCGCCTCGGCGCTCAATCATCCGCACATCTGCACGGTGTATGAAGTTGACGAGGCGGAGGGGCAGCCCTTCCTGGTGATGGAGTTGATGGAGGGCGAGACCCTGAAGCACCTGATCGCCGGCAAACCTCTAACAACAGCCCAAATCCTCGACCTGGGGATGGAGATTGCCGAAGCGCTGGAAGCCGCGCACGCCGAGGGCATCGTCCATCGCGACATCAAGCCGGCGAACATTTTTGTGACGAAGCGGGGAGAAGCCAAGGTCCTGGACTTTGGGCTGGCCAAGTGGACGGCGAGCGGCGAACAAGCCGGGAGGGGGGAATCAGCGGAGACTTCCACCCGGGCGAGCCTCGATCCCGAGTTGACGGTTCCGGGCGCGGCGATGGGGACGGCAGGGTACATGTCGCCGGAGCAGGCGCGGGGTGAAGAAGTGGACGCGCGCACCGACCTGTTCAGCTTCGGCGCCGTGCTGTATGAAATGGCGACCGGCCAGCAGGCATTCAGCGGGGCGACTTCAGGAAAGATTCGGGAGGCGATTCTGGCCCAGGAGGTAACTCCGGCCCAACTCTTGAATCCTGCCCTCCTGCCGGGGTTGCAAGCGGTCATCAGCAAGGCGCTGGAGAAGGACCGCGATCTGCGTTACCAGCATGCATCGGAGGTGCAGGCGGACCTAAAGCGTTTGCGTCGCGACACCGATAGCGGGAGAACCACAGGCCGTCCGAAAATCCCAGGCGAAGAAGCAACCGCTCCCGCTGCGCGCCTTCATCGCGTTTACCTGCTATCGATCCTGGCGGTAGCGGTAGTTGCCCTGCTGCTTGCGGGCCTTTTCGTTTACCGCTCGCCGCAAAAGCGGTCGGGCGCGCCTTCGGAGTGGGTGCAGCTTACGAATTTCACCGATTCGGCAACCTCGCCGGCGATTTCGCCCGACGGGCGGATGCTCGCCTTCATCCGCGGGGCGCAGACCTTTCATGGTCCAGGGCAGATCTATGTGAAGATAATCCCGTCGGGCGAGCCTTTTCAGCTCACCCACGACACCATGGAAAAGATGAGCCCGGTATTCTCTCCTGACGGCTCGCGGATCGCCTACACCGTATTCCCTCCCTTTAACACATGGGAAGTCCCGGTCTTGGGCGGAGAACCGCGCCTCATGTTGCCCAACGCTTCCGGGCTCACCTGGATTGACGGCCAGCGCCTCCTTTTCTCGGAGGTCAAAAGTGGAGCCCACATGGCCGTGGTCACCGCGTCCGAGAGCCGAGCCGAACAGCGCGACGTTTATGTGCCACCCCGCGAACGCGGCATGGCTCATCGTTCGTATCTTTCGCCCGATGGCAAATGGGTGCTGCTGGTGGAAATGGACAATGGTGGGTGGCTGCCCTGCCGGCTGGTCCCGTTCGACGGGAGTTCACCTGGCAGACAAGTAGGCCCCCCTGGCGCCGGTTGCACCAGCGGCGCATGGTCACCCGACGGCAAATGGATTTACCTTTCTTCCGATGCCGGAGGGCAGTTCCATATCTGGCGGCAGCGTCCTCCCGATGGCGAGCCGGAGCAGGTAACGTTCGGACCGACCGAGGAGGAAGGCATCGCCATGCATCCGGACGGCAGGTCGCTGGTTACCTCAGTGGGCTTGGAAGAAAGCGCGGTTTGGATCCATGATCCGAACGGCGAGCGCCAAGTGTCATCGGAAGGTTATGCCGTGGACCCTCACCTTTCCCCCGATGGTACCAAGATTTACTACCTGGTGCGTCCCAGCGGCCCCACCGGCTCATTCAACAGCGGCGAGCTCTGGGTTGCCGACGTGAGGGGCGGGCCCCCCGGGCACCTTCTTCTGGGCTTCGCAATCGCCGGGTATGACATATCACCGGATGGCGGGCGGATTGTGTTTGCCGCCCAGAACCGCGCAGGGGAATCGCATTTATGGATCGCCTCTCTCGACCGCCGATCTCCTCCCCGGCAGATTCCCTCCTCCACGAAAGATGACAGCCCCTTTTTCGTGCCCGGCGGCTACGTTTTCTTCCGGGGTGCGGAGGGCAGTTCGAATTTCGTCTTCCGGGTGAACGAGGACGGTAGCGGACGCCAAAAAGTTTCACCCAATCCGATCTTGGAGTTGTTCAGCGTTTCCCCAGACGGCGAATGGTTTACAGCTCTCGCCCCACTCCAGACGGGGGATATCCCTGTCGCCACTCGGGCCTATCCCGTGGACGGACGCGCGCCGGTCAAGATCTGCGTGGGTTATTGCGTAAACGAGTGGGATCGCGCCGGAAAGGTCTTCGGTTTGACCCCCGAAAGGGCCCGGGGCCATGTCCCCGTGCAGACTATCGTCTTTCCTCTGCCCACCGGCAGAGATCTCCCGACACTTCCGGATTTCAACGTCGACTCCCCCATTGATCCGGGAAAGATACCTGGAGTGAAGGTCATTGATGCGGCGATTGGGCCGGGGCTCACCTCCGCGGCCTACGTTTACACGCGCCAGTCCGTCCATCGCAACCTCTACAGCATCCCGGTGCCGTGACCCCTCGATTGCCCGTTGACTCAGCAGCACCAAGCCGAGGTTCAATGCGATGGCCTTGTTGAGTTCTCAGCAAGAAAACAAGAAGGGCGGGGAAATCGTCCTCCCCGCCCTTGGTTCTTACTGTCGACTGTCAGCTATCGACCGTCAACTATTCTTAGTACATCCCGCCGCCCATGCCGCCTCCGGGAGGTCCGCCGTGGCCGCCGCCGCCCTTTTCTTCCTTCTCAGGGTATTCGCTGACCAGCGCCTCGGTGGTGAGCATCAGTGAGGCAATGGAAGCAGCGTTTTGCAGTGCGGTACGGGTAACCTTGGTGGGGTCGATGACGCCGGCTTCCACCAGGTCGCCATAGGTTTCAGACTGGGCGTCGAAACCAAAGTGCGCGTTGTTGTTATTGCGAACCTTCTCCACCACCACGGCGCCTTCGTGACCGGCGTTGGTGGCGATCAGGCGCAGGGGCTCTTCGAGCGCCCGCTTGACGATGTCGATACCGATTTGCTCATCGCCCGTGGCCTTGAGTTTGTCAAGCGCGGGGATAGAGCGAACCAGCGCCACACCGCCGCCTGGAACGATGCCTTCCTCGACGGCTGCTTTGGTGGCGTGCATGGCGTCCTCGACGCGAGCTTTCTTTTCCTTCATCTCGGTTTCGGTTGCCGCGCCCACTTTGATCTGAGCGACGCCGCCCACCAGCTTGGCGAGCCGTTCCTGAAGCTTCTCGCGATCGTAGTCGGAGGTGGTTTCTTCAATCTGGCTGCGGATCTGCCTGACGCGCCCTTCGATTTCGGCCGACTTGCCGCCGCCTTCCACGATGGTGGTGTTGTCTTTGTCCACCGTGATCTTCTTGGCGCGGCCCAGGTCATCCAGCTTCACGTTCTCCAGCTTGATGCCCAGGTCTTCCGTGATCGCCTTGCCGCCGGTGAGAGTAGCGATATCCTCCAGCATGGCCTTGCGGCGGTCGCCGAAGCCCGGCGCCTTCACCGCGCAGACCTGAAGGGTCCCGCGCAGCTTGTTCACCACCAAGGTCGCCAGGGCTTCGCCCTCGACTTCCTCGGCGATAATCAGCAGGGGTTTTCCACCCTTGGCAATCTGCTCGAGCAAGGGGAGCAGATCTTTCATAGAGCTGATCTTCTTCTCGTGAATCAGCACCAGCGCGTTTTCCAGTACGGCTTCCATGCGCTCGGGGTCGGTAACGAAGTAGGGTGAAAGGTAGCCGCGGTCAAACTGCATGCCTTCGACCACTTCCAGCGCGGTCTCCATGGTCTTCGATTCCTCAACCGTGATGACTCCATCCTTGCCGACTTTCTTCATGGCTTCGGCAATGATGGTGCCAATGGTCGAGTCGTTGTTGGCGGAAACGGCGCCGACTTGCGCGATCATCGAGCCCTCGACGGGCTTCGAGATCTTTTCGAGTTCGCCCTTCACGTGCTTCTTCGAACCATCCTTCTGCGTTTCGTCGTATCCGCAGACGGCGCGCACAGCCATCTCGATGCCCCGCTTGATGGCCATGGGATTCGCGCCCGCGGCCACGGTCTTGCAACCTTCGCGGTAGATCGACTGCGCCAGGACCGTTGCCGTTGTGGTGCCGTCACCGGCCACGTCGGAGGTCTTGGAAGCCACTTCCCGCACCATCTGGGCGCCCATGTTTTCCAGGGGATCTTTCAGTTCGATCTCCTTCGCCACGGTCACGCCGTCCTTGGTGATCAGGGGAGAGCCGAATTTCTTGTCCAGAACCACGTTGCGGCCCTTGGGCCCCAACGTCACTTTCACGGCGTCCGCGAGCTTGTTCACGCCCCGGAGAATCGCTTGGCGGCTATCTTCGCCGTGTATAATCTGTTTTGCGTTTGCCATCTTACCTCCCTCCAATTCCTTTCCTCCCCTCCCGATTTATTGCCCCGGGATGGCGGAGTTGATGAGTTCAAGTTTGCCCCCCGCAGCCAGCCCCGCGCTTTCCGGCGCGTGCCGCCGCAAAGATTGCGCAGCCGCGCTTATTTCTTGCCTGCCGCTGCTTTCGCGCCTTCGATAATTCCCAGCACTTCGTCTTCGCGCAGGATCAGGTATTCATGATCGTCCACTTTGATCTCCGTGCCGGAGTATTTGCCAAACAGGATGCGGTCGCCCGCCTTAACGTCCAGGGGGATGATCTTCCCCTCTTCCGTCTTTTTCCCGTTGCCGGCAGCAATCACCTCGCCCTCCTGCGGCTTCTCTTTCGCCGAGTCGGGGATGATGATTCCACCCTTAATTGTTTCTTTTTCTTCGATCCGCTTCACTATCAGTCGGTCATGAAGAGGTCTAACCGTCATGATTGAGTCTCCTTTCCTCCTCAGATTCACCCGAAGCTGGAACCACCGAACCTTGAGCGGCTTGTGCCCCCGCCCGGAGGCCCCTTCGGGCTATCGCAATTAGGCCTTAATCGTTGATTTTCGTGCTGCCCCGCAATTCCATCCGCGCTGCTTAGCACTCACCTATCGCGAGTGCTAATGTAGTCTTATCTGGCTAGATTGTCAAGCATCAAATTTCGCCTGGAATCAATGAATTAGCACTCGTTGTGGCTGAGTGCCAATTTCCCGATTGCCAATCGGTCGCTTCCTTAATATCCTTACAAATTAATGAAAACATGGTCTTTAACATCTATTCCAGCTACACGGAAGAAGCTCTTCTGCGTCCTCACCAACCCAATGAAAATCAAGTTTGGGCGGTGTCCTAATTTCTGATGTAGCGCTTCACAGCCCGACACGTGCTGGCCCGAACGGCGGCAGTACATTTTGGGATAACGCCCGATTTGTTCTCATTTGCTGGTTATCCTATAATATCCACTCAAGATGAAATGCCATGAGTTTCAGCAGTGCCCGGTGTTCACCCGATATGCCCCCTCCTTGCGGCTATCGGGATTGGCTCTAGCTGCCTGCCTATTGATCTTGACCCCCGCTGCCTTCGCGCAGGAAGATGACAAAGAACCTCCCCTGCCGGCAGCGAAAGCCACCCAAGCACCCCCAGATTCCCTGCTGCCCCAGATCAATTCGGCAATCCAGGGGGTAACTGCTCCGGACGCGGCAGCCCTCGCGAAGGCCCTGCACATTGGCGAGAGGCCGGAGGGTGCTGCGGCCGGCGCTCCGCCCAACACGCTTGCTCCGATTGGCGACGTGGACGGAGACGGCGTCCCGGAAATGGTCTTGAAATGGGCGATCCCGGACGTCGCAGTGGGGGCGGAGGTCGCGCCCGCTCCTGACTCGAGTCCCCTCTGGGCCGTTTACCTTCTTTCCTGGGACGGCGCGCGCTGGAAGGCCTCGCGCTTGGTGACCGGAGTCGAAGAGTTCAATTGTGTCTTGATTAACCTGGGCCAGCCGGTGGGGCGCGCCGTGGCCGTGGTGATGCAGGAGGGCGACTCGCAGGTACCGCACCCGGCCATGTTTCAGTTTAAGGACCACGTGGCGACGCTGCTTTGGGACGCGCAATCGGACGACAGCCGGTTCCAACCCCTCCTGCAAGGCCAGGTGAGTTTCCGTGACCATGCGGATGCGCCGGCGGAAATGATCGAAACCGGTCGTGCTGACCCGGGGTTTCTCCACGTTGCCCCGAGGGGCCATCGAGGTTTCGAGGCGCGCACCGTCTACCATTGGGACGGGAAGGCCTTCATCCCCGCCAAGACCGAGTACACCGCCAACCAGGATTACACGCTCTACCGCTTTATTTCGGCGCTCCATCTGCACGATTACCCTTCCGCTTATGCGCTGGTGGGCCCCGCCAAATTCCTGAATGCCGACGCACCTACGCTCGATGCCTTTCGCCACTTCATCCAGGACAACTGGCCGGAGTTCCTTCAGAACGAAGTGTTCGAAGCGCCGGAAGTGCCCGCGGGCGCTCTGGACGATCACTTTTTCTTGCTGCCCAAACCGGAAAGCGTCAAGGTTTATCACCCGGTTTTCTCCAATGATGGTAAATTCCTCCTGACTGGATTGACCAGCAGCCGAGAGGCGGCGGAGCCGTGAATCGGGTGATCGGTAGATCGGGTGATCGGGTGAACAGATCACGCAAGGCGACGATCGGGTAAGCTGGCTGGCAAAGGACCAATTCAACTTTGTTAGTTTCTTGTTCACCCGATCGCCCGATCTCCCGATCACCCGATAAAACATGGGGCGAGCCGATGATCGAGCAGGCTGGGGAGCAAAGGGCCAATTCGGCTTGGCCGTTTCTTTGTTCTCCCGATCACCCGATCTCCCGATCACCCGATAGATTATGACTCTCCCTCACGCGATCCTTCTCTTCCTGGCGGCGCTGCTGGCGGGCGCCATGAATTCCGTCGCCGGCGGCGGCAGTTTCTTCTCTTTCCCCGCGCTTCTCTTTACCGGAGTCCTTCCCATTCCCGCTAATGCCACCAACACCGTAGCTGTTTGGCCGGGCTCGGTGGCGAGCGTCTTCTCTTATTGGCACTGCCTGCCCAAGTCGGCGCGCGTCATGGCGCCGCTGATTACCATCAGCATTATCGGCGGCGTGGTGGGAGCGGTGGTATTGCTGCACACTCCCCAAGCCACATTTATGAGCCTGGTTCCGTACCTGTTCGGAATTGCCACCTTCCTCTTCGCGTTTGGCAAGCGACTGACTGCGAAGCTCGGCCACATGGTCAAAAGGACGGGGCCGCCCACTTGGCCAACTATCATCGGCCTCACCCTGGTGCAGTTCTTCATTGCCCTTTATGGGGGCTTCTTTGGCGGGGGGATGGGAATCCTGATGCTGGCGATGCTCGAGATGATTCATATCGAAGATATCCACGCCATGAACGGCTTGAAAGCCCTGTTGGGCACGGCCATCAATGGAGCCGCAGTGGTGACGTTTATCGTCGCCAGGCAAGTGGTGTGGCCGCAAGGGATCCTGATGATCATCGCAGCCGTGGCCGGAGGATATGGCGGCGCTCATTACGCCCAGAAACTCGATCCCCGCTGGGTGCGCGCCACGGTGATCACCGTCGGAACGGGAATGACGGTTTACTTTCTGTGGAGACATTGAATGCTCAAGGATTAGGGGTTTGGGATTAGGTGTTCGGGCCTCAGGGTTCGCGATTTTGAATCTGGAATTTTGAATTTGGAATCATCCATGCCGTGTGCCTCAGGCGCGGCATCTTGAATCTTGAATTTTGAATCTGGAATCTCCCATGCCGCGTGATGCGTTTCGCAGGACTGAGAAGCTGGAGCTGTGAATCTTGAATCTCGAATTTTGAATCTGAAATTCACCCTTTCCTTCCCGCAACCCGGACCCCAGGACCCGATCCTCCTGTTCCTGCCCCTAGCCCCTGCACCCATAACTCCCTTTCTTATCATTAATATCGTGGAAGGATGGGTTTAACTTATGTGTTTTCATCAACATCGTGGAAAGGCAATTATCGGTCATTTTTTCTACATGTGTTTTCAATAACATCGTGGAATATCCCTTCATTTTTCTCCCCCCAATTTTCTCCACTGGCTCGCTGGGGAAGGATTGATAACTTATTTTAATTCAATGACATGCGTTTTTCTAAGATCTCCGTCGTCCGCACTTAACCCGTTTAATTTCTAGTACATCGTGGAAAGCCTCGACACGGTTTTCCGTTCCGGCTAGCGCAATTCGATATAACTCTCATTATTTGAATGATTTAGAACATTTAGACATTTTGCCGGTAAACAGCTAACCCATTTAGTTTCTGGCATATCGTGGAAGGGTACAGCGCAAGGCTCGGGTAGTTGGAGGCTAGTATATTGGAAAACTCTCCCGCCCCAGTGCGCCAGCCCCAGATCTGAAGCACGAGATCCATAGGCAAAGACCCGAGTCCCCACTACCGAGCCTCCAGTATCTCCCGCGCCACCGCGAATTCTGCCTGGCGACACATCCGCACGGTTCGAGCAAAGAATCAGTGGACGGTGTTCGCGAATCAGAGTGGGGAAAAATGCACGCGACATTGGCTGCACCTACGTTCAATCCACCCACCATTGTATACCACTCATATACTAGTGTCAAGCGAAATAAACAAGAGCAGGAGCCTACTCCCAGCGGGCTGCATAGGCCCGGTAAAAGTGTCAGGTGTCAGGGCCAAGACGAAAAGGGTAAAGGATGAAGTTTAAAGTGTAAACCTGCCCCGCTTATCCTTTGCTCCTTTGCCTTTCCTGACCCTGACGCCTGCCCTGCCCCTCCGCGCCTCGGCGGTATAGATAGCAATTCCCCGCGTTTGGAGTAGAATCCAGAGTCCTTCGAGGTCCCCGCCCCCCGAGCGAGGTGGCAATGAGATTCCCCAACACGCTGAGTTTTTTCATTGTGGCGACAGCATTGGTTCTGTCCGCCGGGGCGAGGCAGAACGTAGGGCCCAGCAGCGCTGGGCCGAGGCCGAACGCCGTTCGGCCCTACGTCGCCGGTGCGGCCGCGGTGACGACGGTACGGGGTATCCAGCAAGAACCCGTAACGCAGGGCTTCCGCCCGGCACGTGCCGGCGTAGCGGCGAGTTCACCTCGCCATGGTGGCGTAGGGGCGAGTTCACCTCTCCATGGCGGCGTAAATCTGTCAGTCCTGCATGCCGCCCTAAACGACGGCGCTACGACAGCGACCTCTGCGCCCAAGCCCTTCACCCAGGAGCAGGTCAGCAGTATGGTGAGGGACGGATTCGGAGACGAGTCGGGCGCAAAGCTGATCAGTCCCTGGCAATGTCGCGTCTCGGCCATCAGCTTGCAGTATAATGGGCACTGAGGTGGCCACATGAGAATCAGCACGGTCCGTGAGTTTCGAGACCAAGCAACCGGTTTGCTTCGGTCGAAAGACCCCATCCTGGTTACGCGACGCGGCCGCGTGGCCGGCGTTTTCTTCCCCTGCCCCGGGCAGTCGATCCCGCTTGAGCTGAAGCGGGAGATGTTCGCCACGCTGAGTGGCGCCGTGGCTCGCCAGATCAAGAAAAGGGGCCTCTCCGACGAAGCGATCCTTGCCGACTTTGAGCGCTGGCGCAAGGAGCGACGTGAAGATCGCCGCCGACGCTAATGCCCTCCTTTCCGCCGTGCTGGGCGGGCGAGCCAACCTCATCCTTCAACACCCGGCCATGGAGGAAATCTTCACGGCCGAGGAGACACTGGATGAAGTCCAGGAATATGCGGTGCGATTGGCTCGGAAGAAACGACTGCACGAGGATCTGGTGCTTCTCGCCGTGGCTACCCTCCCCGTAACCGTGATTGAACGTAAGATATATGCTTCCGGGATTGCCGAAGCCTCCCGGCGGATAGGTCAGCGCGATCCCGACGACATCCCGATCCTTGCCCTCGCGCTCACGCTGAATGTGCCGTTGTGGTCAAACGACAAAGATTTTAAGGATGTCGGCGTGGAGTGGTACACCACCGAAAGATTGCTTCGACGGCTCCGCATCATCGACCATCAGTGAGGGACTGCGGCGGGCTACACAAGTCCAAACCGACCGAGCCCGCAGGCGCAGAAGAAGCTACCGTAGCGCATCAGAGCTTCGCCGTTGAGGTCTGCGGCTCTGAGTCCGTGGCATGATTCCTTTCCTCGCGAGGTGCCCATGGCGCATCGACGCATCGCGGCCAGCGTGGTTCTTGTCACAACCTTGATTCTGACGCTGCCCGTACTGGCGCGGCAGAAAAATGTAGGGCCCAGCAGCGCTGGGCCGAGGCCGAACGCCGTTCGGCCCTACGTCGCGGGTGACACTATGCTGGCAACGCCGGCGGGTGCGCAGCAGAAGCCCTTCACCCAGGAGCAGGTCAGCAATATGGTGCGCGACGGATTCGGAGACGAGTCGGGCGCGAAGCTGATCGAGCAGCGCGGGATTGATTTCGCCCCGTCTGAAGACTTTATCCAATCCCTCAAGGCCGCAGGCGCGAGCGAGGCATTTCTTAACGCCCTGCGCGCCGCCAAGCCGCCCGAGCCCGCCAGCGCGAAGAAGCCCCTGAACCAGGTGCAGGTTTTCGCCCTGCTGGTGGGCCAAGTGCCCAGCCACCGAGTCACCATGCTGGTCCAGGAACGCGGAATCGATTTTGAGCCCACTGATGACTACCTTCAGGAAGTCCGCTTGGCTGGCGGCGAGGACGAACTAATTAGCGCGCTCAAGAGCGCCAAGGTGACGAAGCCCGCGACTGTTGATCCGGCGGCGCAGGCCCGACAGGCCGAGGTGCAGCAGCACGTGGCGCACGGAGCGGAACTCGCAAAGAAGGCGCAGTATGCGGAGGCTGAGCAGGAATATCGCGCGGCCTTGCTGCTTGACTCGCAAAACGCCGACCTTTACGTGAGCCTGGCCTCTGTCCTGGGCCAACAGAAGAAGTGGGATGATTCCGAGTCCGCAGCACGTGAATCGCTGCGCTTAAACCCCAAAAATGACATGGCGCACTTCGTCCTCGGCGCCACGCTCGGGAACAAGGGCGACCCAGATGGCGCGATGGCGGAATACCGTGAGGCCCTGCTGCTGAACCCCAATAATGACTCGGCGCACGTCGGCCTCGGCGCCGCACTCGCAAACAAGGGCGACTTCGATGGTGCCATCGCGGAGCACCGCGAGGCGCTGCGCCTGAATCCGAAGAACAATGAGGCGCACATGAGACTCGGCCTCGCGCTCGATGACAAGGGCGACTTAGATGGTGCCATCGCGGAATATCGCGAGGCGCTGCGCTTGAACCCCAATAGTGACGCCAGGCACGTCACCCTCGGCCTCGCGCTGGCAAACAAGCGCGACTGGGATGATTCGATGGGGGAATTCCGCGACGCGCTGCGTCTAAACCCCAATAATGACATGGCGCACTTTGGCCTTGGCCTCGCACTGGAGCAGAAAGGCGACCGGCGGGGTGCTCTGGAGGAATTCCGCGCGGCCTACATGCTTGACCCCAAGAACGCACTCTATAAGCGGGATTACGAGCGCCTGTTGCATCGGATGAAAAAATGATCATCAGCCGTGACAAGGACCGGGGTTTCCGCTTCTCGCGCCGCACACGTCGCAAAACGGGCGTACGCGCCGTCCCTCTCGCGAGCCGATGGGAACGCCCTGGACTGAAGACCGGCCGGGAATATTCCAAAGGGAGGCAGCACGGAGTACACTAGGAGCTGTTCGGGAGCCAAAATGGAAATCCCGGATCAACAGGGTAGTCGAAGGAAGTCCAGAGTGAATTTGGGCGAAACGTTAGCCATCGGGTTTTTCGCAAGCCACAAGATGACAGTAGAGCGCTTCGGCAAAAACGAACTGCGCCGCACTCAAACGCCGGACTTCAAGGTCTTCAAAGATCACAATATCGCCGCGTACTGCGAGGCAAAGCACATTCAACAAGATGCATGGCTGGAGAACGAGATGAAAAACGCGCACCCGTTGGAAATCGTCGGCGGTGCGCGCCCTGATCCGATTTTCAACCGTCTCACGACTCTCGTTCACAAAGCAGCCGCGCAATTCGACGCCGTAAATTCTTCCGGTGACTATCCGAACATCCTTGTATTCGCAAACTCCGACCGACGGTGCATGTTCTCGGATTTGATCGGGGTCCTGACAGGCAATGGGTACACGGACAGCCGCCAAATAGAACCGATCTTCAAGCAATACTCAGAAGGTCGGATTAGAATGGAGAAGCGAAAGATCGACCTCTACGTGTGGAGGGACATTTGGCCGGTAAGCGATTCTAGAATTCACTTCTTTTACGTCGAAGGCTCGGACCACTACCTGCGGCTTTGTAATTTGCTTGGCTCCGACCCGGCCAAGCATCGAAAGTTAGATGCGTGATTAAAGATTTGAATCTCGATCCTGAGTTTGTCGAGGCGCAGAGGCAGAAGGCTCTCCACAAGTGGAGGTGGAGAAACCCTTACCTGGCTGCGTTTCTGGCGCTTCTCCATCCTCTGGGGATGCTCTACACCTCGGTTCCTGCTTTTGTGGTGTACCTGGCAGCCTGGTTTGCCATGCTTTTCTTCTGGAGAGGACGCCCACTTGGCACCGGCATCGCTCTCGGATTCTTGTTTGCCCTTTATGCCTACCACGAGACGAGGTGGCGGAACGCTGCTGTCGAGATGTGGAGGTACGGACTTCCCGGAAATGGAAATGACAATCCGAGGAAATTGGGGCTTGAACTTAAAGGGCCTGACGCCGCGCCTATGTCGGCATTTTCTGCACGTATCTACTGGCTCGAATGGCGAATACTCAAGAAACATCAGAGTCCATTCGGGCTAAAGGTGGCTTCTTTATTGCGCTTCAAGGTGCCGGTCACTCCCCCGGCTCTGGCAGGTTCATTGCTAATGATGGCGGGCTGTATGATGGAGGCCATAAAGCGAGATGTCTTCGAGGGGGCCGATTTTACCTCTGAAAAGGAAGCTCTCGGCGCTTTGGGGGAGATACTTCGCGCTTACTACTGCCTCGCTGTTGTTGTCCTCGGCGAAGATGAGTTCGCATCAAATTTGACTGAGTATAACCTTTATACGGCGAAGACCTATGAAGAACTTAAGCAGCTTGTAGATAAGAAGGCCCCACGCGCAATCTCCGAGAAGATGATGGATGAGGCAACGGTCTTTTATCTTCAGGACAAGCCACCCCTTGCCCAATACGCGGAAACCATGCGCCAGTATTGTCTGGGGGATGAACTGGAGCGTGCAAGAAACCCGGACCCTCGCGTTTGGTTTTACCGATTCATGCTGAAAGTCCGGATTCGGATCGCCGCAGCTCTGAGTATCGTCGGACAGGATCTCTTCCGATTCTTAACTCTGACGACCGTGGTTTCTAGCAGGTTATTGGCAAGTGCAGATGCATTCCGCAGGATGAGGCCGGTAATCCGGGACCCAACCGAGCCTGAAGTGAGGTAAGCCAGAGCGGATAACGCAGAGTTATCCCGCGCCGAGCGGGATTGCTCTGTGGCTTTTTCATCTCTGGATGTTAATAAACATGTTGAGGTTATCATGTTGCAAACTTCCCAGTGAATAGTAAGATTTGACGCAAATAAAAGAGATGCGAACATGGAGCGAAGCAAGCGAACAGCGAAACAGGAATTATGCCTACTGATTTCGGGGATAGGCGGATTGCGCGCGGTGGCGGCATATTCTGCAGAGCATGTCCGGTGGCACCAGAGGGTTGTTGTATTCCTCGAAGAGGTGTTTGGTAGAGATTCGCGGTTCTTTTCATCATTTACCTCACTCACTTGGAGGCGCGGGGGACATTTCCTTGTTGGGGGTGTGGGCGACCCTGAGGGCAACTTTAACCCACAAGCAGCGATAGACCGAGAACACCACAAGGCTTACCTGGAACAACTCGAGACCGCACGTGGGCTGCTGCTTGCGGCTCACGATGAACTTGAAATGAAAGGCTTGAGCGAAGTTTATCACGGAGAAGCTGCGGCCCCATTGGCAAGCTTGCACCCGACTATCTACGCAAAGTGCCACGAGTTATACGAGAAGAAGGCTTATGCCGAAGCCGTAGAGAAGAGCTTTAAGGTTGTAAGAGACAGGCTGCGAAAACTGACAGGCTTTGAAACAGGATCGGAGGCGTTCGGTAAAGGAAAACTACACGCCGAGGGAGCAGCGGCGCCGAACGTTGATCAGGATTTTAACGACGCGGTCAAGTTCTTAACCATGTCTATAGATCGTTTTCGAAACGAAAAGAGTCATACCTCCGATGCGAAGATAGACGACCCTATCCGTGCCTACGAGTATCTCAGGCTAAGCAGCTTAGCGATGAACCTTCTTGAGAACACAAAGACCTTGACGTAGTTGCATGCGGGTAGCCAGGGCGTCGCTGCGGCGACCCCTCGTGACTCTGGGCTTTTCCTTTGAAACCCACGGTCAATTACCAACACGAATCGGCCGTGGCTACCTCCGGGTCACACAACCTCAGGCGCCGTTCGAACGGGTGACTGCAATCACGAGATGCCGGGCTTGCCCTACCCGGCGTTCCGCAGGGTGAATGCGGAACCAGGGGGCGGCAAGCCGTCCCCCTACGGCGAAAGGCTTGGCGGACATCGGTGTCCAGGACATCGAGGCTTGTACCCATTTGAGCCCCAAAGGGGCGATCTACCTCAGCCCAGGCCAACGGCCTGGGTGCAACGGCCCTAGCGATTTCAACCCTGAGCCCTGAAGGGGCGATCTACGGAACCCACCGTTCCATCCGGCCGAAATGTTGATGGCGATCACAAGGTGAAGGGGGGCAATGGCTAGGGCGCCCCTTCAGGGCTTGAATCTGTCTTCCCTCGCTGAATCCCAGGGCGTTGCCCTGGGCTGAGGTAGGTCGCCCCGTTGGGGCTCATGATGGGCTTTACCTTCGATGACGAACCCACGGTCAATTCCCAAGACGAATTGACGGTGGCGACCTTCGGGTCACACAACCTCAGGCGCCGTTCGAACGGGTGAACGCAATCACGAGATGCCGGGCTTGCCCTACCCGGCGTTCCGCATGGTGAATGCGGAACCAGAGGGCGGCAAGCCGTCCCCCTACACCTTGTTCGGCGGCAAGGTACACGTAGCAGAGGGCCGTCCGCCGTAATGCTTTTGCAGCATTCCCGCGACCGTCCTCTCTTTCGGCTTCATAATTCGTCATTCATAATTCATAATTGGTTCGCATGACCAACGAATCCAGATCCGACCCTGGCGAGAAGCCGTACATCGAGTTCCTCCACCTCTACAAGGCGTTTGGTGACCTGCCTGTGCTCGAGGACGTGACCTTCGACGTACGCCGCGGCGAGATGGTGGCGATACTCGGTCGAAGCGGGGTGGGCAAGAGCGTCGCGCTCAAACACATCCTTGGCTTCTTGAAGCCCGACGCGGGGCAGGTGTTTGTGGCGGGGCGCGAGGTTTCCGCGCTGAGCGAAGAAGCACTGATGGACGTCCTTCAGCGCGTGACCATGGTCTTTCAATCCGGGGCTCTTTTCGATTCCCTCACGGTCGGCGAAAATGTTGCCTATCCTCTGCGCGAGCGGGCCCAGCGCGGGATGGCGTTGAGCGAGGACGAAATTCAGCAGCGCGTTGACAACCTGCTGGCGGATGTGGAACTGGAAGGCATGCGCGAGCTGATGCCTTCTGACCTGAGCACCGGCATGAAACGCGCCGTCGCGATTGCGCGCGCGCTGGCGGCAGACCCGGAGTGCATCCTCTACGATGAGCCCACCACTATGGTCGATCCGTTGATGGCGCAAATCCTCGGCGACCTGATCCTGAAGGTTAAGCGAAAAACGGGTCTTACCTCAATTGTGGTGACGCACGATATGAAGCTGGCGCGCAAGCTGGCGGACCGTGTGGTGTTCCTGGTGGACGGCCGGGTGGCGTTTTTCGGCACGATCCCGGAAATGGACCGATCCACCGTACCCATGGTTCAGGAGTTCATTCAGCTCGATGAGGTTTCGTTTTTGACTAGTTGAGAGTCGAAAGTTCAAAGTCGAAAGTCGAAAGTTGAAAGTCGATAGCTAAAGACCCAGAAACCGCGCCGCGTTGTCATGCTTTAAACCGCCGGCTTTCGACTCTTGACTCTCGACTTTTAACTTTCAACACTTGACCTATGTTGCTCCTAAACCGCCATGAGGTTGAAAGCCTGCTCGATCTCGGCCGGCTGATTGAGGCGCTGGGCCCCGCGATGGCTGAGCTGAGCGCGGGGCGTGTTTCCATGCCCGACCGCATCATGACGCTCGTACCTGAGCGTGGGGGTCTGCTCGCGGCCATGCCGGTGTACCGGAGTGTTACGCATACGCTTTCCACGAAGCTGGTCAGCGTGTTTCCCGAGAACGAGGCGCATGGCGTACCCAGCCACCAAGCGGTGATTCTGGTCTTCGACGCGCAGACGGGCTCGCCACGCGCCCTGATGGATGGGACCTTCATCACCGCGGCGAGGACCGCGGCGGGGTCAGCTCTCTCCGCTCGCCTTCTGGCGCGCGAGAACGCTCACGTATTGGTGATTATTGGAACCGGCGTGCAGGCCCGCGCCCATGCCTCCGCCCTTCCGCGCGTCCGAGCTATCCGGGAAATTCGCGTGGTGGGCCGCAACTCCCAGAACGCTGCACGTCTGGCGGCGGAAATCACCAGGGAACAGGGCATCCACGCCACCGCGTTCGAGGCGGTGTCGAAAACCTTTGCGGATGCCGACATCATTTGTGCGGCAACGCACTCGGCCGAGCCGGTGGTAGAAGGGGATTGGCTCCAGCCGGGCACGCACGTGACCTCCGTGGGCTTGAATTCCCGCGGACGCGAATTGGATGCCGCGGCGGTATTGAAAGCACTGGTGGTCGTAGAGTCGCGCGAGGCAGCGCTCGCGCCTAACGCTGGCGGCGCGAACGACTTGAAATGGCCGATCCGCGATGGGCTGATGGGGGTAGACCATATATATGCAGAGGTCGGCGAACTCGTCTCCGGCGCCAAGCCCCGACGAACCTCCGCTGAGCAAATCACCCTGTACAAATCCGTAGGGGTCGCTGTCCAAGATGCGGTCGCCGCCCACCTGGTGCTGGAAGCAGCGAAGAAGCAGGGTTTGGGACGGGAAGTGGAATTGAGTTGATAGCCGATCGTTGATAGTCGATAGTTGAAAGCCGAACGTTCAAAGTCATAGACCAAGTTGAAAGTCAAATGTTAAAAGTCGAAAGTCAAAAACCAAGAGGGCGCCCAGCGTTGTTTTGCTTTCGACTCTTAACTTCCAACTCTTGACTATCTTCCCATGCCTACCAAGCCCACAATGACCCTCGACCGGGTCCTTTCGCGTTTTGGACTTGCCTCGCGCACCGTGGCGCGCCAGGCGATTCTGGCGGGCCGCATGAAGGTCAACGGCCGCACCGAGCGTGACCCAGACCTCTGGATTAATCCCGATCGCGACGCGTTTCACTTGGACGGCCAGCGGCTGAAGCCCACGCGCAAACGCTACCTGCTCTTCTACAAGCCCAAGGGAGTGATTACCAGCCACGGCGACCCCGATGGCCGTGAGACGATTTATAGATACCTGGGGGAAGAGGTAAAGTGGGTTTCGCCCGTGGGTAGGCTGGACAAGGATACTTCCGGACTTCTGCTGCTGACGAATGACACCACATTCGCCGACCTCATCAACAGTCCGGATTCGAAAGTTCCCAAGACCTATCTGGTGAAGACCAACGCTTTGCTCAGCGATGAAGTTATCGCGCGCCTCAATGCCGGGGTGGAAATGAAGCGCGGCGATTTGGCCCAACCCCTTAGCGTACAGCGGCGCGAGGATCGTGGCAAGTACACCTGGCTGGATGTGGTTTTAGCGGAAGGCAAAAACCGCGAGGTGCGGCGCATGGTCGAGGCTGTGGGATTCACGGTCTTGAAACTCGTTCGCACGCGCATCGGGTCGCTGACGCTTGAAGGGTTGCAAGTGGGGAAATGGCGTGAACTTAGCGCCAACGAAGTGGATGGCTTGCGGAGAACGGGCGGAAGGCAGTAAGCAGCAGGCAGTATGCAGAAAGCTGGAGGCGTAGGGCAGGCGTCTTTTGATTCGCCGAACCGTACGAGTCCGCACGCCTCGCTGCTTGTTTGAAATTTGTGACCTCTTGCCCCGCCACTGCCAACCCTTGCGCAAAATCCATCATCTTACAATCGACTACAGGGTATTTTCAGAACCGTTCAATTAGACCCTCAAGTGGGAAGAGCAGACGCCGGGCCCATGCCAACTCTCGCTGCAAGTGACAAACTTTATGCCAACTCGGTAAACCCGCAATGGGTACGTTTACTTGACGTGCTGCAAATGAACGTTCCGTTTGCGCATTGCGAAGGCGCCGAGCTTTTTCAACCGGATGGTAAGAGAGTTCTCGACTTCCTTTCCGGGTATTGTGTTCACAATACAGGGCACAACCATCCTGATATTATCGCTGCTCTGCATGAAGAATTAGAGCGAAGCGGGCCGGTGATGCTCCAAAGCAGTGTGCCCGAGCTGGCGGGCGAACTTGCCTCGCGCCTGTGCGAAAGCGCCGGGGGACGACTGAAGAAAGCCCATTTTACCAGCTCCGGTAGCGAGGGGGTGGAAGCCGCCATCAAGTTTGCGCGCGCCCGCACCGGGCGCGCCGGCTTGCTGTTCGCCGACGGCGCATTTCATGGGCTCACGTGTGGGGCCCTCTCGTTAATGGGGAGCGAATTCTGGCGCGAGGGTTTCGGCCCACTTCTGCCCGAGGCCCGGCAGATTCCCCTCGGAGACCTGAAGAGTCTTGAAGCGGAGCTCTCCACCAAGAAGTGCGCCGCCTTCTTCTTAGAACCGATTCAGGGCGAAGGCGGAATCCGGATTCCCGATGCGCAGTACCTGCAGCAGGCTCAGGCTCTGTGCCGAAAGTACGGCAGTCTGTTCATCCTGGACGAAGTTCAGACGGGCCTGTACCGGACAGGCCCATTCCTGGCCGCCCAGCATTTTGGCCTCGACCCGGACATGGCGATTCTCGCCAAGGCGCTGAGCGGAGGGCTGGTAGCGGTGGGCGCCGTCTTGATGACAGACGATATTTATAACTCAGTTTATAGCTCGCTCCACCGGGCCATCATTCACACTTCGACTTATTCCGAAAACACCTTGGCAATGCGTGCCGGCCTGGCAACATTGGACGTGTTGGAATCCGAGCGGCTTGGCGCTCGCGCCTTGGCATTAGGAGAATACCTGCGCCAGCAATTGCAAGACGCGCTCGCCGGTTATGAAATGGTGAAAGAAGTTCGCGGCCTGGGCCTATTCTGCGGGGTCGAGTTCCAGGCGCCACGGCATTGGACGTTGCGGGCTTCCTACGAAACCTTCAAGCGAATTCATCCGGGAATGTTTGGACAAATGCTGGTCATGAACCTTTTCCGTGAGAAGGGCATTCTCACCCAGATTTGTGGTAACAATTTTCACGTGTTGAAGGTGGCCCCGCCGCTGGTGGTTACGGCGGCGCAGGTTGACGAGTTTGTACGCAAGCTGGGTGAGGTGGTGGAGTCGGTTCATGCCTCCAGAACCTTCTGGTCAGAGGCGCTAGGGTTGGCCCGGCGCGTGGTAAATATTTGAGAGGGACAAACGCGGGTGCTTGACGCGCTGCCTGGGCCACGGTTGATTCCACCAGTATTGTTAACCGGCGGCTTTCGTGCTCTATGGGCTCACCAACAATTCATCTTGTTCTTTTTGCCTTGGCGCAGGGAGTCTTGAGCCCCATCAGTGCCTCACTCCCACCCTCTGCGCCCTTGGACCTGGGCTTTCGCCAGATGTATAACCTTGAATTCAGCGACGCCCACAGAACGTTCGAGGCTTACGTCAAGGCACATCCCGAGGATCCCTTCGGCCCCACGTCTGATGGCGCGGCTTACCTGTTTGACGAGTTTGACCGCCTGGGTGTTTTGCAGACCCAGTTGTTCGTGGATGACGATAAATTCAAGGAAAGAGAGAAACCATCGCCCGACCCTGTAGCGCGGGAAAGGTTCTATGGCGCCATCGCACAAAGTCAAAAACTGGCCGACGCTGTCCTTGCGCATTCCCCGAGCGACCGCAATGCCTTGTTCGCCACAGTCCTGAATTTGGGCCTGGAGTCGGACTACCTGGCAATGGTGGAAAAGCGGAACTTGGCCTCTCTTGCCGCCACGAAACGCGCCGGCCTCGCGGCGAAAAAGCTGCTGGCGGTCGATCCCACCTGCTACGACGCCTATTTGGCCATCGGAGTTGAGAACTACATTCTGGGATTGAACCCCGCGCCGGTGCGCTGGTTTTTACGGCTGTACGGAGCCGAAACCGATAAGGAATTGGGCATTCAGAAATTGCAATTGGCCGCCACGAAGGGACATTACCTGCTGCCATTTGCGCGGCTTCTGCTGGCCGTCGCGGCCCTGCGCGATAAGCATCGCGACCAAGCCAAAGCACTGCTCCAGAACCTGGTGCAGGAATTTCCCAACAATGGACTTTACAGGAGAGAACTTTCGCGGCTCCAGTAGATGCTGCTTCTTTTATTCCGAGTCGCGGGTAAAATGACGATATGAAGATTGCGAGTGTTGGCAGCGCCTTCCCCAAGCACTATTACCCGCAGAAGTTTCTCAGCGCGGCCTTAAAGAAGTACTGGAATGGCCGTCTCAAGAATCCCGAAGTGGTCGATCGGATGCATGCGCACGCCGAAATTGACGGCCGCTTTCTGGCGTTGCCGGTGGACGCTTATTACGAAATGACGACCTGGGGACAGGCCAACGATGCCTGGATTGAGTGTGCCCAGGATCTTGGTCAACAAGCGCTCTGCCGAGCCCTGGTGGGCGCGCGGCTTGCCCCCCAGGATATCGATGCCTTATTCGTGGTCTCGGTCACGGGTGTCGCCAGTCCCTCGCTCGACGCGCGCCTGGTAAATCGCATGGGTCTATCCCCGCATATCAAGCGCATTCCCATCTTTGGCTTGGGCTGCGTGGCGGGCGCCGCCGGAATTGCGCGCGCGGCGGATTATGTTCGCGCCTTTCCCCATCATGTTTCCGCGGTGCTTTCGGTGGAACTCTGCTCGCTGACCCTCCAGAAAGAAGATGTTTCCATGGCCAACCTGATTTCCTCGGCGCTGTTTGGTGATGGCGCGGCGGCGGCCATCGTGGCAGGCGCGGAAAGAGATTACCCAGGAGCAGAGATTCTAGACACGCGATCGGTCTTCTATCCGCAGACGGAACACATCATGGGCTGGGACATTTCTGAAAAAGGTTTCCAGATTGTGCTCTCACCCACGCTGCCGCAACTGATTGTGGATCATCTTGGCCATGACGTAGACGCTTTCCTGGCGGACCATGGCCTGGCACGCAAGGACATCGGCCGATGGATTCTGCACACGGGAGGCCCTAAGATCCTCGAAGCAACCGGGACAGCGCTCGGGTTGTCCAAAGAGGAAATGGGAGCGTCGTGGGAGTGCCTGCGCAAAGTTGGCAATCTTTCCTCAGCTTCTGTGCTCCTGGTGCTAGAGGAAGTTTTCAAGCGGCAACGCCCGGAAGCAGGGACGTATTCCCTGCTGGCGGCCATGGGACCGGGCTTTTGTTCGGAATTAGTTCTTCTCCGGTGGAATTGATGGGTTCCGAGGTACTGAAAACCGATGTTTTCATCGCGGGTGGCGGCCCGGCGGGGCTGGCTACGGGGATCGCCATCCGGCAGCGCGGCCTGCGCGTGTTGGTGGTGGATCTCGCGTGCCCCCCGATCGACAAAGCCTGCGGCGAAGGACTGATGCCCCAGACGGTGGTCGAGCTGAAAACACTGGGCGTGACGTTTGGTCCCGCGCAAGGCATTCCCTTTCGAGGGATTCGCTTCATCGGTGAAGGGCGGGTGGCGGAGGGCACATTCCCTCAGGGTTATGGATTGGGAATTCGCCGCACCACCCTGCACCAAGCCCTTGTGGACAGAGCGGCGGAAGCGGGCGTGCTATTCCTCTGGGGAACGCGCGTGAAAAGCATTGGCCGTAGAGAGGCTTGTTTGGACTCGGGCAAAGTTCAGTGCCGGTGGATTATCGGTGCGGACGGGCAGAACTCCCTGGTGCGCAGGTGGGCCGGTTTGGATCGAGGACGCCCGCGGGCAACGCGCATCGGTTTCCGGCAGCATTTCCGCGTCGCACCGTGGTCAGACTTCGTGGAAGTCCATTGGGGCCGTCGTTGCCAGATTGTTGTCACTCCGGTTTCTCAGGAGGAAGTATGCCTGGTGCTGACGTCGCGGTCGCCCCAACTCCGGCTGAAAGAGGCTCTCAACGATTTCCCGGAAATCACTCGGAAATTGGAAGGGTGCCCGGCCGTCACCAAAGACCTGGGCGCCATTTCGGCTTTGCGCATGATCCGCCGGGTTTCCCGGGGGCCTTTCGCGTTGGTGGGTGATGCATCCGGCTCTGTGGATTCGCTCACCGGCGAGGGACTCGGGTTGGCCTTCCGGCAGGCAAATGCTTTGGCTGAGGCGTTGGCCAATGACGATCTGAACCGCTACGAGGCGGCGCACCGCAGCATCAATCGCCCATCGGAAGTGATGTCCCAGGTGTTGCTCGCGATGGAGGACCGCACCTGGCTCCGGCGCCGGGCACTCGACGCACTCGCCAAGGAGGCGCATTTGTTTGATCGGCTCCTGGCAGCTCACGTCGGAACCCTATCTTCCAGGACTTTCGGCTTTGGCAATATCTTCAGGTTGGGTTGGAGGCTGCTCGCCAACCCCAGTTGAAAATCCCAATTCACGGACTCCAATTCCCATGACCAAACTCTACTCTCTGCGGAGAAGTCTTTTCCCTCTGACGTTCGCTCTGCTGACCATTTCACTCACGCCGCCGGCAATTGCGCAAGATGCTGTGCTGGAACTCGATCCGGCCGCGACCCAAGTGAGCTTTACTCTTGGCGACGTGCTCCACACCGTCCACGGGACGTTTAAGCTTAAGCGTGGCACGGTGAAATTCGACCCAACCTCAGGACACGTCGGCGGACTGGTGGTGGTTGATGCCACAAGCGGCGATAGCGGCAGCAATGGACGCGATCACAAGATGCATAAAGACATCCTGGAGAGCGCCCAATATCCTGAAATCACCTTCACACCGGAGCAAATCCAAGGGCAGGTTCTGCCGCAGGGGGATTTTAAGGTCCAGGTTCTAGGGAGCTTCACAATGCATGGGGTGGACCATCCACTTACCCTCGTGGTTCAGGCGCATTTCGTGGGAGACCGGTTGACCGCCGACACGCAATTCACCATACCCTACGTGAGCTGGGGCTTGAAGAATCCCAGCACGTTGTTCCTGCGCGTCAACGACACCGTTGATATCGCCATCCACGCGGCGGGGCAAATCAAGCTTGCGGCAACACACTAACCACAACAGCACGGACAATGCCAGGCCGTGTATCTTCTCCTTTCCTCGTGGCGGCCAGGTGAGTACAATTTGCCTTTGATGGAGCGCGCCGCGGCCGCGCATCAAACCCGGCAGGCGCTTGTCACGCAGTTTATGCAAAAAGTGTTTCGCATCATTCTAGGAGCCGCCCTGGTGGGCTTGGTGCTTTACGCGGCCGACTTGGCCACGCGTGATTGCCGGCTTGCCCCCTACGTGTACGACGATTGCATGTGGGTTTGGCTCCGCACTCACTTGGGTTTGCCTGCAAGCCGTTTGTTGCGCATGGTGGCTCTGGAATCCGTCGGAGTTGTTCTCGTCCTGGTTCTGTACCTTACCTTCCGGTATATATTTCCCTTTCGGCGAATGACGCGGGCCGCGCCAGATCCCTCAACGCCGCTCGACACCGAGCCCCCCAGGAATTAGGAATTACCTCAGAGAAGACCTGCCATCGTTCGTGGCGTGGCTCTGCCGACCTTCCCGAAATCGCGCTGCGCGGAAATTCGGGAGTACAATAGACCGTGGAACATTCATGAGTCAGGGCGCCTCAGTCGGAGAATTGAACGACGCAGGTAGAACCCGTGTCCCGCTCGCCATCGTCACCGCATGTGAAGTCGCGCTGATTTTTGCCGGAATTCTCGCTTACATCTGGAGGTGGCAACATAGCGCCCCATACGCTTGGATGGTGCTATGGGCCATGATTCTTGTGAGTCACGTGGTGCATCGAGACACCCTTCGGGGGCTCGGCTTGGTCAAGACCGATCTCCGACCCAGCGCACAATGGGTGTTGCCGTTGGCCATCCTCCTTTACCTGCCGATGCTTATCTATGGATTTGCTCGCCACCGCTTAGTGCTACTTCATCCGACCTGGTATTCACTCGTGGCTTTGCTCGGATATGGCAGTTGGTGTGTATTTCAGCAATACCTGACCCAATCTTACTTCAATAATCGTATAATGCTGGTCATCCGTAACCGCCATCTGAGTTCTGCGATCGTCGGAATAATGTTCAGCGCCACCCACCTTCCCAACATCATCCTGATGGTCGCCACCTTCGTAGCGGGTTTTGTCTTTGCCGAAGTGTTCGCCCGCTATCGCAATATTTGGCCCCTGGCGCTAGCGCAGGCGGTCGGCGGACTCCTTCTTGCCGCTGTCGCCCCAGACGCCCTGATTCACCACATGCGCGTGGGGCCGGGGTACTTTTTTTACGGGATTCGGTAAGGGTAGGTGGCAGACAAGATTACGCTATTTCCTGTTTATAGCATCACGTGCGCTGTTCGTGCCGCTTCAGGGGTTTCAAGGCTGCGCGGGGCGCGGGGTCCTGCTCTTCTTTCTTCTTCAAGTCCTTGAACATACGTCCGAGATCGTAATCAAACTGCGCGGCATAGGCCTCCCTGGCCCTGCGCACCTCTTCGACAATTTCGTCTTCCCATTTCATGGTTTATCTTCTCCCATAAGTTCCTCCGGCGTGCAAAAGCTCGGCACCTCATACCCATTCTGCTCGATTACACATCACACGACCTACCACCTACGTTCTTCCCTCTTCCTCAAACCCGGCAAATAGGGAAGGTCGGCAGTTTGGCCTTCGAACTTTTCCGCCCAGCGGCCGGGCATGGCGGCGTCGCACCGGGGGCAGGTGCCTTTCGATGTCAGGCGATAATCCAAAATGTGATAGCCAAACCGTTCAATCAATAGTTCGTGACACTGGGGGCAGTGGGTGTTTTCAAGATCTCCCACCTGGCCTGGCAGGTTCCCCGCGTAAATAAACCGCAGTCCGGCCGCGTGGCCGATCGCCGCCGCCCGCGCGAGGTCGCGCGGTTGGGTGTTGGCGGGGTCGGTCATCTTGTAGTCCTTGTGGAAAGCTGTGGCGTGCCAGGGAATGTCGGGAGAAACGCTTGCCACAAATTGCGTGAGTTGCTTCAGCTCATCGTCGGAGTCATTAAAGCCCGGAATGAGCAGCGTGACGATCTCGACCCACAAGCCCATTTTATGCAGGCTGCGAATCGTTTCGAGAATGGGCTCGATTCGGCCGCCGAGTTGGCGGTAGTGGCGGTCGTCGAAGCTCTTCAGGTCGACTTTGTAGAGATCCACCCACGGCCGCAAGTATTCCAGCACTTGCGGGGTGCCGTTTCCGTTCGAGACGTAGCCGGTCGCGAGCCCCGCCGCTTTGGCTTCCTTGAACACGGCGACGGCCCACTCACTGGTGATCAACGGCTCGTTGTATGTGCTGACCAAGACTTTCGCGCCCTGCTGAAGGGCGTCGCGAACAAGTTCCTGGGGCGATGCGTGCATCGGACGGGAGACCGCGCGGGGGTCGCGCAGGGCTTGCGAGGTGACCCAGTTCTGGCAATAGGAGCAATGCAGGTCGCAGCCCAGCATGCCAAAACTGTAAGCAAGCGCGCCGGGATAGACGTGGTGAAAGGGCTTTTTTTCGATCGGGTCGCACTGCACTCCTGCGGCGTAACCCCAGGGGACCAGGAGCTTGCCCCCTTCATTGAAGCGAACTTTGCAGATGCCCAGTTGCCCCTCGGGAATGCGGCAGCAATGGCCACAGGCGAAACAGCGCACAAATCCGCGATCGAGCTTCTCGTAAAGCTCGCCTTCGCGAACGTTGGCGTTAAGAACATCCTGAAGCGTGGCCATACATCACGACCCTTGCAAGAACAAGGAACTCGAAAGCAGAAACTCGAAACTGGAAATTCGAAACTGGAAACTCGAAACTCGCGATCTGACGTGATTCGATTTGCGAGTTTCAAGTCTCACGATTCTCATCAAGTATTATACCCCCAGCGAATGCGCCAGGGGGAAGCGCGCGGTGGACAGTTCCGGGGTCTCCGGGGAGGAGCTTCTATCGAAAGGAGTGTAGCGCGCACCCGTTTTGTATGTCCGCGGCCGGGTCCCTGCGGGCGAGGAAAAGCCGCGGACCTACAAAACAGGTCCGCGCTACACTAGTTCGTCGCGCTTTTCAAATTTCGATTTTCGAGTTTCCAGTTTCCAATTTCCAGTTTCCGGTTTCGCTTTCCTACCTCAGGGTTTCTTCTGCCAGGTTTGGCCGCCGTCTTCGCTGGACCATCGGGCGCCGGAAGCCGTGGTGACGGTGAGATGCTGGGGGTCGCTCGATTGAATGCCTGTAATGGTTTCGGTTACGACGTTCCCCTCAAAGGTTATGTCGGCCCCAGCCCAAGTGGCGCCCCCGTCGGCGGAATGGAAAAGAGCTCCGTCGCTGCCCCCCGTCCAGATACTGTTGCCGAGGGCCGCAATCGCCAGAAACTTGATGCCGTCGGCAATTTGGATCTGCTGCCAAGCTTTTCCAGCATCGGTGGACCGTTGCACTTTCCCATCCGAGGAAACATTCCAGAGGGCAGCGGGGGGAGCCGCTCCAGCTCCGATCTCCTTGGGCGCTGCCCGAAATCCGCCGATACCTGCTTGAGCTGTCATGTGGAGGGTTGATTGAGCGGTCACTCGGGGAGCAGCTTTCGCGGGAGCGGCGACTCCCGTACTAGCGCTGGCCTTCATGCCCAGTGCGGTGGTGCGAGAGGCTCCCTTGGCCAGCGGTTCCTCGGTCGCCCTCGTCCCGGTTTCCGCTTTCCCCGCCTGTCCGGATGCGGCCATGGGCTCGCCGGCCGCCGCGGAAGGAAGGGAAGGTACGGGAAGAGCCTTCGCGGCAATCACGTTTTCTCCCTGGAGCTTCTCCTTGTCGGTGCTCGCGGGGGGATTACCAGGCCCCCTCGCCATGGCACGGTCCCGGGAGAGAGCCGAATAGGACATTTGCCGACTCGCTTGGGCGCGCGCCCTCAGATTATCTTGCGTCAGATCTTCCGGGGACTGGGGAGACATCCTCGTCTCCGCTAGATCACCGGCGGATTTCTTGTCCGCTGTATGCACGTCCGCCCTGGCGGATGGAGGAGGCGATTGGGCTAACGGAGGCACTGGGGCAGGCGATGGAGAACTGCTGATGCTTCCCGCTGGAATAGATGGAGGAGTCAATCTTGAAACCTCCTGGCGCCCCTTCCTCATGCCGGGATGCAAGACCACGACGAGGGTCAGGGTTCCCAACACCGCTGCCAGCGCGGTCCAGCGGAAGAACGGCCAAGGGTTCCAACGCCGCGGCACCGCCACGTGGGTGGGTTCAACTACCGCCTCTTCCGCGGGCAGTGTGAAGGCGGCAACCTCGCGGCATTCCGCACACTGGCTCAGGTGATTCAGTACCTGGGTGCGCTCCCTTTCCGTAAGGGTTCTCTCCACGAATGCCGCGATCAGGTTGGCGTCAGGATGGTCTCCCTGGAAGGTGTCGGGCCCCAAAGAAGTGTTGGCAGATTTTGGGTTTGCCTTCAGCCGTGCCAGCGCGATTTTTGGTAATCCGGGCATATTCTTGTTGCGGCCTCGATGCTGTCGACCGTCGCTCAACGATCCGGCGAACACTGGCTAGTCCATACTACCTATAGCACACTGCTCACCGCTTACTTCTTCTGCCGACCGTCCCTTCGGGACCAGGCGTGAGTGCCTGCTCCCACCTGCCACCTACCTCCTCCAATTAAGGAACGGTCTGCTCACCTTTTTCTTGCATAAGTCTGCGGCGAACATCCAGGGAGAGTTCGGTAACCTCAACCTCCATAGTCTGTTCCGCCTCTTTCCGGCTCATTCCACGTTTCATCAGGCCGGAGACGATGGCCTTGCGGGTCCAGGCCGTGATCTTCTCCAGCTTACGGCTGATAGTGGATTCGTGTACGCCTAACAGGCGGGCGATTTCTGCCAAACGACGGCCATCGAGGTAATAATTGGCCAAGATGAATTTATCTTCCGCCGCGAGCGAACCGAGCGCTTCATCCGTCGCCTCGCGCAAACGCGCGTCGATGGCTTGGGCGGGGTCCTGAGTTTCGGCTTCAAACTGCACCCCTGCCTCGGCTTGTTCTTCCAGGCTCACCAAGCGTTGTTGGCGGCGAAAGCGATTTACATATTCCTGCGCCAGGACGGCTCGGAGCCAGCCCTCCAGCGAGCCGCGGCCGGTAAACGAATCCAGCTTGGAAATTCGCCGGCCATCCGTCGCCCGCGTTCCGTAAAGATCGGCATAGAGCGAATCCGCTAATTCACGCGCATTCGCATCGCCTTGCACGATGGAGTGCGCCGCGTTGAAAAGCTTCTCGCGGTACCGGGTTAGGAAAATCTCCCAGGCGGCCTCGTTGCCCAAGGCGCAGGCACGCGCCAATGCCAACTCTTCAACGCGAAGGTGGGTGAGGAAATCCGAAACCTCCGAAGGGCCGGCCGTGGCCGGCAGATACTTGGTCGCAACCTCTTGCAGGACGGCGGCGAAAGCTTGTTGGGTCAAGCCGTATTTCTCCGCTTCGGCTTCGCGGTGAAGCCGTGCCGACAACGAATCCGGAATGTGGATTTTCGTTGGACGGGTCGCGGTTTCCTGGCTGCCGCTCATGGGATTCGACCTTTGCGCCTTGCCGGTTGCTTCTGCGGTCATGCGGGCTACCCGCGCCCGCTGGGGACTGCAAGTCCTTTTCCCTGTGACCCAAGCGTGCTCCGGAGACTTGGATGCAAGAATTATACCCTCATTCGTTCTTCCCACAGACCGGGACTTATACCCCTGGTCAACCATGCAGGGAGGAGGCTCAGATGAGAGGAAAACAAATGCTGACTTTAGCCTTTGTGCTGACCTTGGCGGCTTTGATGGTCCTACCGATGAGACCGGATCTAGGTGAGGCCGACCAGGCCGGGTCCAATTACAAAGTGCTGGCACCCATCAGCCGCGGCAACTTGACCATCTTTCCAGTGGTTACCGATCGCACGCACGACACGCAGAATTTCCTGACCCTCGACGAGGGCATCCGCACCGGTGAAGTGGTGGTGAGCGAGGCCGGTAGTATTCGGCCGCTCGTTCGCGGGCACGAGCGTTACATTCCCTCCGACGGCGCGGAAGTGAACCGCTTGGTTTTGGTGAACAACTCCGCCCGCCCGCTGATTCTCCTGGCGGGCGAAATTGTGACTGGAGGCAAGCAGGACCGCGTGGTGGGAAAGGACCGTATCGTTCCCTCGAAGAGCGACCCTATCGACCTCTCGGTGTTTTGTGTTGAACCTGAACGCTGGGTGGCCGCCAAGTCTCACTTCGGTTCCTTTAGCTCCCAGATGGCGCAACCCAGTGTGCGGCGGAGCGCCATGGCCGACAAGAATCAGCAGAAGGTGTGGTCGGAAGTTCACTCCGCATCAGAATCGTTGGGAATGGCCGCCAGCCCTCCCGCCGCTCGCGCCATGGCAGGAACTTCCTCCTATGCCGGCGTGATGGCCAATGATGAGGTCAAGCGCCGGGTTGATGCCGTCGCCGTGCCGATTGAGCAATCGTACCTGGGGCTGATGCGCGAATTGCGCGAACGGAACGCCGTGGGCGTGGTCGTTGCAGTGAACGGCCGCATCATCTGGGCCGACATGTTTGCCAGTACGGCGCTATTGGAAAAATATTGGCCCAAACTCATCCGCTCCTACGCGGCAGAAGCACTGACCCAGGGCAAGAACTCCGAGCAGCTTAACGAGAAAGATGCCCAGGCCTTTTTGCAGGATTTCGGCGCGCGGCATGAGACGGAAGAAACCGAGCCTGGCGTTTTTCGGCGCACCGAACTTACCGGCAACGATTTCACCGCGTTCTCGCTGACCGCGCTTCTGCCCGGAACGGGGTTCGATGTTCATATTGCTAAGATGGTGGATTGATTTGTTAGGGTATTCCGTTCGGGGAAGTGGTCGTAAGGGGAAGGTTGCGTGATGGAAGGTTAGGGGCGGTTCGCGAACCGCCCCTGCGCAATTCAACACTCGACTTCCACCTCCAGCCGCCTGACGCACACCTTGTCTGCCTTCGACTTTCTTCCCGCACACTTGATCAATCACTGCTATTCTAGAAAGTAGCCGCAATCTGGAACCCGGCTTCGGGCTTTGGACCGCGGAAGAAGCAGTTCCTTTATCGGGAATGCCGCCAAGCTTCCGCACGAAGAAGCTCCGCCTGATACGCGCAACTGCTTTTACAATGTACTGGTCGCCTGGCGAATTAATCTTCGACTTAGGCCCTTGGACCAAGGAGGATTGGGTTTGAACTCATCGATTCGCAATGTTGCAATCATCGCGCATGTGGACCACGGCAAGACCACCTTGGTGGACGCCATGCTCCGGCAGAGCGGCATATTTCGCAAGGGCGAACCCGTGGTCGAACGGGTCATGGACTCCAATGAACTTGAACGCGAACGCGGCATCACCATCCTCGCCAAAAACACCGCCATCACTTATCACGGAATCCGCATCAACATTGTGGACACGCCCGGCCACAGCGACTTTGGTGGTGAGGTAGAGCGCGCCCTGAAGCTCGTGGACGGCGTGCTGCTCTTGGTCGACGCGAGCGAAGGCCCCCTGCCACAGACCCGTTATGTTTTGCGCAAAGCGCTGGAGGCCAAGCTGCCGCCCATTGTGGTGATTAACAAAATCGACCGCAGTGATGCCCGGCCGCAGGAAGTTTTGAACGAAGTCTACGACTTGTTCATCGATCTCGATGCCACCGAAGACCAACTCGACTTTCCGGTTCTCTATTGCATTTCCAAGAATGGCATCGCGCGCGAAACTTTGGATGGAGCATCGGAGAACCTTCAGCCACTTTTCGAAACCATTCTGCGCGCCATTCCCGCTCCCTCTGGTGAGCGGGACGCGACCCTTCAGCTTCTTGTTGCCAACCTGGATTACAGCGAGTACCACGGGCGCCTGGCGCTGGGCCGCATCTTCTCCGGCACGCTGCGACGCGGCGACGAAGTGGCGATCGCCAAGCTGGACCATAGCCTTCAAAAGACGCGCATCACCAAGCTTTACGGTTTCGAGGGCCTGGACCGCATCGACCTCGAGTCCGCCGAGGCCGGCGACATCGTAGCCATCGCCGGAGTCGAGGGCATCACCATCGGCGAGACCGTGACCAGCGCCGAATTTCCCGCGCCACTACCGCACATCCCCATCGATGAACCCACCATCTCCATGGTCTTTACGATAAACACCTCGCCTTTTTCGGGGCGGGATGGCTCCTACGTGACCTCGCGGCACTTGCGTGAGCGGCTTGACAAAGAACTGCTCACCAACGTGTCCATCCGTGTGGAGGATATGGGCACCCACGACTCCTTCAAAGTGATGGGAAGAGGTGAACTCCAGTTGGCCATTTTGATCGAGATGATGCGCCGCGAGGGTTACGAAGTCGCCGTGGGGAAGCCCGAGATCATCACCCGCACGGTGGACGGCAAGCTCCAGGAACCTTCCGAGCAACTCATCATCGACGTTCCCCAGGACTTTGTGGGAGTTCTGATGCAGGAAATTGGCATCCGCAAAGGCGTCAATAACAAGATCGTGAGCCACGGCAAGGGGCATGCCCAGAGCGGGCGCGTGCGGCTGGAATTCTCCATCCCTTCCCGCGGCCTCATCGGCCTGCGCGGAGAGATCCTGCGTGCGACGCGGGGCACGGCAGTCATGAATACCCTGTTCGACGGTTACATCGACTGGCAGGGTGATATGCCGTCGCGCCTTACCGGCTCTCTCGTCGCCGATCGCGCCGGCCGCACCACCGCCTATGCGCTGTGGAACCTTCAGGAGCGCGGCGACTTGTTTGTGCAACCCGGCGTCGAGGTTTACGAAGGTATGGTGGTGGGCCAGAACTCGCGCTGGGACGACATGGACGTGAACGTGGTCAAGGAAAAGAAACAAACCAATATGCGCGCCTCGGTGGCCGACGAAGCCATTCGCCTGATTCCCTTTCGCCCGCTGACGCTGGAAGAAGCCATCGAGTTTATCTCCGATGACGAGTTCGTGGAGATCACGCCCAAATCCATCCGCCTGCGCAAGAAGATTCTGGAATACAACAAGCGGCCCAAGAAGCATAAGCATCCGATGCAGGAATGAATGCGATATCTGGCACGTGACTTGCCTATACAGGTAGTCTATATATCGCAGGCGAAGGTCCTCGCTACGCTGGCTTCAGCAGTATCTTGAACACGTGAGCGAAGTCGCCCACTTTCTGTGCCGGCAACTTAATTCTCAATCCCTCGGTGTCGTGCTCCCACGAGATTCTCTGATCGAAGCCCAGGAGAAAGAGCGCGGCAATTTGGTTTTTAGCCAGCGGAGCGTCGTGGGTACTCAAAGACTTGATCACGAGTTCGGGGGTTTTCTGCGGCCAGTCGAGGGCAATGGCATAGAGAGTTGCTCCGCGGCTGGTGAAGCGGATGTCCTGCGCAGTGAAATCGGGCGATTCCTGCTCGCCAAACTGGCCCGGCTTGATCTGGGTGGGACCTTCGCCAAATACTTTCCAGGGACGCGTGCCGTAGATGGCTTCACCGTTAACCCCAAGCCAGTCCCCGATGGCGCCGAGACGCTGCTGAACGGGCTCCGGAATCACGCCGTCGGCAGTGGGAGTGATATCCAGCAGCAGGTTTCCATTCTTGCTTACGGTGTCGACGAGCTGATCCACGATCCGGTCCGCGGATTTGTAATGAGGATTCTGGACATTGCACCAGGAGTCCCAATCAATGGCATCGTCGGTCATCCATTTGAATGAGGCCAGGTTTGACAGGCGTCCACGTTCAATATCCAGCGTGGCCGTTCCGACCTCCAAGTCCTTGTCCTTATATGTAAAAACGACCTCCTTCCCTAGTTGCTCAGCTTGGTTGTAGTAGTAAGCCAGCACGCCCATGCGGCGGCGCTCATCGATAATATTCAAGCGGCTGTCGGAATAGATCAGGTCGGGCTCGTATTTGTCGACGACTTCCTTGATCTTGGCTTCCCAGATTTCCTGGAAATCCAGGGGCGGCGGAGGCGTGTACGTGGGCTTGCTATAGACGAAGGGGCTGGAGGGGGCGGGCGGGCCGTAAACCCCCGCATACGCCGGGTTCGAGCAATCCAGCGTCTTGTCCTCCGTCGGGTACCATCCCCACAGCCATTGGTGGTGAAAAGTCGCGACGAACTTCAAGCCCTCGTTGCGCAAGGCCCGGGCCATCTCTCCCACGATGTCGCGGCGTGGGCCCATCCGCGCGGCATTCCATCCATTTACCTTCGAGTCCCACATGGAGAAGCCATCCGCGTGCTCCGTTACCGGGCCGGCGAACTTTGCCCCGGCCTTGCGGATCAATTCCGCCCACTCCTGGGGATTGAATTTTTCCGCGTGGAACATAGGGATAAAGTCTTTGTAACCGAATTTGGACACCGGCCCATAGACGAGCTTGTGAAATGTGTTGGCGCGCTCCCCCTCGATGTACATGTTGCGCGAATACCATTCGTTGTCGAAAGCCGGAACCGAGTAGATCCCCCAGTGAAAGTAGATCCCAAACTTGGCGTCATTGAACCACGAAGCCTCTCGGTGCTTGGCGAGCGAATCCCACGAAGGTTGATAGGCCATCTGGCCCGGAAGGATGCGGGGCGCAGTCAATACCGAGGCGGCGGCAACTCCGGCGGATTTCAAAAGCGTTCGACGCGTCATCAGGTCCGTTACAAGCGGAGACTTCAGCATAGGTCAACCTCGGTTTTTCCACAGTGAATTCGCACATGGGATTCTAAGGTGCTCGCAGGGCGCTGGCAAGGTAGCTCAGGGAGGCCGGAGTGATCAGCCGATAAGGAATGAGGCCGCGATGCTTGACCTCGCGCACCGCGAGGGAGTCGGCGAAGACT
This sequence comes from Terriglobia bacterium, assembly GCA_050010335.1. Lineage (GTDB taxonomy): Bacteria > Acidobacteriota > Terriglobia > UBA7540 > UBA7540 > Bog-366. The sequence continues at coordinate 36,874 of JBEKLF010000034.1, forward strand.
ACGTCCGCGGCTGCAAGCGCCTTGGGACCGGGGAGGGGAAGCAGGAACTCCTGAAGCACGTGGCGGCGTCCCACGGCGGGTGCGAGGACGCTGCGTGCGGTTTGTAAGAACCCCTCGCTGACCGAGACCACCGCCACCACGGAGGGCTCCCGCCGAGTGCGGATCATCTCCACCTGCTTGTCCGCCGCGCCGAACTCCAAGGGGATGGCGGGGCGGTCCTGGGGCAGGAGGGAATTGACGTCGCCGATCGCGTAGTGTGCCGCCACCGCCAGTGCGCCGATACCCAGGCCAGGGTTCGCCGCCAGTTCCAGCCGCGAGCAGACTTCCACCGGACAGTTGACGGCCGCCCGGATTTCCTCCTGGAGCAGGCGGCGCAAACCCGCATCGGTATCGACAACCAAAATATGATCGGGGGGTTCGGCCAGCAAGCGCTCGCGCACTCGTTCGCGCAACGACTGGAGCGAGTGGCCCTGTTCGCGCGCTACGCGAATCAGCGTGTTGATGAGGTCGTCGAGGCCGCTGGCCTGGCGGGATTGAACCCCTTCCTCCAAGGCTCGAACCGTAACGTGGCTGCCCCTTCGCCCTACCAGCCACATGCGGCGGATCAAATCCTGGTAGGCCTCGCTCACCGTGTTGTGGTGAATCTTCAGCCGGCGCGCCAACTCACGCACGCTGGGCAGCGCCTGGCCGGGCTGAAGCTTGCCCGTGGCGATGTGAAAGACGATCTGCTCCGCCAACTGCTGCCGGAGGGGAACTTCACTCTGTTTGCTGATGCGAATGTCCATTTAGGCCTAAAAAGCCGCGTTTTTCTGCAAAACTCCTGTCACTTTGCCGAAAATGTCCGAAAGTTAGCCGAAAATGTCCGTTTTTTATTCGGGCAATTTGTCATAATTTCCTTTGTTTTCATACACATTCCGGCTTCGAACGTAAAAAAATAACATCTTTTTTGTGATGAAGTGCCTAGTTTCAGACGTTTTGTCTTTGGGGGTGTTAACGAGCCGCCCCGGCGGGCGGAGGTCAGATTCGTGCCAGCTCGGCATGCGCAGAGCCCTTTCGTTCGAAAGCACAGCCAACCAAGTTTAGTATACCACTTACCTAGGCTTTGTCAAGAAAATAGTGAGGCGAGGGGAAAACAGCGTCTGCCCGCCGGAGGCGGTGCCTTCTCTTCGCCCCGGTCCCCGGAACGATTCCCACGCGGCCTCCCGAGGGCCAGCCGGGCCGCTGACCCACCGTTACGGGTAGGGCGTTTCTCGTCAGGGTGCCCGGCGTGGCGGGTTTCACGACGGTTACTAAACCCTTAGCGACAAGGCAGGATAAACCTGCCAAGGTATGGACCAACTTCCGGGTGGCCGACCATATGCTCGGAATCGCTGGGCGGCACATCCGCGGTTCGGGCATTATACGTCCAGGTGGGTTGTTTCCCACTGCCGCTCTGTCCGTCCAGAATCTCGGGTTTACTCTGCGGACTCACCGGAGAACACTGGGCGACTAACGAGGCATTTCCTAACGTACTGTGCGCGGCTCACAATCGGCCAGATCGAAAAAGCCGGCGCGCCTTGTGGGTGAGGGTGATAAAATCACGAATGCTGGCGGGTTCGGGCGAGTAGGGCCAGTAGGCGCGAGTTCAACCCTCGCGGCGTGCGTTGGTTTCGGTGTCCTTTTCGCATTGCTTGTGATGCTGCGGGCAATGGTTTGGAAGCTACGACAAACTGAGAACAGAAAGGGGAAAAAGCCTATGACCAACAACCATCGAAGGATGTTCGCTGACTGCACTCTGGAGACAATCTGGGGCGTCGGGATCAGCGCTGCGTCGGCCACCCTACTGGCCTGAACCCACCACCGAGCGACCGTTTAGAACACTGGGCGGGCCACGGGCACGACGCTGTGACGCAGAGTTGCGCATATTCGCGGAGGGTGTAAATAAGATTACGATATGTGCGCCACCCGCGATTCACTTAGGGTTTGGCTTCTTCACCACATACCACTCCCACTCATAATTGCCCGTGCTCGGAATCATCTCTACCTTTACCTTTTGCTTTCCGAGTAAGTCTAATGCGACCGCATTGTGCAGATCGTTTTCGTTGAACATCATCAGCGGCGTTTCGGTGTACGGTACGCCGGGACACCGTAGCACGACGGTTCCGTGCACAGCCAAAAGTCCACAGTTCAAACCAGCGCGTTCCAAGTGCTCTACGAGTTCGAGGGCGTGCTTCTTGTGTAAATCATCCATCCCATTCCTCCACCCGCTTTCTATTACGTCGTGGCTGGGTTCGTATGGCTATCCGGAATCATCATATACGCCTTGAACTCTCCCCGCTTATAGGCGCTACTGTGTTTCTTCTCCAATTCGTCCAAAAGGGAGTCGAGCTCCTTTCCTAGCTCTGGGAGCTCTTTTTCCTCGGCCTTCAAGAAGAATTTGAAGAGTTTTTCAAATTCAACCATCGCGGCTTCGACCTGCTTAATTTCTGAACGAAGCCCATGTCTGGCGCCAAAGAATTTGAGCGGCTTGTCGGCATGAAACCCGGCCCTGTTTCGAAAGTCGCGTAGGACCGGCCAAGTGGGCTCCATTTTCGTCCACGCCTCCTGTACACGTTTCGCGTGGTGCGGGAATACTTCCTTCCACAGTTTAATGACGTCCAATCCGTTCTTATCGACAAAGAGTGCAAACCAACTAAGAAGAACAGTTCTCAGCGAATCAGCCATGTGACCCGCTAACCGAAACGGTGGATATGGCTTGACGTTCCCGTTTAGGAGACCTTGATGCAGTCCGCTTAGGTCCAGAAATTCAATGGCCTTCACGCGAAACACAACGTATTGACGTAAGGCGGATTTCCGCATTTCTTGACCAGACACTCACCACCTCCTGGACCAGCACGCATAGAAGCTTACCGCCGGTCGCTTAGGTGCCGGAGAAAGTAGATACCGTAGCTCCCACAGTCCCACAGGGAAACGCAGACCCCACCCTACTGATGACTGCGCCAGCCGGCGCCCCCAGCAGGATGCCAAGGGGAAAGGAAAAAGGGTCAAGGAGCAAACACCTCCCCGCCACAACGGAACCCAATACCCACGTCGATGTAGTTTGGGTTACCGATATAGCCGCGGAAAGACACGCGAACGGTCTTGGGATCATGGCCCCAGGGCCCGCCACGAAAGACGAGACCCATCCCGGCTGATGGCCCCGGGGGATCTTGGGACGGGCTGTTCCGGTAGTAGTGGTAGTCGAAACTGTCATGGACCCACTCGCACACGTTTCCCAACATGCCAAACAGGTCGAAACCATTCGAGTAGTCAAGCGGCCCGTAACGCGCCTCCGTGCTGCCCCCCCGCGCCGCGTATTCCCACTCGGCCTCCGTCGGCAGCCGCCCGCCTATCCATTCGCAGTATGCCTGCGCCTCGTCCCGGGTCACCAACACCATCGGCATGTTCTCGGTCTTACCCATTAAATCGATGGCGGGAGACATTGGATGCCCTGTCGCTCCCGCGAAGCGCTTGAAAGCGCGCACCGTCACGGGCGTCTGGCCGATCCAAAAACCTCGCGTAATCGTCACTTGGTGCGAAGGCTTTTCCGAGTCGTCGCATTCATTGTCTCCCGGCGAGCAGCCCATCATGAATGTCCCTGGCGGAATCCACACGTATTTCAACCAGTCCTTGGGGTTCTCCTTGATGGTTAGGGCGGCTGGGTGAGCGATGGTTCCGTGGGGCGCTTCCGCCAGCGTCGAGGGCTGGGCCGGAGCGCTCGCCTGCTCCGGCGCGGGTTCGGTTCTTTGAGGAGGTTTTAGCCAATGGACCCACACCAGCGACGCCACGATCACAACCGCAATGGCCGCAACCATGGCCGCAATTGCCAGGCGAGAGGTTTTCTCCTTCTTTGCAGGCTTAAATTGGGGGCCGGAAGGCGGCGGAGACAGGCGCGTCGGCTCAGCGCGGCGTTCCGCTACCGGTGGTAGGGCCGAACGGCGTTCGGCCTCCGTGCGAGCGCTGCTCGACCGTACATCTGCCGGGCGGGCGATAGCGGGTTCGACCTGTTTGGCCGCGGCCAACGGCTTCGGTAATTCCCCCGGCGCGGGTGGCGACGCGGCGCGGGCAAACTCGCGCGCAAACTCCAGCGCCGACCCATGTCGCTCTTCCCGATTCTTGGCCAGCGCCTTCATCACCACACGCTCCATTTCGGGCAGGGCGGGAAGGTCCGCCTTGACGGCGCGGAACGGCGGCGGTTCCTCCATCAGGTGCTTCCGCAGGTATCCGACCGGGGTGTCGGAATGGAAGGGCGTGCGGCCGGTGAGCATCTCATACACCACCACGCCCAGTGAGTAGATGTCGGAGCGGGCATCCAGTTCATCGCTCCTCAAACCCGATGCCTGCTCATAGGACATATAAGCGGGCGTTCCCAGCACCGTGCCGGTCATCGTGTGCGTGGCTGACTCCCGCAGCTTGGCAATGCCGAAATCCACCAGTTTGACGATGATCTCTCCTTCGTCCCCGTGCGTCAGAAAAATGTTATCGGGTTTGAGGTCCCGGTGAATGATGCCCAGCTTGTGCGCAGCATCCAGGCCCCCCGCAGCCTGCTGGAGAAGTTCCGCCACTTCGGTGACGGGAAGCGCCCCCCGTTGCTTGATGACCCCACGAAGCGATTCGCCTTCGAGGAATTCCATAGCAATGTAAGGCGTGCCGTCATCCGACTGGGCGGATTCGTAAATGGTGACGACATTAGGGTGGTGGATGCGACCCGTCGAACCCGCCTCGTTCTGAAAGCGCAGCAGGAAGTCGGGGTCGTCGAGGAGTTTGCGGTTCAGGATCTTGAGCGCCACGGGGCGGTTGCCCACTCCAATCTGCTCGGCGAGGAAGACCGTCCCCATGCCCCCCTTGCCCAGGCGGCGGACAAGGCGAAAACGGCGGGACAGCCCGGCGGCAAGCTGCGCTTCGGTCTCCGTGGCTTGGGCGGCAAGGCGAGCGCCATCGTGCGGACAGAACTCGACATCATCGGAGTAAGTCTGCTGACAAGTGTGGCAAATCTTCACTAGCGTTATGTGCAGCTCTACTGCGTGGCGGATTGTAACAGAAGTATCGGTGCAAAGGGTACCCGCGCATGACGCCCGCGCATGACGCCGGCGAAACACAATCTGAAAAGCAATGCGTGCGCCTCCCAGCCCGGGTTCACTTGCAGAGTGCCCTCTGCGGTCTCCCGCCACTTGACGGTATGTCGCCATATCGAAAACTGAGCCTCCCCGCGGGCAAGCTGGCCACGGAAGGACAGGCCCTGTCTAGTGTTTAACGACGAGTCTGTTGAGAATTAAACGTTTCGGGCGAATGACGGGGCACTCGAAAGCTGCCAGTTAGCAGGGGCCAAGTGCCTTTGGCACATTCAGTTTCTTAACGGAGACGCGAAGGCGCAGGGCAGAGCAGGTGCCGGGTTCCAGGTAGCAGCAAAACCCTAACACCTGACACCTGGCACCTGACCCCTATCCCACCTGTGACACTTCACAAACTGTAACCCGCGATGTCGCGGCCGCCCCCGGCTCTCGCTTATTCTCACGGGCGAGGGTGAAAAACATGGGCGCTACAGGAATTGTGACGGTCGTGATTGTAAGCCCGGTGGTCTTCTGCCTGGTTTGTTTGATCTGCGCTCCTGAGGAATGGTTGCGAGCATTTGCGATCTTAGCCCGCTCCCTGGGGAGGCCGATATGAACCGGCCGGAGAATCGGGCTTTTGCCGCCTCGCCAATTGCTCTAGAATGGGCACGGGCGATTATACACACCTCCCGGCCTTCCCGTGTTTTTCGAACTTGGCGTGACCCGATGCGCGCGACTCGGAAATCGGGCGCCGAGCAGCGTGAAAGCAGGCGGGAGGGGAGGAATATGGCGACCTCGCGGGGTTACTCGGACGTCCTGAAAGAACGGGGATTCGTTTTCCTGCTGGCGGCACAGGCGCTGGCGGTTTTTGACGACAACACCTTCAAACAACTCCTGATGCTGTTCGTCACCGCGAGTGTGGCCTCCCTTGCCACTCGAAGCCTTTACATTTCACTCGGCACCGCGCTCTACGTCCTGCCCTACATCGTTTTCTCCTCCTATGCCGGCCAGGTGGCCGACCACTTCTCCAAGCGTCGCGTGATTATATTCATGAAGATGGTTGAGTCGACGCTTCTCGTGGTCGCTACCATCGCCATGTTCGCCGGGCACGTCATTGCCATGCTGGCGGTGCTTTTCCTTTTGGGGATTCACGCCTGCTTCCTCGATCCCGCCAAAGAGGGAATTCTGCCACAGATCTTCCCCGACGAGGCCCTTTCGCGTGCCAACGGGCTGATGCAGCTTACTGTTTACACCATGATCGTGTCGGGACCTGTGGCAGCCGGCCTGCTGCTCGACGGTTTTCCTTCCAGACCATACATCCCCGTGGCAATGCTTGTGGGGATGGCCATGCTGGGCCTGGTGGTGGCCACCGGCATCAGCCGCGTCCCCGCCATTGCCGCCGGCGAGAAATTCCGCTGGAACGCCTTCCACGAGTTCCGGCAGGATTTTGCGGAAATCCGCAGCTCGCGCCCACTCTTCCGAACTGTGCTGGCCATTGCTTTTTTCTGGTTTCTGGGCGCGGTCTATTTGCAAAATGTTATCGGTTACGGCCGCGATCTTTTGCATTTGAGCAATACTGGAATCAGTTACCTCACCGCCTCGGTATCCATCGGCATTGGCCTGGGAGCGTTTGTCGCGGGCAAACTTTCATCCGACCGGGTGGAGCTCGGCCTGGTGCCCATTGGTTCGATAGGCCTGGGCGTTTTCGGCGTATTTCTCTATTTTGGCCAACACTCTTTTCCCCAGGTCTTCATCGGGCACTTCCTGCTGGGCTTTTCGGGCGGAATCTTTATCATCCCGCTGCAATCGTATTTGCAGGCGAACGCCGGAGAGCACTCCAAGGGACGGATCATTGCCACCTCAAACGTCTTGACCTTCACCGGCGTGTTTCTGGGCGCGGGCATTTTCGAGTTCCTCTCCGGCCCCTGCCGGATGCAGGCGAACCAAATCCTGCTGGTTATGGCCGTGATTTCGTTTGGCGCCACGTGGCATATTCTGACGGTCCTTCCTGATTTCATGATCCGTCTATGCTTCTTCTTGCTGACGCACACGTTCTATCGCATTGAGGTGCGCGGCGCGGAAAACCTGCCCCGGCGCGGGCCGGCGCTGTTGGTCTGCAATCACATCTCCTTTGCCGATCCGTTCTTGATTGGGGCCTGCACGCCGCGCTTCATCCGCTTCCTGATGTACCGGCACTTCTATGAGACAACGGGAATTCACTGGCTGGCCAAGCTGATGGGCGCGATCCCGATTTCGGAAGCCGACAAGCCGCGCGAGTTGGTGGAGTCGCTGCACGCGGCGCAGGACCGCTTGCGCGAAGGCGACCTGGTTTGCATTTTCGCCGAAGGGGCCATTACGCGCACGGGAAACCTGTTACGCTTCCGAAGGGGCTTTGAGCGTATTACCCGCGGCCTTCCGGTCCCCATCATTCCCGTTCACCTTGACCGCGTATGGGGCAGCATTTTCAGCTTTGAGCGCGGACATTTCTTCTTCAAGTGGCCGCGGCGCATCCCCTATCGCGTTACGGCGAGTTTCGGCGCGCCCCTCCCGGGAGATTCGAATGCCTTCCAGGTTCGGCAAGCGGTGATGGCGTTGAGCGCGGAGGCCTTCTCGCGGCGCGGGGCGGTGCAGAGGCCGTTGCCGGAGATGTTTCTGGATAGCGCTCGACGGAACTGGCGGCGCTTCGCGATGGCGGATTCCACGGGCCGCCAGGTGAACTTTGGGCAGGCGCTGATTGGCGCGTTGCTGTTCCGCCGCCATGTGGCGCGGCATTGCCCCGGCGATAAAATGATCGGCGTGCTGTTGCCGCCCTCGGTGCCGGGCGCCCTGATGAATTTCGGCATCAGCTTGGCGGGCCGCGTGCCGGTGAATCTGAATTACACCGCATCAAAGCAGTCGATGGACGTGGCCGTGGGGCGCTCCGGGCTCAAGACGATTTTCACTACGGAAAAACTGCTGAGCCGATTGGGAATCGAAAAGCAGCCCGGCATGGTGATGATCGAAGATGTGGCGAAGACATTCACAAAGCGGAACAAATTGGTTTGGGCCGCCCTCGCCCGCCTTGTTCCCACTGCGCTGCTTAGGCACTGGCTGATACCACGCGACGTGAAGCTTGATTCGCTCGCCACCGTGATTTTCTCCAGCGGGAGTACCGGTATACCCAAAGGCGTGATGCTGAGCCACCGGAACATCGTTTCCAACCTGGAGGGCGTGCAGCAGGCGATCAACGTCAACCGCAGTGATTGCCTGTTAGGCATTCTGCCTTTCTTCCACTCCTTCGGTTTCACTATTGGACTTTGGCTGCCGGCCGTTTCCGGGTTCGGCGTGGCCTATCATACCAATCCGCTCGAGGCCCGGAAAATCGGCGAACTCTGCCGGAAATTCCACGTCACGATCATGATTTCCACGCCCACCTTCGTGTGGGAATACTTGCGCCGCTGCGAGGCGGAGGATTTCGCCTCCTTGCGAGTGGCGATTGTGGGCGCAGAAAAAATGAAGCCGGAACTCGGCGACGCCTTCCGCGAGAAGTTTCATCTCGACCTCCTGCAAGGCTACGGATGCACGGAGCTTTCGCCTGTGGTGTCGGTGGAAAACACTGGCTACAGCGGCAGTGACCAGAAGCAGATCGGCTCGAAGCGCGGCACAGTTGGGCACCCGATTCCCGGCGTCGCAGTGCGTATCGTCAATCCGGAAACATTCGCTACGCTGGGCTCTGGCACACCGGGAATGCTGTTGGTGAAAGGCCCAAGCGTCATGGCAGGCTACCTCGGCGAGCCGGAAAAGACGCACCAGGTCATGTGGGAGGATGGGTGGTACATCACCGGCGATGTCGCGCAGCTTGATGAAGACGGATTCATTCAGATTACCGACCGGCTTTCGCGCTTCTCCAAGATCGGCGGCGAGATGGTCTCGCACGTCCAGGTGGAGGAAGCGCTTCACCGCGCTCTCGGATGCTTTGAGCCCCGGATGGTGGTGACCTCGATTTCGGACGAGCAGAAAGGCGAGCGCTTTGTGGTGCTCCACACGGAATTAGGGTTGAGCGTGGATGACTTGCTCAAGCGCATGCGCGATTCCGGCCTCCCCAAACTGTGGGTGCCGCGCAAAGAGAACTTTTTCCCTGTTCCCGCCCTGCCATTCCTCGGCAGCGGAAAACTCGATTTGAAACAAGTCAAGGAAACCGCAAAAAAGCTGGCGGAGGCAGTGGTCGAGTGAACTCGATGGAAACCGTTTCTTAATGAGAATGCCTCGCACGAGAGCCGCTGAATACATGTCTGCGATTCAGACAGTAAGAAACCAGGCTGGGCGGCCGACCAGCGCTCGGTCTGTCAACAGGTCTATCCGATCCGCCCGCACGGCTCTTGACGGCCTTTCCGACGGCCAGTTGTCCAC
>JBEKLF010000035.1:0-45958 GCA_050010335.1 Terriglobia bacterium
GCATCATTTGGCGTAAACGGGTCATAGGGAACCTCCTTATGACCCGACGATACCTTGATTAAGGCAGTCCGCCTGGCATCACGCACGCGTAGCGTCCGCCGCACGGGCGGCTTCGTTCAAGTAGGCTTGGAGGTATTTCATATCTACCCCATGATGAATTCCCAAGAGCCACGCTTTGAGGTTTCCGAACACCTGGTGAATATGGGGAGCCAACTCGCCAGCCCGTTCGGGTGTTCCCTGCACCTGCCGGAGATGATCATAGCCTTCGAGCGCCCAGGAGGAATAGCCTTTCCACCCATCACTTCGGATGGTGCTCCCCTTAGTATTACTATGTTAGGTTCATAGCTAAAGTCGCTTTAAATGCGCGTCGGAACGACTTCGGCCAAACTGGTTTTTGGACAGACTCATATTACACTGACAGAGCCGTTTCCGTTGACATTTGAGAGTTTGATCTCTTCCCCACTGGCAGACCGAACCTTTTGAAGGCGAAGCCTTCCCGCACGCTCCACGGATTTCCCGATTTTGTTGGTCAGAGATCGAACTTCCACAGCGCCCATCACCAGCGAGGCGTGCGGTGCTTTGGCAACCCCTCGTCCTCGGTGGCCTTCGGCGGGTCCCCCAACATGCGTTTCATCGGCTTCCACTACGCCAGCAAGAGGTCCACGGTTCGCCCGCACCATCCCTTGACGCAAGCGGTGCAAAAGGAACCACGCACTCTCATACTTGGCAATTCCCAACTGCCGTTGCAGTTGCACCGCGCTAATGCCGGGAGTGTGCGTAGCCACCCAATAAGCAGCCCAAAACCAAACTCGCAGGGGAAGGTGGGAATCGTGCATCAAAGTTCCAGCTAAGGGCGAACTCTGATGGTGACAGTTCCGACATTCAAACCTTCGCTGCTTGGCCAGCCACCACCCACCCGAAACACGGCATTCCGGGCAGACAAACCCCTCTGGCCACCGGTTCTGAATGAGATACTCCCGGCAAATCTGATCGTTATGAAATCTGGCCGCAAACTTCAAAAGATTTGCCGGGTAGGTTGGCTGAGTCACACCCCAGGTTATCCAACCTGAAGAACCTTAGTCAAAGTGATAAGCGTTTGCTTCCTTTTTGTACTTACTGCCACTTTATGATTTAAGGGAATTGGAGGGCCGCAACTGCCAACACTGAGGTGAAAGGGCTTACGAACGCTGGACTGCCATCTTATGGTTCAAAACGCTGCCACTTTTTCCTTCAAGTGACAGGGTTGTGACTGGACCCGCAACCTTGCCGCGTCGGCAACTTTATCGGGGTCGATTCCTGATCTATTGGCCTTGCAACTCTCCTTGCTGGACGAGAAGAATCTGGCCGAGATTACCTCGCCCGACTACCCCGGTGAGAGGCTCGTGGTCTGTCATAACCCGCTGCTGGAAGAGGAGCGGGCGCGCAAGCGGCAGGCCTTGCTGGAAGCTACCGAGAGGAGTTTGACGAAGATCGCGAAGGAGGTGGCGCGACGCAAGAAGAAGCCGCTCACGGCGGCGGAGATTGGGCTGAAGGTCGGCAAGGTGCTGGGGCGCTATAAGGTGGGCAAGCACGTTGATTGTAAGATTGGCGAGGGGTGCTTCCAGTGGAGTCGTCGCCAAGAGGCCATCGATCAGGAAGCGAAGCTGGACGGGATTTACGTGCTGCGCACCAGCGAACCCGTCGAGCGCCTCTCGGCCGCAGACACCGTGCGTAGTTACAAGAGCTTGGCGGAAGTCGAGCGAGTGTTTCGGTGTCTGAAGGGCATTGACCTGTTGGTGCGACCGATTCGGCATCGCACCGAGGAGCGCGTGCCCGCGCATATTTTCTTATGCTTGCTCGCCTACTATGTGGAATGGCACTTGCGCCGGGCCTGGGCTTCGCTCTTGTTCGAGGATGAGGAACGGAGAGACGAACGGAAACGACGTGATCCGATTCGGCCAGCGGAACCCTCCGGCTCGGCCGCGGCCAAGAAGCGCTCCCATCAAACGACGGAGCGGCTTCCGGTGCACAGCTTCCACACCCTGCTGGCCGAGTTGGCCAGCCGGGCGCGAGTGACGTACGAGATCAAATCCAGAGACGTGACGCTCACCTGCAAGCAGGTGCCTGAGCCAACACCGCTCCAGGCACGGGCGTACGAACTGATCCGTACGTTCCCAGTAACTGGAAATTGATTTTGCCGCTATCTCTCCGCGAGTGAGTAGAATACCGCCCAAAGCCTCTGGAACTTCGGATTAGAGTTGTGAATGTCGCCGGAATTCGGAGTGTAGGACCAAGGTCAGAGGCATGTCAACCCCTCCAGGGCTCCTTGACTGCTTCCCTGGGACCGCCAAGGAAGGCAGCGGCGGAGAGGCTCAAGATAGGCCCGGCGACGTTGAATAGCGCTCGTGAAGTATTGCCCCCGGCATTATTGTAGGCGCCCAACGCTAGGGCTCCACAAAATGCCACGGCAGTTGCAAGCACCCATGGCCGGGGGAAGCGGCGCAAGCGGACCAGCCCCAAGGGAAGTAGCCAGATGAATATGTAGTAAAAGGTGTGGTCAAAGACGCATCGCCACAATCCAGCCAGGAAGCCGTGGTCGGCATGCATATAGCCTGCAAACTGCCAGGGCCAAACCAGGGCACCCGCGACAGTTGACATGGCGAGGGTTACCGTGGCGATGCTCACCACACCTAATGCGCATATCCACGCAAAGCGAGGGAGTTGAAGGCGCTCCCGCCGTACCTCCGACATCCACCAGCCGAAAACGAACATGACGGAAAGCGGGGCAAAGGTTTCCTTGGCGAGTGCACCGAAAAATCCCCAAAACGGCAACAGAAGCCAGCGACCGGTCAGCAGCGACCAGACGATGAACATTACAAAACAACCTTCGGCGGAATCGACCAGCCCGGCCAGATTGAAATTGGCAACGCAAAAATTCAGCAGGTATAGGGTTGCGCCCAGCAAGGCCGTCGAATGATCGAGCATCAATCGTTGCCCAATGGCTACCAGCAGGCACGCGGTAGTGGCCGTGAATATCGCATTAGCCACCAGCAATGCGAAGAGGGCCGCGTCCCACGTTCGCAAGCGACCCCTCGCCAGCCAATAAAAAGGCTTGGCGACATAAGGCACGAGCACGCGGTAGTGGTTCTCCCAGTGGGCGAGCCGCTCATACACCCCACTTGCGCCGGAGACAGGTTGGGGCTGGCGGCCCACAACGATATTTCTATACCCAGCCACGTCAGAAGTTCCCTCAAGCTGGGCGGGATCATAGCGATTCAGGGGGGGATACCCCAGCCCCAAACAAATCAAGAAGAAAAGCACCCACAATAACGCTTTTTGTTCGAGCCTCAGCGGCGCCTTCTGATCCTGGCTTGGATGACGCTGGCCTGGCGTATCGAACATAGGAAGCAAACCATGAGGAGGAGATCGGCGTCGGGTAACCTCTACCCATTCAATCCGTCGTACCGGGCGAGGTGAACAATCTTGCCGTCGAAAGCATTGAGGTTGGCTCGGATCTCCGTGTCCGCACTCCAGTATACACGCTGCACACCCAGCGGCCTCGCGCTTTCGGGCCTCCCAGGCCAAGCAATAACCCGGCCATGGAATTGCCACGGATTTCTATAAACACCGGTGAGGACATGGTATTCTTAGCCGGGTGCAGGCTTCATGCTTTCTTCCCTGGAGGCAGGCGAGAGTAATAGCGGCGCTAATATGGCACTTGATTCCTTATCTGGGCAAGCAATTGGACAAGCTGATGGACATCAGAAGGGGCCGATGCCGAAGGAAAATGCGGTGCTGCCGACTCTGGGTAAACGCCTGCGCACGGTCTATCTCTGGACACTTTTCTCACTGCTCCTGCTTGGCGGCGTCACATTCACCCTCGGATCATTCCATAAAGTTTTCTATCCCTTCGGATGGGATGACGACGAGGGCGCCGTGTGGTGGGAGGCCGCCCATGTGACGAACCTTCGAGTTCTCTATCACCCCCTCCAGGAGTACCCCTATTTTGTGGTCCCTTATCCGCCTGTTTTCCATGCGGTGACGTGGTTGGCCGCCAAAGTTGCCGGCGACTTCTTGGTAGGGGGACGGTTGGTTTGTGTATTTTCCGCTTTCGGCATCAGCGTGCTTTTGGGGCTCCTCGTCTTCTATTCTTCGCCGCGGAGAATCCCCGCGCGTATCCGGGGAAGCGGCGCGGCCATCGCCACTTTGCTTTGCTTCCGCCTGGATTCACTCGGCCAGTATATTCCCGAGATGGGTGTCGATTTGCTGGCCGTCTTTTTCACATTCTTGGGAGTCTTCCTGTTCATCCGTTCATTGCATAGGACCGGTGGCCAATATGGGGCCTTTGTATGTTTCGTGGTCGCAATGTTCACGAAGCAAACGATGATTGCTGCTCCTCTCGCGTGCCTGGCTGCTTCTGCTCTCGTCAATTGGAAAAGGGCCCTCCGGTATGGGGTGTTTTGCGTGACCTTGGGGCTGGGGGTACTGGGTTGTCTAACCTGGGCTACCGGGGGAGAGATCCTCAGGCACCTGTTCCTTTACAATGCGGGGCAACCCTTCAACATCACACACTGGATCTTGGGCCTGCAAGCAAACCTCCTCAGCATGGTGCCGATTGCCGCGGTTGCCTGCCTGGCGTTCCTGCCGGTCGCTCGTCACGCCATCTTCAGCAAGCGCGCCGCTTTTGTCTCTTGGCTACGCGCGGGGTTGCAGCGAAGTCCGTATCGTCGAACCCTAATTGTCATCGGCATGGAGATTGTCATCGCACTTCTCGCGTCAGTAACCTATGGGAAAATGGGTTCGGGCATTCACTATTTCCTGGAGTGGAACTTTGCCTGCTGTCCTTTGGTGGGTTTGCTCTGGGTGCGAGCACTGAACAGTTGGGGGCCCTCCTCTCGATACACTCTGGGGGGCGCGGCGCTGTTTTTCATGATTTTCCTCGCCGCGCTCACAGGTTTTCCCGATTCGCTCCGCCGCATTAACAGCGTGTTCCGTCTCACACATGGCGAAAGGCTGATCCAGGACGCGAAGTTTTCGAGTGCGGCGGCGGCCTTAGAGGTCGTCGAGGAAACGCCAGGCCCCGTGTTCTGCGAGAATATGGTCTTGGTGATGAAGGCCCACAAGGAGATCCCAATTGAACCTGGGATCCAGTGTTTCCTGGCTAAAGCCGGCAGTTGGGACCAGTCCGGGTTTGTGAAAATGATCTCCTCGCAAAAGTTTGGGACCATCATCCTGCGAGACGTCAATTCCGACTTCTGGACCAGTGCTATCGTTGACGCCATCGAGAAGAATTATGTGCCCAGCGAGCAAATCGGCGATGAGAGGATCGAGGATTGTCACTATACTGTCTACAGGCCGCGGCCCCAGCGGAGTGAACCCTGAAAGAATTCCCTGCTCGATCGTCCGAGTACGTTCTTAGAGGAGCGCGGTGAGCGATGCCGGGTGATATCCCAACCCTCGAAGTGCTTTTGCCTGTTCATAACGAGGTGGAGAGTATCGAAGGTACTATTCGGGAAATTCTCGAAGCCGTGTCGCCCCACGTCCGGGTGCGTTTCATCATCTCTGAGGACGGGAGTGTGGATGGCACAAAGAAAGTGTTGATGCGCCTTGGTGCGTCGCTTCCCCTTAACCTCCTCATTAGTGAAGAGCGCAAGGGATATTCCCGTGCGGTCATTGATGGTATGAAGTCACTGGAGGCAAATTACCTGCTGTGTTTGGATTCAGATGGTCAGTGCGATCCTGCGGACTTCAGGAAGTTCTGGGAGGCGCGCGACCGCCAGGATGTGGCTATCGGCTGGCGCATGAAGCGCGCCGACACCTTGTTGCGCAGGGTGCTGTCGCGCGCATTCTATCTTGTCTATCAACTCTTCTACCGGCTGCCGGTCCACGATCCAAGCTGCCCCTTCGTCCTGGCGCGCAAGCATGTGATTGAAAGTGTGGTGTCCGAGTTGGGGGAAATGCGACAGGGATTCTGGTGGGAGTTTACAGCACGTGTTTACCGTCGCGGCTTTTCGGTCCGGGAAATTCCCGTGAACCATCGCAGACGGTCAGCGGGACGAACGCAAGTCTACCAACTCATCCGGATGCCAGGGATCGGCTATCGGCACTTCGTGGCGCTGTTTAGGATATGGTCACAAACGAGGAGAAGGGGCTGAGTGACACTCTCAACTGATGGTCGGGACTATGCGGATGCTTCCTTCTGATGCATACCCTCGCAGGCTTGCCGATGACAGAGGCGGACCCGCGAAGGCTCAGACGATAGGGTTCCCGCAGTGGACAGTGTTGGTGTTTCTGGCGGCTGCGTTCGCCTACCTCTATCTGATTCTGTTCGTTTTTCCCCATATACCCATTTATCGCGACGGCGACGGAGATTTATATCAGGCGAGCGCCAGACGGCTCTTTAATGGCGAGGTAATGTATCGAGATTTCAGCCAGTTCACCTTTCCCGGCACCGAAGTACTCTATGTCACGTTGTTCAAGCTCTTCGGGCCGGTCCTGTGGGTGGGTAATCTCGCGCTGGTGGGTGTCGGCCTGGGTTTGTCATGGCTGACTTTGGCAATCTCGAGCAGACTAATCCGTGGCTGTGCGAGGTTTGTTCCTGCGCTTCTGTTCCTCACACTGTTGTTACCCTCCATGCTCGACGGAACACACCATTGGTACAGCGTAATGGCGGCGATGGCTGCTGTGGCAGTGGTCCTCGAAGGTAGAACTTCGGGACGGCTGGCCATGGCGGGAATTTTGTGTGGATTATCTGCCTGGTTCACTCACATGCGGGGGTTCATGGCGGTTGTGGGGATCGCCGTCTTCCTAGGGTGGCAATGGGAGCATAAGAAAATGGCGAGCCGCTGGCTTTTCGGCCGGTTGGCACATCTGTGGGTGTCCTTCCTGGTAACGGTCGTAACTCTCAATGCCTACTTCATATGGCGCGCGGGCTTGGGGCGATTCGTACATTCAACGATCATTTTCGGGTTAAAGTATTACCACTGCGAGCATGATAATTCCTGGGGAATGTACTTGGAGGAATTCCCAAGGTTTTCGGGGTTGCACAATCTCGGGCCATTTCTATCCGGTTGCTTTGTGCACTTGCTGCTCCCTTTCGCCTATCTGGCTTTTCAAATTTGGTATCGCCGCAGTTCAAGAGTCTCTACTGATCAGGGCTGGGACGGGCTCGTGCTTCTCCAGGCTGTCGGATTGTGCCTTTTTCTGGGAGTGGCACCGGCGGCCGAAGGCCAGAGGATGGCGACGGTTGCTTTGCCCGCGACGATACTTTTCGTCTGGATGCTAAACTCGTCGGGAAGAGTGGGCCGAGGCTTATTGGTGCTTTTCGCGGTCGGTGCTCTGGCTTTTGCGGTTGCATTCCCGCTGCGGATGCAGACCCGTCGCTGGACTTATCTTGACGTTCCAGCAGGCCGGGTGGCGTTTTCAGACACCTCTCGGCTGGAATTATTTAAGTGGGTTCTCGGGCACACCGATCCAGGCGATTTCTTCTTCGACAATGCCGGCACCCAACCCTTCGCTTTTCTGGCAGGGGTTCGCTCCCCTGGGCCGACGCTGTTTCTGACCACCTCGGACTACACCCGCCCCGAGCAGGTCCGACAGTTAGTCGAAGGTCTGGAAAAGCACCAAGTCCGGTTCATCCTGTGGGAAGCGAGTTTCGATGTCCCCTCGGACTCCGGGGTCCCCGGCGATAACCAAGGGCCACTGCGCAGCTACTTACACACGCACTATCGAGTTATCAAAACCTTCCCTGGACTCATCCAGGTTTGGGAGAGGGTTGGCGATTCAACTCCGCCGCCGCAGTGAAATCGCAGCCGAAGATGGTTCCAGAGGGAAACGGAATGATTACAGCAGACCGAAAGGTCATTCCACCTTGCTCCCGAATGTTCGACACCGCCACCGTCATCTTCCTGGTTGCGGCGTTGTTTTTCCTGTACTGTTTTCTTTTCATCCCACCCTTCCTCCCCATCGATCACTCCGGGGACTACGTGATTTTCATAACCAGCGCCAAGCGCATGTATGAAGGGGAGGTGATGTACCGGGACTTTTTTGAGTTCCTCACCCCGGGCACACCCTTTTTCTTCTGCTGTCTCTTCAAGGTTTTTGGCCCAAGACTCTGGATTCCTAACCTGGTGCTCCTGCTCCTGGGAGTGAGTCTGGCTTTGACCACACTTTTTATCGCGAAAAAACTCATGCGTCCTGAAATCGCGTTCCTGCCAAGCGCGATTTTCCTGGCCCGGGTTTACAAAAATTACCTGGATCCGACCCATCACTGGTTCAGCCTGCTGGGCGCCATGGCAGCAATAGCGGTGCTAGTGGATCGTCGAACTCCTGTACGGATAGCTGCGGCAGGTTTCGTCTGCGGCCTCACCGCATGGTTCACGCAATCGCGCGGTTTGGCTGTTACCGTCGGGCTCGGCGTTTTTTTGTGCTGGGAAGCCTGGAAGAAGCGTGACGGCTGGCGTGAATGGCTCAGGAAGGAGGCTTGGCTAGCCGGCAGTTTTCTCGCCACTCTTGTAGCATCGAACGCCTATTTCGCCTGGAACGCGGGGCCAACCCGATTTCTGTGGTGCACCGTTGTCTTCGTCATCCGCTATTGGCCTAAATTCAGCGCGAGGAGCCCACTTTTGGCTTTTGTGCAAAATCTGCCTGACCATCGATCGCTCGTGAGTCTGCACTATGCTTCGGTGGAGCGGGTATTTATCTATGCGGTCATTCCCGTCATCTACATTCTGTTCTTTGTTCGATACCGCCAAAGGTCGCGCAAGATGCCAACGGAATTCTGGGAGCGCCCGATGTTGCTGGCGATCGTGGGCTCCTTCATGCTCCTGAGCTCCGCACCGACCCCTAGCCCTTTTCGTCTGACCGTGAGTGAGCTTCCGGGAATCTTACTGCTGGGGTGGTTTATCGATTCTCCCCGCAAAGCCGCTCGGGTCCTTGTCCCCCTGCTTACGGCGGGGATGCTGCTTGTAGGGGCCCACGCCCTCATGAAAGCACAACCTAAAGAGATGGAGATCCTAGCGACACCGCAGGGGACATTGGCGGTGACGGACCGGGAAGCCTACGAGGAGTACACTTGGGTTCAGCAACATACCCAACCCTTGGAGTATTTTTTCGCCGTCAATACGAACATTTACTTCTACCTGAACCTCAGGGACCCTATCCCCGCGGCCGAAATAACGAACTCCGCCTATACCACTCCTGGCCAAGTGGCGGATGCGATCCGTGACCTGCGGCAACATCACCCGCGTTACATCATGTGGTCACCCGAGTACCTTGACAACTTCACAAAATGGCAAGACCCGTCCGAAGATCATCTCGGCCCCTACCGGGATTTTCTTCGGGCACACTACCGGGTGAATAAAGTATTCCCCAACTCCAATGTGGTCTGGGAAAGGAGGGACTGAGTGAAACTCACTATTGATTTCTCTCCCAAACCTCTAGCGAGCCGGAGAATCTCTTCGCGACGTGATAGCGGGAATGAAGGTAGTCACGGAGTGGACCAAGATGGTCGCCCTCCAGACGATAGTCGCCTCCCAAAATGGTCTTGATGACGCGGTAGCACCGGCGTATGTAGCTGCGTATAGTCCCAACGGGAACCTCTCTTGAGTGCAGGGCACCGTTCACATCGAAGCGCGAGTCCCAAAGTACAAACCGCACTCGCTTTGCTTCAAGGGCCGCTATAACATAGCGAATTTGCTCCGGACGCGTGAAATCAGTGTTCGTAACGTAGCGCACTTCTGCTGGATTTCGAAGAGCCAAAGGGAAGAGAATCTCACTGCCCGCCGCGGTGAACATAAACTCACCTGGATGTGTTTGCTGGGACCACCAAAGAAGACTGTCATAATATTCCGAGTCTAAAGCTACCCGACCGCGAGGCAGGTCAAGGGATCTCATCGGCAGGTTCTGAATCTGCAAGGGAATAGAAATGGCAATGACAGCGGCAACAACCCAAACAACAATGTTCAAAACACGGAGAGGCTTCCTTTGTCCATGTATCAACCGGACCAGAAGGATTAAGCTTAGCGGAGTTACGGTGGACAACCGGAAGGTGGTGGGAGCGGGCGCAAGGCCCGCGAATAGGAGAACTCCCACGATGCTCAATAGCATGAGGCGGGTCCCCTGTTCCGGGGCCAGACCCTTCCGCCGATATCGTACCCAAAACCAAACATAAACCAGCGGCAGCAGCGTGTGAATAAAGAAAAATAATCCTAGAGGAAGCAATGCATTCCAATGTATCAAATTGCGAAGTTCGAACACCGCTGCGTACAGGGAGTCCGCATCCCGACCGGCGGACCAGGACTCGATCAGGAATCCCACTGTGCAATATAGAAATCTGTGGAAACCAACTTTCCAGACGAAATATGCATTCGTAAAGAGGACTGTTGCCACAAAAGTCGCGAATAAATAGCCAAGGCGCCTCGAAATCTCCCCCCACCCTTGGCCGGCCCTTTGCCCCTCCCATAAAAGAAAGATGGCCAGGCCCATCGCGGCGAAGGCTCCCTGAGTTTGCATGAAGAAGGCAGCGATACCACACAGTGCTCCCGCTGCAACAAGGCGCCCGCGGGTTCTTTTTTCGATGACGGTCGCAACGGCGCCCAATTCCGCGAGGGTGCAATACCAATGCTGAGTATCATCAAGCATGAGGCCATACGCACAGGTGAGAAAGAGCACAGCGGGAAGAAAGGCGGCTGCCCCGGTGAGCACCTTTCGCGAGATGAACACGATCAGCGACGTCAAGCCGAGCCCAAGTAGAACAAGCGAAACTTCCGGAACCCATACACGCACACCGAACAGTTTGAAAAAGCCAAGGTTAGCCACAGTAAGTCCGGGAGCGACGAATTCGAAAAAGTCCCTATACATCATCTCCCCGTCCAATATGCGCGTCGCGTTGGGTAGATATAGGTTTTCGTCGCCTCCGGTAAAAATGGGAGTAAACGGCAGCCGAAATAGGCTGAGATAGAGAAAAACGAACACACCGAATAGGAATACCGGCAGAGACCAGGCTTTCAATCTCTGCCCAACCAGCCCCATGTTATCAATAAGAGCTCTACGACGCAGCGGCATATATAGCGAACGTGCCCCAGTCTTTCGGCTAATTCATTTCATCAGCGACGCACCATTTCGTATCAGGACATGCATCGAGCCCACGGGGGCACCGGCAGCGTGATAATGGGTGTGCAAATATTCACGGAGCGACCCCAAATGATCATCAGGCCGAATCCCAAAATCAAGATTGGTGCACCATTCGACCACGGGAACACGATTTCTCTCAAGACTCTCTTCCACGTCGCGCGCTTGCTCGGGCCGCAAGTAGTCTGAATCGGTGAGGAATGAAACCTCCGCGGGAGATCGTAGCCCAAGCAAGAAGTACGCCTGCCCGGAACAGTCGAAGAAGGGCTCGGGGGGATGTGTTTGCAACACCAGCCACTGGTATCGCTCGAAGTCGCTCTGATTAAAGAAAGCGGCCCGACCTGTGGGAGTATCAAGCGAAGCCCGCCAGCTCGTCTGTTGGTGCATGACAATGCCCACCATCGCAGCCACCGTGCCCAGCCAAAGAACTCGCCGAGTGAGAACCTGAAGCTTGCCGGGAGAGCGCAGGAACCAGGCAAGAATGATAAAGCCGGGGAGCGAAACTACACACAATCGCCAATAGACAGGCGCCGGCGCCACGCCCACAAAAAGAAAGAGACCTGCCAGGTTCACCAGCATGAGCCGGGACCAGGGTTGCTCTGGTTTTCTGGGGAACTCCCGCCAACAGCGGGCAAAAAAGAGCAGATAGATAAGGGGCACGAGGGCGTGGATGAAGACCCAACCGGGATCAGGAACATGGCGCCAGTTGGCCAGTCTGGGAACAACCGCCATGTATGCCTGGAGACTGTTCATTTGCTTCTCCGCTGGGTAGTATTTGATCCCAAAAGTGACGGTGCTCCACAGAAAACGCCGCAAGCCAACATTCCAGACGAAATAGAGATTCAGTGCAACAGTGACGGCGGTGAAACACGCTGCCAACACGACTTCAGATCTGAATAGGGTCCCGTCGCCTCGTGGCCTTTTCCGGTGTTCCCATGCAAGAAACAAGGCGAAGCCTACAACGGCAAGTGCTCCTCGGGCTTGAGTGAAGAAGGAGGCCAATGCACAAAGCACCCCCGCCCCCGCCACCCTTGTCAGATTTCTCTCCGGGATGATCAGGGCAGTGGATGCAATTACCGCGAGCACACTAAACCAATGGTGAGAAGCATCCAGGTCTGAATGGAATGCCAAGACTAGAAACAACAAGCCCGGGAGATAAGCCGTCAAACCCTTGAGGATCTTGCGGGAGATGAAGACACAGAGCCACGTGAGGCTGAACCCTAACACGGCCAGCGTGGCATTGGGGATCCAAGCGCGAATGCCAAATAGTTTAAACAGGGCGAGATAAACCAGCTCCGTGCCGGGAGGAGTAAACTGGAAGAAATCGCGATAGATCATCTGCCCGTCGAACATTCGCATCGCGTTGTGAAGGTACAACGATTGGTCGTTGTCAGTGCCGGCGATTGGCGTAGCGGGCAGAATGAATAGATTGAGATAGAGGAAAACCGCGGCGAAGACCAGAAAGCAGTAGTGGAACCAGCGGAGAGGCTGCCTATGGTTTGATCCCATATCAATGGCCCCAGCGAAAAACCAAGCGCACCGCACGTTTAACGCGGGAACGCAAGCGGAGCCGGGCGCGCAATCGGAGTAATGGACTGAAGCCCCAGCGTGCACGGGACTCGACATCCACCACCGAATCGCCCGGCTGAACCATGGTCCGCCACAAGAGGTGCGGGTCCGTTACAAGATAATTGATGCCCTTGAATTTGGGATCGATGGCGAAGGCCAGATCGAAATTTGCACGTACACAGTTGAGCGCAGCGTAGTTGTAGTGCCCGTAAGGGTAGGCGAACGAGATCACACGTGATCCCAAAAGACTCGCCAAGGCATTCCCACTGCCAACGACTTCTTCCTTCAACTGTTCCGGAGTCAGTGATGACAAATCGGCATGGCTTTGGCTGTGGGCACCGAATTCGATTCCCTGCTCAGCCCAATAGCGAATCTGTTCTGCCGTCATCAGCCGGTGCGTGCCGGAACCCCGCACCTCATCCCATGCGTTCGTACCCCCGAAGCGTCCGGTAACAACGTACACCACCGCCCCAAAGCCGTAACGGCGAAGCACGGGCAAAGCATAATCGGCTAAATCTGCGTATCCGTCGTCAAAGGTGAAGAGAACGGGTTTATCGGGAAGGCCTTTCCCCTCAAGACGCCAACGCAGCCAATCTGCGGGACGAATGCCTTGATAGCCCCGGCGAGCGAGCCAGCGCACTTGGCGCTCGAACCTCTCGGGCGAAACGGTCAAAGTAGGGAGAGTTCCCGGTTGCCCGGGACCCACATGGTGGTAGCATAGCACCGGCAGGCGCCTAGCGAATTCGCGATGGAAATTCTTCCAAGAGCCCGCTTCCTTGAGGGCGCCGCGGAACTCCGTAATGCGACGCCCAATCTCCAATAGCCGAAGACCCGTCTTCTGCATGATGGGGTACCGGCAAAGCTTCTCGCACAACCAAATCGGAAGCGCAAGAAGATGAGCTGCCGACACTGGAGACTGTAGGACAATCCGCCGAGCGAGCCGCTTCCACCACACCGTCGTTCCCAATCCCGCCAGCAAGTGGGAACGGCCGCGGTACTCAGGGTGTTTTCGGCCGAGCATAACCTCGCTCCTGCCGAAAGTTTCCCCGTCCTTAAACAAAAAAGACCGCCAGGACTTCACGGAAAGTTCATAGGCCACGGCGCCAGGAAGGTATCGAAATCGGACTCCCATCTTCCACAATCGCAGGCCCAGCTCGAAATCATCCTTCGCCAGGAGGGTTTCATCGAGACCCCCGCAAGCAAGAAGCGTCGAGCGAGGTATCGAACTATTGCTGATCAGATATGTGCCGTCTGGCCATGCCGCGCCCCGTGATACGAGGGACGAATTGTATCGATGGTACCAGTCTTTGTTGGCATTCGTGAGAATCGAGGCAGAAGCCCCCGGGGCGAGAAACAGGGCGCCGTGAACCACGACGTGCTCGCTGCCAGTGTGTGCCTCGACATGCCGTCTGAAGACGTCAGGGCTGCAGATAATGTCGTCATCGATGAAGATAATCAGGTTGCTCTGCGCCGCCGCGATCCCGGTGTTCCGGGAGGCACTGAGGCCGCGATTTGGCTGCTCGATGATGCGAAACGCACAGGGTGGCCGAAGCTCGCGGAGCGCCGCACCCGTGCCGTCGCTCGACCCGTCGACAATGACAATCACTTCGTATTCGTCCGCCGGCAGGTCCTGGTTGAAGATGGCGGGCAGAGTTTGTGAGAGCAGGGCGTCCCGGCGATTGTAGGTTGACATCACCACCGAGAGCTTCAAGGCAGTGGTCATGCCAGCTCCCCAATTGGAAGAATCCCTTTACCGCCCGCCAATGATCTTCTTCCCTGTATCACGAATGACTCTCCTGCGTTTCATGACTCCGAATTACTGCTGACCCGTGGATCACTGTTTGTCGCCACCGAAAACAAGACGCGCCGCGCGTTTGAAACGTGAACGTAGGCCAATGCGACCACGAAGGTTAAGGAAAGGGTTATGGCCCCACCGTGCGCGGCACTCCATTGCCAGCAACGAATCGTTGCTCTGAACCATGGTTCGCAACAGTTGGTGGGGATCCGTCAGCAGGTGATTCATTCCCTCATTATTGTCGTCGGCGATGAAGGCCAGATCGAAAGCTCTGCGCGCACAGTCGTCCACAGCCTGGTTGTGAAAACCGTATGGATATGCGAAAGAAACCAATCGGGACCCTAAGATAGACTCGAGATCCTTCCCGCTGCCCACGACTTCTTCTTCCAGTTCATGGGCTGAGAGAGTTGGCAAATTGGCATGAGTCCGGCTGTGGGCGCCGAATTCGATTCCCTGCGCGGCCCAGCAGCGGATCTGATTGGCGGTCATAAGCCGAAGCGCGATGGAACTCGGGGCCCTATCCCAGGCGTTCGTGCCTCCCAGTTGTCCGGTCACGATGTAAACGGCCGCTCCAAAGCCGTAGTGGCGGAGCACGGGAAAGGCATACTCAACTAAATCTTCATGGCCATCATCGAAAGTCAACAATACCGGCTTATCGGGAAGGCCCTTTCCCTCGCGCCGCCAGCGGGCCCAATCGGAAGGGCAGATACCGGTATAGCCCCGGCGAGCCAGCCAGCGCACATGGCGCTCGAACCTCTGGGGAGAAACGGTCAAACCAGGGATGATGCCGGGACGCGAGGGCCCCACATGATGATAGAGCAGCACCGGCAGGCGCACCCCAAATTCTCTCTGTAAGGCTCTCCAGGAGCCTGCTTCTTTGGCCGCGCTGCGAAATTCCACCACTCCTCGCCCGACACCCAGCAGGTAATGGCCCGCCCTCCGTAGGCGGGGGAAACGGCACAGCTTGTCACAAACCCAAATGGCCGGCGTGAGCAAACCCACAGGAGCCACAGGGAGCCCCGCATAAAAGCGCTGCCACAGACGCTTCCATCCTGTGACTTTCCCTAATACCGCCAACGCCGAATACGGGCGGTACTCGGGGTGTTTGCGGGAAAGCAACACCTCTGTCTTCCCGAAGCTCTTTCCGTCATTGCGCAGAACGTAGCGGCTGGGTTTCACGTAAAACTCGGAAGCCCTAGCTTGCGGCAAATACTTAAACTGCACGCCCATCTTCCAGAGGCGAAGGCCTAGTTCGAAGTCTTCCTTTGCTGACATGTTTTCATCGAACCCGCCACAAGCGATTACCGTGGCCCGGGGCATGGAACTATTGCTAATCAGATAATCGTCTTGAGGCCACTTCAGTCCATTTTGTGAGTCAAGATGGCAATAGTACTTCTCATACCAGGCTTCGATGGCATATTTGAGAATGGAAGGGGGAGTTTCTGGCGCAAGGGAGATGGGCCCATACACTACGGCAGGCTCCGGCCCGCTGTGCGCCCCGATGTGCAGCTTGAGGAGGCTCGGGCCGCAGATGATATCGTCGTCAACAAAGAGCAGCAAGCCACCCCTCGCCGTTTGGATGCCCTTGTTTCTAGCTGCACTGGGGCCACGATTCGGTTGTTCGATGATCCGCATCGAACACGGCGAATGCAGCTCGCGGAGGGCTTGGGCGGTTCCGTCGGTTGATCCGTCGACAACGACGATTATTTCATATTCCGTTACCTGGAGGTCCTGGTTGAACATTGCCGGAAGGGTTCGCGAAACCAATGTGTCCCGGCGGTTGTGGGTCGGCACCACGACGGAAAGCTTTAAAGGATCTGTCATGCCGACTCCGGAAGATGAAAGGCTACCCATGGATGTTACCAGACTATGACTAAAGTGACCGGACCTTTGGATCGGGGTTCAGTTTGCTGGAGGTTCGGTCTATGGCCACCGGCAGATTCTTAAAACGCCTTTCGTAAAAGAACGTCGTAGGCGACATAGTCTTTCCCCAAGTAGAATTCCGCAGTCCGGACCACTTTTAACGCCGGGTGTTCCGTAAAGAAATTGTTAATTCTCTTGCCGCTGCGAAGGAAATACCGGCCCCACCAAGCATCCTCATATATCTCCGCAACTTGCATGGTGCCCACCAGCAGGTAACCTCCGGGCCGGAGGCTGTTCACTAATTTAGTACGGGCTTTGTGGACGTAAACCGGATTCCGAATATATTCGAGCGCGTGGATGATTACGATGACGTCATATGTGCCGAGCACAGAATTAACCCGAAGATCCCACTCCGCAAACTGAACGCGCTCATCCCCCTGGAGTCGCCGGCGAGCTCGGTTTAAGGCAACGGGTGATATGTCTACGGCCAGCAGGGAATCACACCGAGGTGCGAAGATCTTCGTAAACATCCCTTCGGCGCATCCCACCTCCAGCGCCCGTCCGAAGCGAGCCGTCCCCCGAACAGCATCGAGCATCTCGACTTCGCTGCGGATTCGATCTCTTTGGTAGGAGACCGTTGCGTAATCCCAAGGGTCCTCGCGGGGCTCGAACTCATGGTTTAACTCCGCCTGTCCCCGCGCCGGGCTATCCATCACGGCCTCTCGGATTGCGAGCAAAAGATAGTACCCACTGCGCAGGAATCCGATGCGAGCGAGTGAATGGCGCAAGCGCCTGTATGCGCGGTATCCCGCGGAGCGAGGAGCCTCAGCAATCTTGCCGCCCGCCATTATTTCTTCCTCCCAGGCTCCCCCCAAAAGAGCTTTCCCTTTCGTCCCACCCGCAGACCCGCCTGCTTCAAGCGGTAAAGTATGGGGTGATGATAGGGCCACAAGCGGCGGCGGATTATGTCTTTGGTTTCTGCATCGAACGCGCCCTGGCTGGAGAGATATTGCGTGATCCAATTCAGATAAAAAACAGTGGCGGTTGGCTGCTTCCCACCTCTTATGGTCCTGGCACAAAGCTGGTTCGGGTGTATTCGATATCGATCCCAACACTCGTCTGACACAAATACAGGCAGATGTAAGTAGACCTTGGCTAGAAAAGCTTGGTCTTCATACATATTGGAAACTGCCGAGAAGGTTTCGGCAAATCCACCGAGTTTGGTGAAGATCTCTCTGCGGAAAAG
The DNA here is from genome assembly GCA_050010335.1 of Terriglobia bacterium. GTDB lineage: Bacteria > Acidobacteriota > Terriglobia > UBA7540 > UBA7540 > Bog-366. The sequence continues at coordinate 17,583 of JBEKLF010000035.1, forward strand.
CCAATCAGACGGGCAGGGGGCGTTGGCTTGTCCTGACAACATCAGTTTCAGAAGCACCGGCGGTGGGTAGACTCTGTTGGTAGCGACACCCGGCGGCTCTACGTAGTCTGGCTGCGCACCGGTCGTACGAACCTCCCAACTGCACCAGTACTGGGGTACGCCGTAGACCATGCCCACTCCGCGATGCGAATCCAAGATGGCGACTTGGCGCTCCAGTTTGTTCGGCAACCAGACGTCATCAGAATCCAGTAGAGCAATGTACTCCCCCACGGCGCTCCCGATACCCAAATTGCGAGAAGCTGGCAGACCGCGATTGCGGTGATCGGGGTGCTCGAGATATTTCACGATGTCAGGGTGCGCCGTGGAGTAGCGACCCGCAATTGCCGAACTCGAATCGCTCGACCCGTCATCAACGAGCAAGAGTTCCCAGCTCTTGAAGGATTGAGCAAAGACACTTTCGATGGCTTCCTCCAGGAATCTCTCCGCATTCAGGAAGCTCACGACAACCGACACCTTAGGCTTCGTATCCATGATTCCGCTGACGCCCCTGGCCAGGCGGGGGCTGGTATCCTGACCCTTCTTTAGAACTGCCGCGGCGTAAGAGCTGACCGTTATTTGACGGCGCGGAGCGAAATCGAAACCTCGTAATCCGGGTCGTGGCATTCCAAGTCCTCGCGCCTGAGGTCTTCGACCGCAAACCCATGCAGAAACGCAACGGCCGCGAATACATTGCCGTATGTATTGACTTCCACTTGGTTCTTCGGGAAGACTTCCTCGAATAGACGACGTAGGGATAGCGAGGTGAATCGCCAGAATTCTTCCCCGTTTTCCATGTCGATACTGTCGATTTTCTGGATGCCGGGTCCAGTAACCAGTACCACACCCCCGGGTTTCAAGATGCGATGAAGCGTGCGGACGGCGGCGGCGCAGTCGTAGATGCAGTGGAGAACCTGTGTGCACAAAATGCAGTCAAATGTGCCAGAAGGAATTTGATCGCCGCAGGCCAAGTCTGCCACGATGGTCGCTTTCGGGCTTTCGGCCGTATGGTGCAGCACATCCACCCGCGTCACCTTGGCGCCGCCGAATTTGCGAGTACAGGATTCGTCGGCGAAATCCAACACGTGCCCCTTCACATCGCCTGAGTGCAGTGCTAGAAATGATTCAATGTAGTAACGGTCGATGCACTGGCCGCGACTCTCCCCATAGTCGTAGGCGTTTGCAGGCGCCATCCGGCGCAGGCTGCCCAGGTCGCCGCCCCAGAACCGACGCCGCGCCCGCTCGATGGGCAGTTGCTGCTTACTCAGCCACTGGCGAGTGGGGGAAGGTAGAATCGTTTTCAAGACCTCTTTGGGTGTCATAGCGAATGACCGCAAAGGTGCAACGGCGGATTCAAAACTTCAGGGCTCCTCCCAACTCGAATTAATGCCCCTCCACCGGCGCCATCTCCGGTTTGACTGCCCGCAGCGCAATCGAGACCTCGTAGTTCGAATCGTGGTATTCCAGATCCCCGCGCCGAAGATCTTCCACGGCAAGCCCATGGAGAAAAGCAACCGCCGCCAAGACGCTTCCGTAAGCTTTGACCTCAACGTGATCCTTGGGGAAGACTTCCTCGAAAAGCCGACGTAGGGAGAGCGAAGTAAATCGCCAGTAATCTCCGCTCGTTTCCATATCATCCCGGCTGATCTTTTGGATCCCGGGGGCGGTCACCAGAACGACGCCTCCCGGCCTCAGAATGCGGTATAAAGTTCGGATGGCAGCCTGAAGATTGTAGACGAGCAAGAGAACCTGGGTGCAAAGGACACAATCAAAGGTGTCGGAAGGAATTTGCCCCCCATCGCTCAAGTCCGCAACGATGGTGGCGCGCGGGTTATCTGCTGTAAGGTGGAGGACGTCCACCTGAGTCAGTTTGGCGCCGCCAAATTGACGCGCATAGGAATCGTCGCCGAAATCCAGCACATGGCCTCGCACGTCCGCAGCATTCTCCGCCAGAAACTTCTCAATGAAGTAGCGATCCACAATTTGCCCTCGGCTGCCACCCCAGTTATTGCTGATGGGGGTGGTCCGCCGGAAGCTGCTAATCGCGCCCAGGCTCAGCAATTGACAGAACAAACGCTCGGCTCGCAGGGGTTGGCGCCGTAGCCAGCGGCGAGCAGGAGGGGGTAAAACAGTTTTTAGGAGATTCTTGGCTGTCATTGTCGATTGCCGCAATGGTGCAGGGGGGGATGTCCACCCGCCTCGTCGGAAGGTCCACTCTGCCCAATCCCCCTCAGGCAAGATATCGGCTGCAAAGAGATTGTTGGACCTCTCGCATATTCTGCGTGAAGTTACTTCCGCCGTCAACCACCGTACCGACATTCAAAACTGTTGCCCGCAGGCCGATTTTTCCGTATCCTGAAGAGTATGGAAGTAAATTTCGACTCGAGTCTCGAAGCCCGGCTCACCGAACGAGCGACCCAGCAGGGGCGCAAGCCCGATGAGTTTGTGCAGGACGTTGTCGCCCGGTATCTCGAGGAAGAGGACCGCTTTATCGAAGCCGTGAAGCACGGCGAGGATGCTCTGGGGCGCGGTGAGTATCTCACGCATGAACAGGTGGGCGAGCGACTCCGACGCTTTCTACATCCTTGAGGGAAATCCGTTGGTCGGAGCCAGCCGCGGAAGACCTTGAGCGCATTTGCCTGCGCATCGAACGCGACCACCCGGAGGCCGCCACACGGGTAGCCAGGGCCATTTACGAGGGTTGCGCCCAGCTTAGGGATTTTCCCTATCTTGGGCGAACCAGTCGCCGCATGAGCGGGCGGCGCGAACTGACCTTCCCACCCTTGCCGTATATCGCGGTATATCAGGTTAAACAACACGCCATTGAAATCTCGCGGATTTTTCACGCTGCGCAGGATTGGCCTTGAACTCGTAGCGCTCCCAGCCCCCGTTGTGTCTTCAATCGGCAATCGGCAATCACGAATCGACAATGTTCCGTCCCGTGTCCCGAATCCCGTACCCCGTCCTTTCCCGACCTCGGCCTTCTGGCTCGTTCTGTTCTTGAATTTTGAATCTGCGTTTTCGAATTCCCTAACCCCCAACCGCCAGTCCCAAACCCCCAGCTTTTAGCCCCTGCTCTTCTCGGCTCCCGTGAACCCTTGAGCGCGACAGGTCGCAACGCGAGGCTGGGGACGCAAACACAAAAACCAATGCATGCGCCGCGTGCGTGTTACGATTGGCCCTGGTGGCTTGTCGTCAGTTGTGACGAACGACGATTGATATTGTACGAGGACCCTGTTCAATGAACCATCGGATAGCCAATGCCATCAAGACCATCGGACAATTCCACTTCATGTCCGACACCGCAACAATGGAGAAGAGGAAGGATTTCCCCGCGACCAGGCTTCGCATTCCGCTGCTTGTTAGTCTCCAGGCTTTGGGTTTTCCAACTCGTTCTATTAAGAGCCCCACCACGGCGAGCGACTACGCGAAGCTCGCGGCGCATTTGCACGTTAGATTCGGGTTGTTCGCCCTCAAGTCTCTATACTTTTGGGAAGCATTTCAGGTTCTACGTTCTCTCCTCAACGGAAACCCAGATATGGATCCGAAAAATGAGACTCTTGAGCTTGTGATGGGAGACCTTCTGAAGGCTTCAACAGACGCCGGAATCGTGGGCGTTGAGGCGGAACCAATTGATGCCCTTCTGAGGAACTTACGTCGGAGGCCCCTGCACGGCCCCAGCAAGTGGGGGCCGGCTCTTGAAATTATGCAACAACAGATTGAGCCCATCGCCTCACGCCATTTCGGCATCACTACGGAAATACAACGCGGGCCCACCGAGGTCCCAGGCCTCTCTTACGAACAGGTTTACCGCATGGCTGTTCACGCCGGCGTCCTGCGTGCCAGGCTTATTGCAAAGGAGCTTGTGGATGAGTCCGCTCACGAGACCCTGCGAAGCCGCTATGAGTTGCGTGATATCTTCAACCGACTGAGCGTCTACGATTCAATTCCGCACGGCGCAGTCGAACTACGCAAGGCAATTCGGAGTTTGGCCGACCCCGAAATCAGATTATCATCGCATGACGTGACCGCTCTCTTTACGTCGTTTGAAACCTTCCTTGACGCTTTTTTTGGCGGCCAGGCGGGGCTTATATACCTCATCGCTTACGAGGCTGAGTTCCTTTGTCTGGCACTATGCGAGCCGGCCCGTCTTGGGGAACTTATCCGGGACGCGAGAGGGAACCTCGTCGAACTTTGCGAGTCGCTTGAAGACGCACCCATCGCTGCGCTGGACGAATTCGTCGAAGCCGCCTCGCGCAAGCCGATAACGCCCGCGGCGTCCTTGGAGCAGTCAGCAGCTCTGCGGGAAACGATCCATGCCTGGCTGCGCAGGGTTGCGCCAATGGACGAAGGAGGTGAAGAGATGTTGAACAAGAGGATTTTCTTGTCTCACAAGTCGGTAAACAAGACTTTGGTCAGACGTTTTCGGGATGCATTAATTGAATGCGGTTTTCAACCCTGGCTTGATGCGGACGAAATGCGCGCCGGCGACGTGCCGCTGCGGGCGATTCACAGGGGTCTGGAAAAGTCCTGCCCAGCGGTTTTTTTCATAACACCTGAATTCCAGGACGAGCGCTGGCTGTCGGAAGAGATCGACTACGCCCTCGATCGGAAGAGAAAGGAAGGCGACAAGTTTAGTGTCATCACGCTTGTATTTCGGGAGAAAGGCAGACCGCGCCCCGTGGTACCGTCTCTGCTGAAGCGTTACGTATACAAGGAGCCTAGTTCGGAGCTGGATGCTCTCGCACACATTGTACGGGCCCTACCGATCAAACCTGGGGCGGTTCAGTGGAAGTGATCTGCCGGGCTGGCGCCGAGCGGGGTAGCGGGGTACCGCAGAGTTATTCGGCTCCGAGCCGAACCACTCTGCGGCCCTTTCTCATTGCGCGCAAACGAACCGGTTGAGATTTCGATTTTAAATGCCGCGGAGGAAGGCAAACGATACCTACCCTGCGCTCAGCAACCTTCCGCAAGGCGGTCGTGTCATTGAGAATCATGGTCCCGGTTTATGGTCGAGGTAGTATTCCGTTAGGTGGCTCAGAACAAATTCGGCCAGTTGTTCCGTGGAAATCTCTCCGAGATCTCCCGTCCAGATGATCCTGTCAGGTGAGATCTCCATCGCAGGGTGAATTTCATAGCGCTCGGGCTCCGGAGGAGGAGAGTCGAAGATGTCTAGATAGACTCCTCCTGGTTCCCTCCCGAAAGAAAGCCGTACAATTATCGGTCCTGTGTTGAGCATCGGCTGGTAAAACAGGAGATAAGCAGCCACGTTCCCTTGCTGCATGTGAGGGCCTGGTCCTCCTCTTCCGAACTCGAATCTTGGAAGGTCCCGCAGATCGGGGTTAACCTCAGAGACTCTACGTTCCAGCACATTCAGCAAGTTTTCGAACTCTGCTTTTGCGTTTCCGAGAATGTATTGATTGACCTGTTCCTGCGTTCTCTGAACCTGTTTCTCGGCGTCCTGTTCAGCCCTCTTCTGCTGGGCCAGTCTATTCAAACGCTCTGCTAGGGATTCCTTGTCGTCCATGTCTTACCTCCTGATCCTAGCCTGCTCTAAGCCGGAAACCTGCAGCAACGAGCTCACGACGAATCTCTTCTGCGCTCTCTCTGATGTCCTTGTCAAATTCGACTCGGACAATGCCATGTAAGTCCGAAGGTAGTTCGACGCCCTTGCGATAGACACAAGCAACGCGGTCCCTGCCCAGCTTCGCCATGAGATAGCCCCACTCAAAAACTACGTTCTGCCGCGCACGTGGGACTAGGCTGTCTCTGCTGCCTCCACCAAGATCGTCGGGGGTAAGAAGGACAACGGCATAGCCGACTTCCGTGTATGCTTCCACCTTTTCAATAACAGTAAGACCCATGCTCGGTTTGTCCCTTAAGATGATCGGCTCCAGACCCCACCTGCGAAGAAGTAACTCAATCTGGTCCACGGCTGTGATGTCATGACCGTGGACAACGAAAATGCGATCATTCGTTTTAGGCCCGTTGACACTTTGTTCTGAGTTCCGTTTTTTCAATCTGCCTCTTGCTTCGTCCAAGACTCCCCTCGTGATATCGGTGCCCTTGGTGGTGACGTCCCATTCGTCCGGTATGAAGACGATCACGTTGCTATTGCGTCTTTCCGCCCGAATAAACGGCAATAGCTCCTTTGAGGATTGCGTGGTTTCGTTAAAGTGCAAATCCTGAACACGCTTTGGGTCGATGACCTTTCCTCCACAGAAAAAAGTTTGCCCCTCGAAGTAGGGCGCAGCGATCTTGGAAATAAGATCCTCGTATGCGAGATCGAGTTCCAATGCATCGGTGGGACTGCTCTTCCTATCTTCGGGTTTAAGGGTCAACCTTGCATGATAGAACATGGCGATCTTCTCGCGCGTACCTAGCTGGCGCCGTTTGGAGCCTCTGATTTCGAAGGGGCATCTTCCCCCCGTATGGCGTGTCCACATCATACTCTCCGGGAGCTTCCTTTTCAAAGCAGAGCGGAGGTGGCTGTACTTTGGCCTCCTTCGCGGCACTAGAGGGAAACTGACCGTTGGGTGGCGGCATGGGGTGTGGCACAGGCACTGTTGCTTGTGTCCAATGTGTGGAGTGCATCCGCTTTGGGCACAGGCAAGGGAAGGGTGACAGGCACCACCGTCCCGAATGTTCCGCATGTCACGAGCATGAAATCGCTGCTGCCGCACGTGACCTGCATGCCGTTTTTTTATCTCGACGCGGCATTTGACCCATCACACCTGACAATGGGATGACGTATTAGTAAGTCTAGCTATATTAACATGTTACTAGGAATTTCCGAGTAACCCGCAGTTGCCAAGAGCAGGCAGCACCGAGGTGGGCGAACGTGGCCCTCCTTCGTGGCACAAGGTCCGGAAATGACTGCTTGGGGACGCGGGGGCAACGCCTATCAGGAGCGGCATGTTGCGTCGCACAGGCACTCTTGCCTGTGTCCAAGGTGTGGAGTGCATCCGGTTGGGGCACAGGCAGGAGTGCCTGTGCCACCACGCCACCGGTCAGAGCACCCGCGTGTCATGGCCACGCGAAAACCGGTCCGCACACAGGACAAAACGGCGATCCGCGGAGAAGGTCACGGGGGTGTCCACCTCCATGCTAGGTTGCAAGCTCACGAGAGCCGTGCTGCATCTCCAAAAAGTCTGCTAACGCGGCTTGGGTGATGCGAATTTGGAATTCCACTGGGGAACGAGTTTCCGGGCTTCATCGAGAGGTACGACCCGGCCCGCGTCGGCGTCAGCAATGCCGCGGTCGATCGCTGCCAGGGTCTTCGCATCGACTTCGACTTCCTCGTTGATGGGCACTTCCAACTTTAGATCGATCATACCGCCAGAGCACTCCAGACTGCCGCGGAACGCAATCGCGTCGGGAGTAAACATTCAATTGCTCCAGGCCGCCCCCGCTCGGCGGGGAACGCATCAGCCGGACGCCAGTGCGGAGGTGGGTACACCTGGCCTTCCTCCACGGCACTACATCGGGAAATGACCGCTTGGGGACGCGGGTGCAAGGCCTATCGTGGGCGGCATGGAGTGTGGCGCAGGCACTCTTGCCTGTGTCCAATGTGTGGAGTGCATTCGCTAGGGCACAGGCAGGAGTGCCCGTGCCACCAGGCCACCGATCAGAGCGCCCGGGTTTGATGGCCATGCGATAGCCGCTCCATACATGGGAGCAGATGACGAGCCGCGGAGGAGGCCACAGTATGTCCACCTCCGCGCTACCAGTTCGATGCGCTGGTCAGGGGCGGTCTGCCAGCGGATCGAGCAGCTTGATCTCGCTAATCCAGCGAAAATCTTCGGTATTACGGGTGACCAGGACACGCCCGTGTTCCACCGCTGTGCCGGCAACAATCGCGTCGCCCAGCGTCATTCTGCGCCGCTGCCGTAGCTTGATAGCCCATTGCACCACGGCATCTGAAACCGGCAGCACCTCAGTTGCCTGGAAAAATCGCTCCAGAAACTGCCGCTCTTCATCACCCAGACGGTGGTAGCCGAGCACCTCGATGGAGCTGATGACCGAGACCGCGGGGGCATGCTCGGCAATGAACTTCCTCAGTGCAGCATGTTCAGCTTGTGCGGCGTAAATGATGATATTGCTATCGAGGAGCATCACCCCTCACGGGCAGGTAACGTGCGCTCGTGCCGGACCTCGCGCTGCCAGGCAACCGGATCGGTAATGGCGGCAAATGTTCCCCGGCTGGCCAGGGCAGCGAGAGCCTCCGCCATAAGCCGTCCCCGTTCGTGTGCCGGTTCAAGAGTGGCGTCTTCCAGGGGGGTGATGTGTACCGGCACCGGCTGCGTCTGCTCAGGGCGCTGGTCGAGCCATTCCACATGGTCGCCGTGCAAGATCGCTTTATAGGTGCGCAACATACTCACTCCGTAAGAGCCGATGCCAATGCCTTCACCCAATTGTACCTCGCGCAGGCACGAGTGTCACTCTCCATACCACCGAGTCGTCAACTTCGCCGTACTCATGCGCCAGAACATTGCGTTGCGCGATGATTCGCTGCCAGGAGATCTCCGGGTGAGCGGCCCGAAAGCCTCGCGACAACTTAGGCCGGGAAATGCGTGTCAGGAATCATTTTATTATTGAGGGAAAAGCGATAATCCCCTGACATTATTTCTCCCACCCCTGTGGGCACCCACGACGGGTGCCCCTACGAGGTAAATTCAACAGAAATATCCTCCGCCGGAAGATTTGTCCCTATTCACCTAGCCTCTGGTCGCCATCGTGCTACATATCTAGCGGAGTATTGTCGTGTGGGTAAAACGGCGCACCGCAGAACGGGTTTTGGGGCAAACGGCTGGCTACCCAGGAAGGCTCTGTAATCCAGCACGTAGCCCCCAGTGCCCAAGCTTTGGGGAAGTCCCGCACGTGAACAACGTGCTCCTGAGCGGCAACGGCAAGCGCGGTGGGAGCAGGGACTCGGAAAAACTTCCCGGGAACCTTGAATGTTTATGAAAAACAATAACTTGGATCGAAGTCACGAACCTGGTGAGGGAGGGCGGAGTCGGCCCCGCCGTGGCCACATTTTCCGGCAGGGGATGAAAAAAAGATGTTAAAAAAATACGAACGAAGCCGGTATGTATATGAAAACACACAAATCTCGGACACAATACCCGGAAAAATGTCGGACATTTATGTCTTAGATTCGGACATTTACGTCTAACCGACACCCATTTTGCAGAAAACTGCTCCTTTGCGACGACCATTTGTCAGATCAATTCGGTTTTTCGCGGGTTTTTCCGTGCACGATACAGCCCCTTTACGAAGGATGAGCCGTCCTAATTTCGGCTGGCTTCCGACCGGCATTGAGCCGTCAAGATGGCGGCGCTGGCAATCCTGAGCCCGGGTCGGACCGGTCCTGCTCGGAGGGTCGGCCAGACGAAAAGAACGCGCTCGAGGACAGGCGGCCCACTGCCGCCGACTCGCGCTCGAACTTTGGGACCCCTTGGACTATACTCAGCTTGTTTTGGAGGATCAGACAACTTCATGGGCTCGGTCAAAACCTTGCTGGGAGGCGTGCTTGAACTGGTCGCCGCCGGTGGCATCGGCCTCGGGGTTACGCACCTGCTAGGGCCCATCCCTCCTCGTTGGCGCCTCTCGATATCCCTCATCAGCGGCGTGGCAATTATCGATTTGGGCGTGATGCTGGTCCTCTTTCTGGGAGGGGGTGTAACGGCGGTGAAGTTGGTTGGCGCCGCGCTAGCAATAATTGGCTGCTGTTTACTTTTCAAGTTTAGAAGGCACCTGTCCTTTACCTCCGGCCTAAGAACCCTGCGCCGCGCTGACGGGTGGTTCATTGCCGTGATCGTTGCGGTGATCGCAATCAACCTCATCATCGCCATCGCGCCCTCGACGAAGATCGACGAGTTGTATTACCACATGCTGATCCCCAAGCGAGTGATGGAAGATGGGGGCGTATACCTGTATCGTTGGCCATTTGAAGCGGCATTCTTCCCCCAAACAGCCTTCCAGTTGGGACTCAGCGCGGCCTACGCCGCAGGGTTCCCCGAGGCCGGGAACGTGGTCAGTTGGGGGTTGGGAGTGGCGTTGATTCTGCTTATCGTTGGCATCACTACCGACCTGACCAGAAGTGTTTCGGCCGGATGGATGACGGGAGCGATCTCTGCCGTTGGCATTTACTCTTCCGTATGGCATGTCACCAGCGGGCCGCATGCGCTGGGAGATCTTGCCACGGCAACGGCGTGTCTTCTCGCCATGCTTCCCGACGGCGTAACGGGTGAGTTGAAGGCGCATACGAGACTGTTTTTTGTTTGCCTCGCGGCCTACGCCGCCGCTTCCACAAAGATCTCAATTCTGCCTCTCTCGGTGGCCGTCACGTTCATCGGTGTCCACCGGGCAGCGGCCGGTATCGGTTGGAAGAAGGCCGCGGGAAGTGCCTTGGGCGTGTGGGCAACGTTCTATGGCCCAATCGTCCTTTGGACCTGGATGCAGTGCGGCTCACCGTTTGGCCTTGCCACCGCGACTTTGTTTCACTCACACTACTTTGGGCCCGAAACAATCGCAAGATTCTTGGACGCCCGCGACCTAAACAGGACGGGGTGGATAGTCCTCCTGACTTGGCTGGCCCCGTCTGTCTCCGTAGGAGTAATCGCAGCCTTTGGCGTCGTTACCTTTGCAGCCTGGAAACGCGAGCGGGTCTTCAAGGTCCTTTTCGGACTTGTCTGCGGGCAGGCAATTCTCATCGCCTGGCAGCTCCCGCAAGAGTTTAGATTCCTGGGTGGACTTCAGTACGTCGTGCTCATCCTTGGAGCATGGGTATTATGGCCGTCCCAACTTGGAACGCGCCTCATCGCCCGATGGTGGTTGATTCTGTTTGGAGCGTGCCTGCCGTGGCTGGCCGTGCAGATCTACTACGCAAGACCCTTCATTAAAGTGGTGTCGGGAATCGAAAGCCGCGATTCCTTTCTGCGCGATTACGTCGCCTTGGAGGATGATTTTCGCGCCCTTAACCGCATTTTGCCTGCCGACGCCGTGATCTACGTCGTGGATTTTCGGCTTCCTTCTTATTACGCCCCGCGCCCTGTGATCTTCACCTTGGAGGATTTGAGAGGGCGGAGGCATTTGTATAGATTCTTAGTAGGCACGGATGCGCCCCCGGTGGAGAATTCACTTACCTGTGCGGAGACCGTCTATGAAAACAGCAGCGCAATATCAGATGTCTACCGCACACCGGGACGGGCGGCAGAGCGCGACCCGCTTAAGGTCGAGCGTTGTGAAGCCGTTGACGCAATCGGGCCCTGACCCGAGTGCCCAGACTCCGAGAGAAGTGATGGCTCACCAAGTACTTCATATTCTTGGCACGGCACAGCCCGAGGGAACGGGCATGGCCCGTATCGTGCGTGCGCTCGCGGAGGGCCTCGATCCCGAACGATACCGCATCCACACCTGGTTCCTGGAGGGGGCAGGACCTCAAGTGGCCATGCTCCAGCAGGCAGGCGTGCGGGCAAATAGTCTCGATTGGTGGCGCGGGATGCGCGATCCCATGGGAGCCTGGAGGTTCTGGCGCAGACTGCGTAATCAGAGGTTTGCGATTGTCCATATTCACTTCGGAGGAAGGTCTGTCGGCTGGCTCGTGCGAGCAGCTACACAAGCCAAGATCGTCAGGCATCTGCACGGCCGGATTCTGGAGCCGCGGGGCCTCACGCCGGTCCACTTCTCCGCGCGTGGCACAGATGCAGTCGTCGCCGTCTCTCAGGCAGTGGCAAGTCGAGTTGTCGATGGAGTGGCGCGAGTGATTTATGCCGGAGTGGCCGTCCCCCCTGGCGACCCTCCTGCCCTGCGCCACCGCGACACATCTGAGATCATCCTCGGAACAGCGGGGCGACTGGTGGTACTGAAAGGGATCGAGTACTTGCTCAGCGCCGCCGCCATGCTTCGGCGTGAATTCCCTGCCCTCCGAGTGGAGATTGCCGGCTCCGGGCCGCAACGCAAGAAACTGGACGAGGCGGTCGCGCACTCTGGTCTCGGGGGATGTGTTAAGTTTCTTGGCTGGATCGACGACCTCACTCCGGTTCTGCGGCGCTGGGATGTCTTCGTGATGCCGTCCCTGGAGGAGGGCTTCCCGATTGCCGCTTTGGATGCCATGGCCTCGGGCCTGCCGGTGGTCGCATCCTCCGTAGGCGGCGTCCCGGAGTTGATTGAGGACGGAAAGACGGGCTGGCTTGTCCCGCCACAAGATGCCGAAGCCTTGGCCGACCGGTTACGTCTCCTCCTTTCGAACCCGGATCTTCGCCTGAGCATGGGATCAGCCGGGCATGTGCGCGTAAGAGATCATTTCGGCATCGCGCAGATGACGGCGAGATTCGCCGAGCTTTACGATGAACTCCTCAATGAGACCCGGAAATGGGCCCTACTGGCCGGGCGGAACGAGCCTTGAATTCTCTGCACTTCGGGCGGTCTGACCCATCGCGTCAGACCGATGCGGTGACGCGCAGCGGACGTGCGCTCTTCACAGGATTGTGATATGGAGATTCCCGGCGAATTTCTAAACCAAACGAGCATCATCGTTTGCACCGTCGACCGCCTGAACGACCTTGAGAAATGTCTCGAATCCTTACGCCCTTTCAAGCCCGCAGTTGCAGAAATCATCGTTGTCAACAACGGTCCACACCTTGCGGCGGTGATGGATATTGCCCGGCGCCACGATTCCACGGTCGTCTCAGAGGACCAACGTAGTGTCAGTCGGGCGCGCAACGCGGGAATCCGCGCGGCAATGGGAAGCATTCTGGCATTCCTCGACGACGATTCGGTGGCCGACCCGGACTGGCTTCCGCTCCTGCTGACCCCATTTCGTGACCCCCAGGTGCTCGCAGTCGTGGGGAGCATCTTCGCCCAAACCCTTCGCGACCCCGTCAGCCAAGCCTTCGATTATCTCCATCGGACTCAGTTCCCGGAATCGCAAGTGGCCATCGATGGGAACGCCGGTGGGAACTCCTTCCCCATGCGCGCGGCCTTAGTGGGCAACGCCAACATGGTGATTCGGCGGGAGGCTTTCGACCGCTTCGGTTATTTCGATTCTCGCTTTGGTCGCGGAACCCGAATCGGCTCTGGCGAAGAACCGGATCTACTCGTCAGGGTGTTACTAGGGGGCGGCAAGATCGTCGTCGAGCCTGCGGCTCGAATTCTCCACCGTCATCCCACAGAATGGCGCGCTGTCCGGCGCTGGGCTTTCCATTCGGGTTGCGCGCATACGGCCATCCTCTCTAAATACTTCATTCAGAAACCCACTCTGCGCGCCCCAATCCTTCGCTACGCCCTTTCACGCCTGCAGGGCCGACCCGCAGCGGAAGCATCGGCCGCGGCGAAACTCAAAGTCCCACGAATTCCGCTCTTGCTCGGCAGCCTCTACGGCCCGGTCGCTTTCCTCCTTTCAGGGAAGGAGCAGACGTGCTTGCCCCTGGCGCAGTCAGAGCGGAGCCCGAAGTGAAGCGTGGACGCTTGGCCTTGACAACCCTTAATGACCCTTAATTAGCTAGATTAACTCTTCAGGGGGGATAGTTCGGGTTCGACCTTGCGAGGCGCTGCTTTGGGCTTGGGCCAGAAATTCCAGACATCGACAATTTGTCTGTTAGGGGGGAAGGAAAGTGATTGATAAACGGAATGGGGAGCGCCCAGGATGAAGATATCCGCGCGCGCTAAGGCCTGATCCAGCGGAACCAGCGTAGGATCTTGCACATAAGGGTCGGTGCACAGTACTTCGCGGGCCTCGACCTCCAAGAGTTTCCGCAGCTTGTAGGAAAGGCTATCGCGCACGTCGTCGGAATCGCCCTTGAAGGCCATGCCCAGGATCGCTACGCACTTTGTGCCGAGGCCCAATGAACGCAATTGCGCAACGAGGTAGTTCGGCAGCCCCTCGTTGACCAGCATCGCGGCGTGTCCCATGAAGAAATTGTTCCCCGTGAACGCCGCAAGCTGCAATGTGTCCTTCAGCAAACAGGGGCCGGCCGCGAAACCTGCCCGCGAGAAACTGGCCATGCGGGGATAATCGCGCGTGACCGCGTCATAGATGCGATAAAAGTCGAGCCCGTAGCTTTGCGCGAGGACGTAAAACTGATTGGAAATGGCAAAGTTGAGGTATCGCCAACTGTTTGTAAACAGCTTGGCGAGTTCCGCCTCGGTAGGCTCAAGTTCAATAATCTCAGGAGAGAGTCGGGAAAACAGGTTGCTGGCTCTCGCCATCGCTTCCGGTTCAAACGCCGCAACAATCTGGGGCAGCCGCGTCAGCTCCTCGATCGCTTTCCCTTCTGTTATTCTCTCCGGACAAAAGGCGACGTGCACGTTACGGCCCAGAGCGCGCACGCGGTCGTACACGATTTTGGTGACCCCAGGGTAGACGGTGCTGCGCAACACCAGCAACGCATCCTCAGGGAGATGATTGACCAAATCGTCAACACTCCGGCAAAGGTTGCGAAGAGTTGGATTCAAATATTTGTCTACCGGAGTGCCCACCACCGCGATCGCCGCATCGGCGTGCGCCAGGCAGCCTTCGTCCAGCGTCGCGTCCAAGCCTCTCCCCACGACTTGTTGGAGCATTTCCGGGGCGCCCTGTTCCAGAAACGGCATCTCGCCCCGGTTCACCTTATCGACTTTGGCTTTGTCGATATCCAGCAAGCTTACTTTCACACCGCGGGAGGCAAAAAGCAGGCCCAAGGGAAGCCCGACGTGTCCACATCCGCCTACGATCACGACATGTTTAGGAGTCCACATGATTCCATTTCTCTAAGCGGCTCGCCGCCTGCGAACATTCTTTGTAACTTGTACCACAAAGGTCCGGACCCGTCCAGCCAACCAATGAGGGGGCAGCGCATGGCCTGCTCCCCCTTTCTGCTTAGAAATTGTCACTCCGGGAAGCGAAGTCGCATGCCAGCGGCAGCAACGCCGCAATGGCTACGCCCCAGTGACGTCAACCGTCTCGATGGGTCGCCGTGCCCGCCGAGTCTAAAGGGCCAACCCTACCTCGCAGACCATCCACCAGGCCTTTCAGGCTGTACCATATGATCGAGAATCGGTCCTCGTCGAACAGCAGGATTTTCAAATGGTCAAGACAAGTCCTGCGAACCATCCAGTAAATATCGCCAGCGCTCACCTCGCGCCTTTTCATCATGTGGATCGTATTGCGAGTGAGGTAGTACCGCGCGTGCTTACCGTAATGGTCGTAGTATGCATGTCTCCAGAGGAGTTTCCTGCGCCTTTTGGATCCCTCCTGGTGAATCAACACGGCCTCGGGGCAAACATAGATCCGGAAACCCGCCCGGACGAGGCGCCTGCAAAAGTAGGTGTCGACGTAATAAATAAACAGATCTTCGTCAAATAGCCCCATAGTATCAAACACTCGGAGTTGGATGAGGCTGCCGGAAGATATCACCCCCTCATCCTCCAGAGCCGCTCCTCCGCCCTCCCTCGGGAGATACTGAATAAAACGTTGGATGTTCTGATCGAAGGGATTAGCCCCGACGACTCCGACATTCCGTATCCCCTGCCGTTCGAGGGTTACGTAAGCCTGCACGAGTTTGTCGACCATACCAGGCGTGGCTTCGCTGTCGTGATCAAGCGTCAGTATCCACTGAAATCCTTTGTCCCGCGCCCATTGCACGGCCTGATTGTAAGCGTGCGCGAGCCCCTCATTTCGTTCATTTAGGATGGCCGTTACGAAATCGGAAGCGGCCAGACTGTGCAATTCCCGGACGGTAAGTTCGTCAGAGCCATTGTCCACAATGAGCACGTGGCCAACCTGGTTCCGGATGGCATCAAAGCAACGATGAATCGCCGCCCCGATGTTGTAGGTGACAATGACCGCGCAAATTCTAGATCGGTAAGAGGATTCGAGGGCCTCGGGGCCAGGCGACCCTTCACTTAGCACGTCCTCCCTCCAATCGAGTTTACGCATTCCGTTACGTGCGCCACCTGTTCAGGGCTGAGGGTTGGAAACATCGGGAGCGACAACATTCGCTTGGTCACCCTCTCGGTTACGGTCAGGTCCCCGCACCGGTGTTCGATGCCTGAAATGGCCGGCTGAAGATGACAAGGTATCGGATAGTGGATGAGGGTTTCGATCTTGCGCGCTAGCAGGTGCTTTTGCAAGCTGTCCCGATCGTCGCTTTGAATCACGAAAAGGTGGTAAGTGTGGACGCAGTCAGGGCTTGCCTTGGGAGGAGAAAATCGTTCTTCCAGCCGCGCAAGATAACCTGCCGCAACCCGCCGGCGCCTTTCGTTCCACTCCTCCAGGTGGGGAAGTTTGACCCGGAGGATCGCCGCCTTCACCTCGTCGAGCCTGCTGTTGTACCCCAAGGTGTCGTGGTGATACCGGCTGGATTCGCCGTAATTGCGCAGCCGTCGCAACCGCGCGGCGAGCTCCGGGTCGTCGGTCACCACCGCTCCGGCATCGCCGCACGCGCCCAGGTTCTTGGTCGGATAAAAGCTGTAACAACCTAATTGTCCCATGCTTCCCGCTTTCCTGCCCTTATAGGAAGCCCCGTGCGCCTGCGCGGCATCCTCGATGACGTACAAGTCATGCTGTTTCGCGAAAGCAAGGATCTCATCCATCTCCGCACACTGGCCGTACAAATGGACGGGAAGGATCGCGCGGGTCCGGGGAGAGAACGCCGGAGCCAACTGCTCCGGGGCGAGGGTGTAAGTCTGCGGGTTGATATCGATGAATACAGGCGTGGCGCCTGTGGCTGCGATCGCCAGCGCGGTGCCGATGAAAGTGTGCGCCACCGTGATAACTTCGTCGCCGCGGCCAATGCCGCACGCAAGCAGCGCAAGCTGAAGGGCCTCGGTTCCGGATGCCACGCCGATGCAGTGCTTGACTCCGCAGTAGGCCGCGAACTCCGCTTCGAACCCCTTCAGTTCCTCTCCCAAGATAAACCACGAACGCTCCAGGACGCGATGGATGGCGTCATCGATCTCTCGCGCCAGCAGCGTGTGCTGTGCCTGCAAATCGCCGAACTTAACGGACAAAGAGCTTGCCAAGACCGTTCCCCGCTAAGGCAGTGAATTCCGCTGCCGAACGAATTCCCCATAATCCCGAAAGTAGTCTTCTTCCCGGTATGGCTGGGATGCCAGCACCAGGCAGATTGCCCCGGAAGAAAAGTTCTTGAGTTCCCGCCAGATCAGGCGGGGCAGGTACAAACCATGGAAACTCCGGTTCAGTTGGAAGGTCCGCTTGTTTGCGCCATCATCGACCTCTGCCTCGAAAGACCCCAGGGCGGCGACGATCACTTGTTCCAACTCCTTGTGCGCATGGCCCCCGCGCGACTCTCCTCCCGGGACATCATAGAGGTAATACACGCGGGCGATTGTAAAGGGAACGTCCGTTCCACCTTCAACCGGCGTGATACTGCCGCGCCCGGGCTGAACGACCCGCGGCAGATCCAGCAAACGGCAGTCGTCCACTGTGATCATTTCGTCTTCCCCAGGAACGTGAACTCTTGATACTCGCGCAGGTACTCCCCTTCCGAATACGGCTGTGACGCGAGGATGAGGGCGACCGAATTACTGGAGAAGTTTTCGAGGCGGCGCCAAACCATCGGGGGAACGTAGAGCCCCACATAGGACCGGTTCAGTTGCACAACCTGCTCTTCCTTCCCATCATCGATCACCACATCGAAACTACCGGAGACCGCAATGATGAACTCTTCCAGCGTGCGATAGGCGTGACCGTCGCGGGTCGCCCCTCCCGGCACGTCGTAGACCCAATAGACTCGCTTTATGGCGAAGGGGATGTGGCGCTTCTCCTCTACAAAAGAGAGGTTTCCGCGCACGTCGTCGATCCGCGGCAAGCGGATAACCCGGCAGCTTCCCGGAGTCGAGCTGAGTACGCCCGCAGCCGGGGCGCTGGTGGGTTGGATGCGAGGTGTGGTCATGTCCTCAAGTCTTCCTGTTAGAAATCACGTACTGCGGCGCGCGCGGCTTGCTCATAGACCGCGACAATGTAATCCATGGCGCCGGGCGTCAGGTGCTGGTGGCAAGGAACAAACACCGCGTGCCAGGGGTAGAACACACTTGCTTCGATTCCGTGTGACTGATAAGCCCGCTTGATATCTTCCGGGATAACAGCATCATGAGGCTTGAACATGAATGCGCCAGGTATGGTGCCGGGATGGAGCGATAGCGCCGGCTGGCAGCCAATTTCCGCAAATCGCTTCTCCAGGTAGTGCCAAGCGGCAATGCGCGCCTCGCGAATCGACGCCAGCCGCGGAAGGTCGGAGCCGACAACGTTGAAAATAGCTCGACGATGGGCCGGAAGCATCTCGACTTGCCGACGGACGCCGCAGACAATGCCGCCATAATTAATGGGAAAGAATTTCGGCAAGCTGAATATTGCGTACTTCCCATCACGGCCAAGCTTCTTGCCGTTGTGTGTAGAGGCAAAAGCGTAAGCGCAGTCCTCGGCAACCGGAATGCCAAGTTTCAGCAACTCATCAAGCCTTGCATAAGGGATGCCCCACTCGTGAATCACGACAATGAGCCGCGTGGAGGGCTCGATCTTCATGGACCAATGGCAGAGGCGTCCAATTGTGTGAGTTACACAACCGGAAACATAAGAGTTGCCGGTTGTCGTAAGAATGGTAACCGTGTCATCAGCCCCCAGTCCGGCATCGGCAAGCACGAGCGCCAGCGCGTGCCGACCGCTGAACGTCAACGTCCCCGGGCGGCCCAGGTGCTCTTCCAGCAGGCGCTCTGCCACCGTTTCATCCACATCCTCGCATGCGCGGTCAAGGTAGGTGTGCAGAAACGGGCTGATCCGGATGCCTGCCGGAATCATTGAGTCATTTTCGGGCGGCAGCATTATCTTTAATCTTTCAGGAGGCGTGGTCATATCTCCAAGCTCAGCTCATAGAAATCATAAACCGTCGCGCGTGCGCCGTAACTTTCTTTGTTTTGGATCAGCTCGACGTTCAAGGTGCGCCCATTTTCCACAGTGGAAATGCCAAAATCAATATAGGGCTTGTCTGGATATACTTCGTTCATGAGCACATCCATGACGCAGTCGAGCGCCCCGAGGCTCATCCCCTTTTCGGTAGCGTGGCGGTATTGGCCGTGGGCGACATTCGCGCTTTCGTAAATAATAACCCCTCCGAGCATTTCGTCCTGGAAATGAACCGTGTAGAGCTTGATATTCTCCGGAAAACGTTCAGCCAGGAGTTGGATTTCCGCCGCCGTATGGACCGGCCGCACGCCGTGCCGTTCTTGCAGGTTGGCTTCGGCAATCGCCATGAACCGGGAAAACTCCTGCGTCCGCGCCACTTTCAGGCGGTTAGACTTGGCGCGCTGAAGGGCCCGCCTCCGATTCCTCGCCAGCGCGAGCCTCCGGCCGGCGACAACGGTGGAAGAGACATCCCGCCGGAACAGCCTGGCGTTGTGCAGAAAAAGCGCGTACAGATCCTCCTCCGCCGGAAGAGTATGGTAGATGTGAGGAATCGGCTTGTATATCAACTTCTTGATGCCTTGCGCTCGCAACTCATTTATCAGCGCCGAGAAAACGTCCAACATCAGAATTGTCGTCATTCTCTGGTCGGAAATGATTCCCCCAAACGTGAGCCCTCCGTGCGACACCACCGTGTCGTCAACCCGGTTCGCGGGCATCACGGCGACAAGTTGATCGCCGTGAAAGAACAGGAGTGAGAAGTCCCTAAATCTGTCGGCGTGGTGTTCAAGGTAATTCCTATGGAAGATGAATACGCCGTTCTTGGATTGACGAATGAAATCGTCCCAACAGGTTTGGAACTTCGGCTCGTAGGACTCCACGCGCACTGAGGTTTCAACAATCATGAGTGTACGGCGACGGATGAGTTTGGCCTTTGATTTTTCCGCTCACGGCCGCCTGATTAACACGTCCTCGCGCCGATTCGCAAAGGGCAGGCCAGGAGGTTGAGGAACCACATAGGCGTCAAACCCCTGATTTCGCGCCCGGCTGATCAAGGCCAGAATTACCGAATCATCCATTTGGCGCCGCTCCAAACGGTTAAAATGCACCTCGGGCAGCGCCTGGGTATTGTTGAATTGCTGGTGGAACTTGACGCCATTGGCGCTGCTGAAAAAGCGCCGCCGCTTTGAGATGTTGGGAATATCTCCAATCAACATCTCGGCGCCTTCAGCCAGCAGTTCCAGGGACCGGTCCAAGAAATCCCATACGTTCCCTTCAGCGAAAACGTAGTGCAGCACGCTATACGTGAGGAGCACATCCACCTTCGAGTGGTAATCTCTGAAGAGGGGCTCGCACTGGGGGTAGTATGCCGGAAACTTCACAATGAAATCGTCGTCAGGAAGATGCGCTAGCATCTCTTCCGAATCAACGAACAAAAGCTGATGCCCTCGTTCGCGGCAGAGGTCAATCATCATCTGAGGCAGTTCGCTGCAGCCCGGACCGACTTCGAGCACCACTTTTCCTCTGGCATTAAGCAAAGGCAGATGAGCGACGATGCTCTGAAAAATGATCCCCGCCTTTCCCTTCCGGTACGAATCGGGGCCCCCGCTCATTTCGTTTTGGCTCAGGGAATCATCCTGGGCCATCCTACGGTAATCTTCGAAGGATAAGTTGGCAAATCTTCGGTAATGGTCGTCAGTCAGACTCATGCATTCTCCCAGAAACGATGGGCATTACTTACGCCCATGGCGCGATCGCGCTCTCCGTCACGTTCAACCTACAGCCAGGTGCGAATTCCACGCAAATTCTTTCTCCGGTTTAAGCCCCTGTTTCAGGGCCTAACGGCGCTTGGAACCTATCCTTACGCAGGAAGGGAGTCCGGAATCTATCGTAGCATGGCCGTCTCCGCATCGACTCGTCACTGGCAGGACGCCCGCGACACGAATGAGACGAAGCCGATCAGTCAGTGCGGCCCTCCCGCCAGAAAAACCGCCGAAGTCGATTTGCGCCGAGCCGGACGATCGTAGAAGCAAAAACCTTGTCTCCTAGCCATCGCGGCGGAAACCCAAGCTCTCGAACCGTCATGAGCCCCAGACGCAGCCTTTCAAAGCGGGATAACCAATGCGCCAGGTCCGCCAAGTCAGAGCGAAGCGTGGGGTCGCTGCGAAACGCCGCCGCGACCGCCAGAGATGCGGCTTCCCTATCATCGAGCAAAAGATGAAGCGCGGCGCGGCGCAAATCCAGCAGTGCTTTCTTGCGTGGGCGGCCAAGCTGGCCCCCCGCCGTATCCGCCTTCCGCCGCAGCGAAATAACGACGTCGAGGTGATGACCGATGTCCTTGCGGCTTCGGACCCGATCCTCCGGCTGGGGGAAACTCATCGAGGTGTTGTATTCATGACATCGATACCTCACCACGGCGCCCGGCAGAAATGCACTCGGATAGCGCGCGGCCAGCCGAATCCACATTTCCCAATCCCCATAAGTCAACCCCGGCTCGAACGGTCCAGCCTCCTTCATGCACTTCATTCGCACCATCACGGTAGGAGCAGCGATGGTGTTCTGTAAGATAAGCTCTTCCGCCAAATCAGAAATTGCGGACAAATCCTGGCCCATTTGGCCCCGAAGCTGGGCGCCGTCCTTGTCGATGTACTCGGCAACCCCATAGACCCACCCCACGTTGGGATGACCTTCCATGAAGGCCACTTGGCGCTCGAGCCGGTCTGGGCAGGAAACATCGTCCGAATCGTGACCGCACCAATAGAGCCCCCGAGCTTCCTCAATCGCGAGGTTCTCGGTGACCGTGATGCCCAGGTTCTGTCGGCCCGGATGTGTGAATACGCGCACGATTTCGGGATATTTGCAGGCATAGCTCCGTAAGATTTCCAGGCTGTTATCGGTCGATCCATCATCAACCGCAACGAGTTCGAGATTGCGGAAGGTCTGGCTTAGGATCGATTCCAACGTTGCGGCCAGGAACCGAGCATGATTATAGGAGGGTACGCACACGCTGACCATGGGGGTCCGAGCCATTGAGATATCCCCCTTAGCGCAATTTCCTTTGCCGCGCCAAATCAACCATTTTCCGAACACCCATTGCCTTTATCATCTAGGCATCAGCCGCGGGACGAAACTCGCTGTAAGCCCATCCGCAGCAATGCTGACACGAAATCCTTATCCGCCAGCCAGCTCGGTGGGAACCCCAGTTCCCGGATCATCATGAGCGCTAATCGCAGGCTCCCGAAGTGGCGTAAACAATGGGCCAGATGCTTCAAGTCGCCGCGGAATGAGGGGTCACTTCGAAACACCTCCGCAGCGGCCAGAGATGCTGATTGCCTTTGGTGCAGCAAGATAAGAAATGCAGCCCGTCTCAGGTCAAGCAGCCCCTTGATTCGCGGCCGGCCAAGCTGAACATCCGCCGCATCCGCCTTCCGGCGCAGGGCGGTGATTGCCTCAAGCGAGTGCCTGAGATTCTCAAGACGGCGTTCAAGACTCGCATCAAAGGGAAAAATCAAGGAACTGTTATAACCATGGCAACGATACCCTGCCACCGCACCCGGCAGGAAAGCACTTGGGCAGCGCGCGGCTAGCCGAATAAAGAACTCCCAATCGCCGTACATCAATTCAGGTTCGAACTGCCCAACCTCGAGCATGCACTTCGTTCGAATCAAGACGGTGGCGCCCGCAATCCTGTTATCCAAGACAAGCTCTTCCGCCAAATCGGGGAATGCGGACAGGTCGTGGCCGAACTGTCCCTCGAACCGCGCGCCTTGCTCGTCGATGAAATCGGCGGTGCCATATACCCAATCGATTTCCGGATGACTTTCCAGAAAGCCGACCTGGCGCTCGAGCCGGTCCGGGTAGGAAACGTCATCCGAAGCATGAGGGCAGAAATAGACGCCGCGCGCTTCTTTCACCACCACGTTGCTCGTTACGGAAATCCCCAGGTTTTGCCGGCCGGGATGCGTCAATACCCGCATGACGTCAGGATATTTGCGGGCAGAGCTTTCCAGGATTTCAAAACTACCATCGGTCGAGCCGTCGTCGACAACGACGAGTTCGAAATCCCGGAAAGTCTGAGCCAGGATTGAGTCCAAGGCCGCGGGCAAGAAAGGCGCATGATTGTATGCAGGCATGCAAATGCTGACCATCGGGTTGTGGGCCATTGAGCTATTCACCTGATCGCAATTCTTGTGGTCATGGGTTGGTGAAATCGGATGCTGCCCCAGCTTCTCTCCCAGAGGGACCTGGTTCCGTCTTGTCCCGCGGGAGGAAGAACCTCGAAGTGCAAGACGTCTTCCACGATGTCGTATTCGCGAATTCCCTCCCGCTCATTGCCGATTCCAACTCCCAGCCCAAACCGGTAAAGTCCCGGAGCCAGGGCAGGGTTGGCAAGTTGCAGGCGGAAGGCGGCCACCTCACCTTCCTCAATCGAGTGAATCTGCGGCCCGGCACAGCTCCCCACAGGCGTCCCGTCAACGGCGTAGATCGTTAGGGAGAACCGGAAACTGCCGACCGCCCGGTTTCCTCGCACGGTCATCCGCAGACAAAGATCCGCGTCGGCGGGCACGAGTTTCCCGGGCATGCCTTCAAACTCCAACGACAGGAATTCCACCTGCTGGTTTAAATCCTGAACGACACGCGGAGCGCCTTCCACGTTGTAGACTTCCGTCTGGCGGTCCATGGCGCCCACCAGGTATTCCGTGATGCCGTTCTGGGCAGGCCCAAACGTCTTGACACTGCCCTTTTCCAGCACGACGACGGACTTGCACAGTAGGGCGATGGCGGCCATGCTATGGCTCACAAACAACACCGTGCGCCCATGCTTGGCGACATCCCCCATTCTTCCCAGGCACTTCTTCTGGAAGGCCACGTCCCCAACGGCCAGCACCTCGTCCACCAACAGGATTTCCGGTTCCAGATGAGCGGCTACCGAGAAAGCCAGGCGCACGTACATCCCGCTCGAATAGTACTTTACGGGGGTGTCGATGAACCTTTCAATCTCCGAGAAGGCAACGATTTCGTCAAACTTGCGATCGATCTCCTGCTTGCTCATTCCCAGGATGGCGCCGTTCAGATAGGTATTCTCCCGGCCGGTGAGCTCAGGGTGAAACCCCGTGCCCACATCGAGCAGGCTCCCCAGGCGACCGCGGATCTGCCCGACTCCCAGGGTGGGCTTGGTGACGCGGGCCAGGATCTTCAGCAAAGTACTCTTGCCCGCTCCATTGCGGCCGATAATACCCATCACATCGCCCTGACGAACTTCAAATGAGACATCCTTGAGCGCCCAGAAATGACCGGGATCGCCGTTGAGCGAAGAGGCGTTTTGGCGCCGGAAGATGCGAAGCGGGGCGGAAAGAGTATGGGCCAGCACATCGCGCAACGCCAGGTAGGGCTGTCGTTCACCGATGCGATAGCGCTTGCTTAGCTGCTCGACTCGAATGACCACGTCGCTCATGGGTTAGACCACGTCGGCATATCTTGCAAGCGTAACACCTTTCGAATATATAAGTCATTGGCGCTCTGCCGCAAACCCTTCTTCCATGGCGAGGTGCTCCCCTAATTCACGGATGGTGCGTTCTCCCAAATTGAGCAGCACACAGGGATCACCCGAGAGTTGATAGGAGGCCATCTGGCGTTCAAACCTGTCCAGGTCGATGCCAAAGCGCTCGTGCCCATCTCGAAATGCTTGGAGCTTCGCCGTCGGTACTGCGCCCGGCGCAAACATTCGGAAAAACCCACTTTCTTCCCGGCGGCAATGGTCCATGGCATAGGTCTTGAAGAAATGCATCGTCATGCGTAATGCTGCGAGCGCCGCCTGCCGGTCGGTGAGACTCTCGCCGCGATGCGAAACCAGCCCCGCGAGAATCGCTTGCCAATCCTGCAAGGCCGCGCGAATTTTCGCGTGTTCTTCCTGCCATTTCACGACGTCAGGCGGCGCGGCGGTGGAGGATCGCTGGGGAGCAGCCATCGGCATTTCCGGCTCCAGATACAAACTCTTGAGCCCGCGTGCGGCGAATTCCGCGGCAACCCCTCGCCGCGAGGGGAAGCCATGAGTCGAAAACTGCCCGGGCGTGTCATTTCGAAGGTAGCCGCCCGGAAAGGTATCGCAGTCCACAGTGAAGAGGTCGCCCGCCGCCACCATGGAGATATTCATTTCGTAATTCTCGCGGGTGTTGAAGAACAGCCGCGAGCGCGGAAAGGCAAGATGATACAGGCTCAGGATCAAGCGGTAGTCGTCGTCCGCGACCGTGAAGCGCGATGACTTTTGCGATGCCAGCACGCCGCGCGCGGGCTTGAGCCGCGGAATGCCGATGGCGTGCGGTTCCAGACCGTAGGCTCGGCGCAGGTAGTTGCCGTGCTCGATGGTAGCCAGCGCGTCGAAGCGCCAGTCGTAGAGGCCCAACAGCGCGCCCAGGGCGACCTTCTTGATGCCTGCCGCGATGACGCGGTCCCACAAATCCAGGCGGTATTCGATATCCCTCTTGGGCGAGCCGGCAACGTGCCAGCGATCGAAGTGGGGTTGGTGATAAGTCTCCTGCCACTCCACCACCCATTCCAGGCCCGCCGCTTGGAGCCGCACGTAGTCCTCGCGCTCATAAACCGGCGAGCAGAGACCCACCACGCCGCCGCCCAGGCCATCGAGCTTCTGGCGAGTCAACTCCACGTAGCGCGCCACCACCTCGGGGCCAAACTCGGGGTCTTCCGAAAGCACCAGCTCAATCTGCCGGTGGCCCCAGGAAAGGATCAGGTCGAGCTCACGCCCGAATTCATCCAGGCTCAGGCGCACGCGTTCGGCTAGTGCGTTGCTTTCACGATAACCACAGTAAAGGCATTCGTTCTGGCAATAGCTGGTGAGATAAACCGGAATGACAAACTCCACCGTGTGGGGCGCCACGCGCTCGCGAACGCCCTGCGCCGCGGTGTGGATCTTTGCGCGCCGCTTGGGTTCTCGTGCCCAGGCGATCAGCGAAGCTGCGTCATCCGCATCGAGCCCGGGGTTCCTCTCTGCCGCTGTGAGAATGGACTCCATGGAACGCACGGGATCCGGTAGCACCGCAAGGGA
The DNA here is from genome assembly GCA_050010335.1 of Terriglobia bacterium. Lineage (GTDB taxonomy): Bacteria > Acidobacteriota > Terriglobia > UBA7540 > UBA7540 > Bog-366. The sequence goes on from JBEKLF010000035.1 coordinate 43,583, forward strand.
TTCGATGCGGGGGCTAGAGACCCGAAAGACTTCGCTGAATGTGGACACTGGGCTAATGCCTCCTAAAGCCAACAACAGTCTAGATGATTCTCATCGGAATACGAAGCAATCCGTTATCCATTTTGACCTTGAAATGTAGCGCCGCTTTGTGCCCTTTTGCCTTCAATAACACATCCCGACCGGTCATTTGTTGTCAATTATCCCGCAATTCGTGCGTTTTCGTGTAGAAGGCCGAATTTGTCGCTAGACTTATTGTCACCATCGCCTGTGTTTTCATACACATCCCCGGAGGTTCCTTCATTTTTGACATCTTTTCGGGCCCGAGCCCCTTCCGACCCCGGCCAGCGAATCGTGAGCCGCCACATTTGGCGCGGCCTGAAATCTGCCATTCCCTGTGCGTGCGATGCACTGATGTCCCGTGAGGGCCGACGCCGGAATTCCGCGCTGCGGCATTCGGAGGTTAACGGGTTGGGACGAAAGAAGGAAGGAGACATGCGCGCGAACATAACAGCACCCCAGCATAGCAACCATTTAGTGTATCATTCTACGCTACAAACTGTCAATAGGAATTTACCACTTATAGAGCCTACAATTTGTCGCTAAGGGTAAAAGGTCGGGAGCCGCTCGTCGAGAATCGTGGCGCAAGGCTCCAAAGGCCGCAGGGCCGGAGTGCGGGCCCTGCGCTACAGCCCTGCGGGATTATCCAGCCAATAAATCGTTAATCCGGACAGAAGCTTGGGATAGAAGTCGGTGGATTTCTGCGGCATCGGGCAGTCGGCGAGCGCGTTCGCATGAACAGACTCAACGGGCGTGGGGTTGAGAAGGAACGCGCTCTGTCCCCTGCCCTTCTCCACGCCTTCGCAGGCGAGAGCCGCCTCGCGAAAGTACGACAAATTCCTCTCCTCGCGCACGGCTTGCCCATTGATGCCCAGCAGGCGTTCCAGCACTAAACGATGCAGCATCACGACGTCGAGCCGGCGCAATGTGGGAGCAAGGTCCGCGAGCGCGCCATCGAGATCAAAATCCAGGCGCAAGCGCAGCAAGGCGAGTTTCCCCGGACCCGCATAGGCGCCCATCGCCGACCGCTCGCGGCCCGCTACCGTGAGCTTGGCGAGGAATTGCGCTGTCCACTCGCTTGCCGGCCCATCCAAAGCGACGTCTTCCCAGTCGAAAATCGCGCGCGCATCGTCTGCGAATTTGGCCCAGTCGAAATTCGCCAAGCTGTGCACCATCCGGTGCGTCGGCAAGATGGTGAGTCCGTCGGTTTCCATGCGCACGAACGTCATCATCACATATTCCGCGCGGCCGTCGACGCAGCTCGCCTCCCGGCAGTAATTGCGATAGGCAAGCGCCGTTTCATAGCGATGATGGCCGTCAGCGATCACCAACGCCTTGTCGCGCATGGCCGCCGCCACCCCGGCAATTATCTTGGGATCAACGATGCGCCAGGCGGTGTGCCGCGTGCCATATTCATCGGTGACTTGCTCCCAGGGCTGTGTCGCAGCGGGCGCCGCGAGCAGGCTCTCAATCCCCCCCTTGGGGTCGCTATATAGCATGAAGATCTGGCCACAGTGCGCGCGCGTGGCCTTCAGTAATTCGAGGCGGTCAGCCTTGGGGCCGGAAAGCGTCTCCTCATGGCGATGCACCACGCGCGCCGAATAATCTTCCAGGCACAACAAAGCGATAAAGCCGCGCCGTTCCTTGCGCACTCCGCGCTGCCCGGGGACTTCGTATTCCTGGTAATATGGATAAATGGCGGGATCGAGTTCGGAGACCAGCACACCGTTTTGAATCCATACCTGGAAATCTCGCGCCGCGCGCGCGTAAACGTTGTTCGCGAGACCATCCTCAGTCAGCACGCGTCCGCGAATGACGCGGACCAGGTTATGGGGGCTCAATTCATAGTAACGCGCCTGCATCTCGGGAGAAATCTTGTCGTAAGGCTGCGTGACCACCGCGCCGAGGTCAGCAATTTTCCGAGGGTCGTAATGAAGCGCGCGAAATGGGAGTATTTCTGCCATGTGCCTCACTTCCAGCGGGGATGGGTGCGAAAATTTAAAGCTACCATACCCCCTGCTGTGCGTCGAGGATTGTGTGCAAGCAGATTCAGCGCCGCCGGGCAGGAAATAAGGCGCGGTCCTCCGCCCTCAGCCCTCCCTTTCATCCCGCATGACGTAGTAGCCAATCCACGCTAGAATGAAAGGTTAGGAAATTACAGCCGTCGCTGTCGCTAGTTGCTCCCCGCGTCCGCCATCGCGCTGAGCACACAATCTCCTTCGAAAGGCTGCGCACATGGCTGAACTGCGAATGGACCCATTTACCCGGCGCTGGGTGGTTACGGGCAAGCGTCCGGTGATGCCGGATATTCACGATGAA
>JBEKLF010000036.1:0-44282 GCA_050010335.1 Terriglobia bacterium
CCCTACGACACAGCCGCCACCCGTCTCAACACGCCCCCATTCCTGCGCCCAATTCCCCTCGTCTCGCCGCTCCTGCCTCCCGCCAGCCTCGCGCCCTCCCCCACTGTCTGAATCGCAGGGAGAACTGCACAGAAGCCTTGCACGTCTTCGGGGGTTGCTGTATACTGCATCTTCGATGTTCGGAACCTACGCCAACTCGTTTATGTACTTTAGTTACCGGTATTGGAGCTCTGCTCCAAGCCGGTAGAGTGGCGTTGGTCCGAACGAAAAAGTCATCGTCGCAAGGCCAGCCCACTCTCAATGAGTGGGCTTTTTCATTTAGGGGGGAAGGAAGGGAGCAATGATCATTTCCATGAAACCGGATGCGACTCAGGACCAAATCGATCATGTTTGCGAGCGCATCCGGGAGTTTGGGTACAAGGTCCACTCCATTCAGGGTGAGGAACGCGTTGTGATTGGAGTGATCGGAGTGGGTGATGTAACCGCCTGTCTGGAGGCGATTGAGGTGGCTCCCGGTGTGGCCAGCGCCGTACGAATCTCTTCGCCGTTCAAATTCGTCAGCAAGGAATTTAAGCAGCAGCGCACGCAGATCCCCATCAATGGAGTTTCTATTGGAGGCGATCAGTTTGTGGTCATGGCGGGACCGTGCTCGGTGGAGAGCGAGAATCAAATCATGGCAGCGGCAGAGTTTGTGGCCTCGGTGGGCGGGAAGATTCTGCGCGGCGGCGCCTTCAAACCCCGCACTTCCCCATACGACTTCCAGGGCATGGAGGTGGAAGGGCTGAAGTTGCTGGCCAAGGCGCGCGCGGCAACCGGCCTCGCCATCGTCACCGAGGTCATGAGTGAGCAGGATGTCCCTTTGATTTCCGAGTACGCGGACATTGTGCAAGTGGGCGCGCGCAACATGCAAAACTTCGCATTGCTCAAGGCGCTGGGCCACTGTCCGCGGCCGGTGCTGTTGAAGCGCGGGATGAGCTCGACGATCCGCGAGTTGCTGATGTCCGCCGAATACATCACGGCGCATGGCAATCCCAACGTCATCCTCTGCGAACGCGGCATCCGTACCTTCGAGAACGCCACTCGCAACACCTGCGATATTTCGGCCGTGCCCGTGCTGAATGAACTGACCCATCTGCCGGTTATTGTTGACCCCAGCCACGCCGCCGGCCGGCAAAGCCTGGTGCCCCCCCTATGCCGCGCGGCCGTGGCCATTGGCGCCGACGGCTTGATTGTGGAAGTTCACCCCTGCCCGGAAAAGGCCAAGAGCGACGGTGCGCAGTCCCTGAACTTTCCCCAGTTCCAATCCATGATGCATGAGCTCAAACCTTACCTCGACATCTGGAAGGAGATGCGCAGCCCGCAGAGCACACATGCCGCCGTGTAAATGGCCTTTTACTGAACTCAAGAACCCGAAGTTGTAGCGCTAACCTTTAGGTCAGCAGGTCGGGCACTCGCGAAAGATACCGACCCTTCGCTCCGCTTGGGCAGGCTCTAGTAGTCGGCGCTACTGTGTCTTTCGTTAACCTGCCAGCATCGACCGTCATCTCTCGACCGATTTACTCAGGGGCGGGTTCACCCTCCGGACTGACTCTCACTTCGGACCGCTTGCTCCCTTGCTGTACCTGTGCTTCATACGCTACGACCGTCGCCCCGTGGACAACCGACTCCACCTTCAGAATCTTTCCGCCGCCCGCGGCCTTTTCAATTGCCAACTTGGCGCTGGAAGAAACATTGTCAAATGGGACCTCTTCCTCGACCTCGATAACCGTCCCATTCTGGTCCATCGAAATGTCTTTGCCATGTCCATTGATAGTCATTTCAACTTCGTAAGTGATTTTTCCATTTTCAACTTCCTTCGCGTATCCGCGAATCGTGGTACCCTTGCTCTGCTCTTTCACCGTGGCCCGCACGGCCAGGGGAAGATCGGCAAATTTCACGCGCTCCTCCGAGGCCCGGCCGAGTCCGACAGTCGCACAGAGCAGGCAGACGACCACTAAAGCCTTTTCGCATATTCTCACGTCTAGATCTCCTGGCGAATCTCTCTGCATGAAGTTTACCAGCTCGACCCGCCATTAGATAATCGTGAATTGCACCACGAACAGGGCGGCGAAGACGTAAGTGAGCGTCGGGCATTCGCGCCATCGGCCGGTGGCAAGCTTGGCCACTGAGTAGGATATAAGCCCAAAGGCAATACCATCGGCAATACTAAACGTCAGCGGAATTCCCACCAGCACCAGGAAGGCCGGCAGGAATTCGGTGGGGTCATCCCAGTGGAGTTCGCGCAAGGGCCTGAGCATCATTGAGCCCACCACGATGAGCGCGGGGGCCAGGGTGGGATAAAGAACGGCTTGGCCCACATTGACCCCACCGCCAATCATCGATGCCAGCGGACGGAAAAACAGCGACGCGGCAAGCAGTATTCCGGTCACGACACTCGCGAGGCCGGTGCGCGCGCCGTCGGACACGCCCGTCGCCGATTCGATGTAGCAGGTTATCGTGGAAGTTCCCAGGGCCGCGCCCACCGTCGTCCCCACGGCATCGGCAAACAAGGCGCGATCCACGCGCGGCAGCTTGCCGTCACGGACCAAACCCGCCTGTTGCCCCACGCCCACCAGGGTTCCGACCGTATCGAAGAGGGCCAGGTAGAAAAGCACAAAAATGGCTATCCCCAAGCGCGCCGGCGGCACCTTCAGCAGACCGGCAAGATCGAACTTCCAGAATGTCGGGCCCATGTGGAGTTGCATTGAGAACAGTCCCTGGTAATGGACCAATCCCATGAGCGCGCAAAGTGCGGTCGTGGCGAGAATCCCCATCAAGATGGCCCCGCGGACGCGAAAGCTCAACAACACCACAATAAGCAGCAGGCCTGCAACAGTGGCCAGCACGACGGGTTGGCGCAAGTCTCCCATGTGCACCAGCGTGCCGGGCGCGGCCACCACCAAGCCGCCGTATTGAAGCCCGATAAACGTAATGAACAGGCCGATGCCGGCGGCGATACTGCACTTCAAAGAATTGGGAATCGAGTTCACAATCTGCGCGCGCAGGCCGGTCAGGGTGATGGCGATGAAGAATATGCCCGCCAGCAGCACTGCCGCCAGCGCCTGCTGCCAGGTAAGGCCGAATCCCCCCAGAGAGACGGCGCCGCAGAGCGTGTACACAAAGAAGAAGTTCTCGCCCATGCCCGGCGCCAGCGCCACGGGATAATTGGCGGCAAGCCCCATCAACAGTGTCGCGACAGCCGCGGCGAGGCAAGTGGCCGTGAGCACGGCCTGGAAATCCATTCCCGAAACCGAAAGCACGCCGGGCTGCACGAAGAGGATGTAGGACATCGCCAAAAAGGTGGTGATGCCGCCCAGGATTTCGCGCTGAAAGGTGGTGCCGTGCTCTTGCAGCTTGAAGAATTTCGCGATGGGGTTCATAGGAGGCTTATGCTGTCCGTCGTCCGTTGTCCGTGGTCAGTCGTCAGTAAGGGATACAGTCGGTTCCATTTGCGCCTTGCAGATTAGCGACAACTGACTACGGACCACGGACGACAGACAGAAGTTCATCCTTCCTGAAATAGCCGTTTCAATGCCTCTTGTTGCCCGGGATTTTTCTGCAACATGATGCGGCGCAAGCGGCGGAACTCATCGGCGTCGATTCTTTGCACCGTGCCGCGGCCGCGATGAGGACTAAAGGCGAGGATGTGGTCGAGGTCCGGCTTGCGCACGAGGGGATTTTCCAGGCGCACGGCTTGGTGCGGCGGGCAAAAGTCGACGAGCGATCCCAGGCCCACGTCACGGCCGTCGGAGGCGGCGCGGGCCACCCCCACCACCTGCTTGCGGTCGACCTCGTAGCAAAGGAAGAGGTCCCCGCGCTTCACCTCTTCACGAAGGTATCGCAGGCTTGAGGCGCTGCGGATCCAGCCTTCGTCGCCCATCTGGTATACCCCGCGCGCACGGGAGCGGAAATACTCATCAAATTCCCACCCACGCTTGGTGTTGATCTTGAAGACCCAGGCTTGCATCGGTGCGGTTGCGTTCCTTCCTTTCCCGCCGGAATCGGCCGGTGGTGCGTGGAAGGTCAGTTGAGTGTAGGGGCGGCTCACGCCGCCCTATGGCGGGGTAAACCCGCCGCTACGGAGCGTTCAGACCTCCACCACCCGCACCGTGCGCACGGCGGGAATGGCGCGAATTTCCTCGAGCACCTCGCCGGGCACCTGATTATCGACATTGACCAAACCGATGGCCTGTTGGGTTTGCGGGTTGCGTCCCAAGGTGAAGGTGGCGATATTGATCTTGCGGTCGCCGAGAATGGTGCCCACTCTGCCGATGACGCCGGGCACATCCTCATTGCGGATAAAGATGATGATGCCCCGCAGAGGCGCTTCGATATCGATGTCGTTGAGTCCCAGGATGCGCAGCGTACCTCGCAGGCCCACCATGCCCACGCCCGTGGCGGTTTCGCCCTCGGTGTAAAGTCCGATTCCCAGTGAGTTGGAAAATGTCGCGCGCCGCGCGCTGCGCAGCTCCGCCACCTCCACGCCGCGCTGCTGGGCGAGGGCCCCGGCGTTAATCAGGTTCACCTGCTGGGAAAGCGCGGGCGTCAGGATTCCCTTGAGCACCGCGTTCTTCACCAGGTGAGTGTTCAGCTCCGCCAATCCGCCGTCGTAACTAATGCGCACTTCGCGGATTCTTTCACCCGCAAGCTGGGCCAGAAACGCCCCAAGCTTTTCGGCAAGCTGGATGTAAGGTTCAAGCTTCTTGAATTCCTCGGGAGAAACGGCCGGCATGTTGACGGCGTTGCGCGCCACGCCCGAAATCAGGTAATCGCGCACTTGCTCCGCGATGCGAATGCCCACAATTTCCTGCGCCTCTTCCGTGGAGCCCGCGATATGCGGAGTGGCGATGACGCTCGGGTGGACGGCAAGTTTTGAATCCTTGGGCGGCTCGACCTCGAATACGTCGAGCCCCGCGCCGGCCACCAGGCCGCTTTCCAGCGCCGCCAACAGGTCCGCCTCGTTGACCAGTTCGCCGCGCGCGCAATTGACGATGCGCACGCCGGGCTGGGCCAACGCCAGCGTCCGGGCATTGATCAGGTGGCGAGTCTCCGGCGTGGAGGAGGCGTGCAGACTGATGAAGTCTGCCGCCTTCAGCACCTCCTCGAGCGAGACCAGTTTCACGGCCTGTTCGCCGGCCAGCAGGGAGGAAACGTAGGGGTCGTAGGCGACGACCCGCATCTCAAACGCTTTCGCGAGGCTCGCCACGGCGGCGCCGATTTGGCCCAAGCCAATCAAGCCCAAAGTCTTCCCGCGCAATTCCATTCCTTCAAGCTTTTTCTTTTCCCAGTGGCCCTGCTTCATGGAGGCATCGGCCTGGGGGATGCGCCTGGCCAGCGCCAACAACAGCGCCATGGTGTGTTCGGCCACGCTCTGGGCGTTGCCCCCCGGCGTATTCATCACCACCACGCCTTTCTCGGTGGCGGCTGCAAGGTCCACGTTGTCGACACCCGTGCCGGCACGACCGATCACCCGCAGGCGCCCGGCACTTGCGAGCAGTTGGGCGGTCACTTTGGTGGCGCTGCGCACCACCAGGGCGTCGGCATCGCGAATTTCATCCGCGACTTTGGCGCCCGCCTTTTTCGGCAGGAAGACCACATCCCAGGATTCCTGCTCCCGCAAAATCTCTACCGCTCGTTCCGAAACGCTGTCAGCCACCAGGATTTTCATAGGTTTGTTGTCAGTAGTCAGTTGTCAGTGGTCAGTTGCCGAACCACCACGTGACCCGCCTCCTGCTCCTTAAGCTTTAAATGTGCACGGCGCGGAAAAATCTCCCGTTTTAAATACCGGCGCGCGTTGGATCAATCACCAATCACCAATCGCAAATCACCAATTACTGTGCATGGCGTAAATAGACTTCCTCCACCGCCTTCACGCCGGAACCGAGCACCACGTCCTGCCCCAGCTTCACCAGCGCAATTTCCAGTGCGGCGAAAACTGCGAACAGATCGGCGATGTCGTAATAACCGAGATGCGCCAAGCGGAAGATCTGGCCCTTCATGCTGCCCTGACCGTTGGCGATAATCGCGCCAAAGCTCGTGCGCAATTCCTTGACGATGGCGCCGGAATCCAAGCCCGCGGGCGCGCAGACGGCGGTGGCGGCATTGGCGGGAGAGGACTCGGCAAAGAGTTTCAGCCCCAGAGCCTGGGCGGCGGCGCGCGAGGCTTCCGCTAGCAGCGCGGCATTCGCAATCAGATTTTCGCGCCCGATTTTCTTGATGTATTCAAGGGCCGCATGCAGGCCGATGATGAGCGTGGTGGCGGGAGTGTACGCGGTCTCGCCCTTTGCCTGGTTCTTTCGCTCCTTGGCGAAGTCAAAATAGAAGCGCGGCAGTTTGGACTTGGCGATCAAGCCCCAAGCTTTTTCGCTGACGCTCGCAAAGGCCAGGCCGGGCGGAATCATCACGGCTTTCTGCGAGCCGCCGATCACGATGTCAAGCCCCCACTCCTCGACGCGCAAGTCGGAGGTTCCCAGGCCGGTGATCGCATCGACCACCAGAGCGGTTTCCGGATAATTCTTCACCGCCCCACCGAGCGTCCGCACGTCGTTCATCACGGCGGTGGAGGTTTCCGTGGCCTGGATGTACACGGCGCGAAACGGCCCGTCGCTCGCGAGTTTTTGCTTGATCGCGTCAATGCTCACGGGTTGGCCGTAGGGTGACTCCACCTTCACCGCCTCAATGCTGTAGGCCTGCGCCAGTCCCAACCAGCGCTCGCCGAATTTCCCGGCCGTGCCCACCAGCATGCGCTCGCCGGGCGAGAGCAGATTGGACACCGCGCCTTCCATGGCCCCGGTGCCGGAACTCGCGAAAATCAACACATCGTTCTGGGTATCGTAGTAATACTTCAGCAGCGCGAGCGTTTCCGTCATGATTTTGCGAAACGCTTCCGTGCGATGGTGAATGTTGCCCAGGGCCAGCGCGCGCGCCTGCGCTTCCATCAGCAACGGTGTGGGACCGGGAGTGAAGAGTCGTTCTTTAATGATGCCAGGCATGATTATTTTCCTTTGTGGATTGAAGGTGGCTTCGGAAGAACCAAGGCGGAAACTTGCGGGTTTGCCGTGAGTCCTGGGAGCTTGAGCCGAAGCCCTTTAGCATAAAAAGGCGATCTTCGAATGTCAAATCAATTCCCCTTATAGTTGGGATAACTCCGCTGGCCTTCTCCCGCGGGCAGTTTGATTCGACGCAGCACTCGGTGCGGAAAAGATGTTGCATCATTCGGTTCATGGGTTCATCAATGGATCAGGCGCTCCAACCATCGGGCCATCTAAAACCAACCACATGATCAGCCAATGGATCGTGAGCTGATCTTGCCTCTGCTGCCCCTGTAAGTCGGAATTCATAATTTCTGCAAAACAACTATCTCCTTTCCTTTCATGAACATTCTGGCCTCGCGCGGATAAGTTGTTTATTTATCATAAACATTCTGGCCTGGTGACAATTTTGATCCAAGTCAATTTTATATCTCATTTGTTTTCAAAGACATTCTGGGTAATGCCTTGAATTTTTAATCCCCCTTCTTTGTAGGCCCATCCCGCGGACTATGGACTAACTCTTTTTATATCAATAGCATACATTTTTGAAGATCACCTTTGTGCACGTGTAACCCCTTTAGTTTCTGGTACATTCTGGCCTTCAGCGGCCTTATAGTAGAGGCGACAATTGGGTCTCTTCTTTACCACTAAGGTCTCGCAACTACCGCTTTCCCCGTCTAGTGACTACCGACCACCGTCCACCGAACGCTTCCTCGTATTGCGCGATTTCACGCCCACACCGCTCCGCAATCAGTAGCCTAGCACGTTGGCGACCATTCTCGAGGCGAATTCCTGCGAATTTCCTGCCGGTAGGAAATTCGTGTGGAATTTTCCTCCCAATTCCAACCAGCAGGTTTGGGTAGAGTGGGATTGGTGCGCGCTCAGGCCTGTCACTCACGAAAGAATGTGGCCCACAGCGATAGAAGGTGTGGAAAAATCCAAGCTTTCATTCTCACCGCCGCATCAGACCCTGCGCAACCACTCTCGAGCAGATCGGGAGGATTCGAACACGCGGAAGTGGTCTACACGGCTTTCTTCGGCCATCATCTCACTGAACCTACTGCTGAACCGGGCATTCTCTGGACGGCACACTACTGCGACGCGGATTCTGTAATTCCGCAGCTTCTGCAGAATGGCGCCAGCCTCCCCCGAACTCAAGTCAAAGAACCTTTCAGTCAGGTTTGATGCGTAGAGAAGGGCGGAATCGGCGCCGCTGGAAAAGCACGCCTCCACTACAAGGCCAGCATCTTCGATACTGCGCATAAACTTCAGACCCGGAGGGCCCTCCACAAAGCGAACGCCTGCTTCTTCGACCACCGTGAGTTGCTCGGGCGCTCTTCCTGCATTGGTCATGTTAAGGCTTATTCTACACCCCCACCTGGCCGCGCTGTCCACTCGGCGACATCTTGAAATTGTTAACGACCCCACGGCCCCGGATGCGGCGAACCGGGCCGTGCCGGAGGTGACCGACGAAGTCCGCGCCGAGCAGCGAGAATAGAGGTTCTATGGTGGCGCCGCGAAGCCTGCGGGCAGACGCTGGCGGTCACGTCTTGGCGTCTGGGACCCAAGTCGCGGCTCGCTCACGCGTTTTTACACTTTTCCACTAAGGACTCGCCATTGTTACATCATGAAACTGTCCGATGAATCGAATGCCACGGACCGTTAGACAATAGAAATAAAGAACTTGGCACAAAACCCGGCGGTTTGGTGACAATCGTGCCACACCTAAGGGTGATATTTGAATCTATAGGGAGGAGGTGCTCGTTGATGCCTCAACCGAATCTGAATCAGGCGATCGATCTCGCCGCCCAACGACCTGGAAGCGACAAGGGCTTCTACCTGAATGACCTCGCCGACGGGGCTGTCGTGGATATCGAAACGCAACATCACCACTACCGGCTCGTCAAGCGTGCTGACACCCACGTGCGCATTTCCGGTCATCCCACGCTCTGCCCCGAACCCATCGAAGTGGAAGTGGAAGGATCTCTAGCAGGCGGTCCCCCGTTAGTGCCCAATCCAGGATTCATCGGGCGCGGAATGTACCTGGTATTCAAGCATCCCCTCTTCGAGCAGGTCATCACCACTTCAAAAATCCGCGAAATCCACAAACTGAGCTAGTCACCGAGCCAACGCATAGCTGGTGCTTCGGCCGCCCGCGGAATTGCGCTTGAGGATGCCGGCTTCGACAAGTGCGGTAATGTCGCGCAGGGCGGTGTCGTGGGAGCACATTGTACGCACAAAATGCGTCGAATAAGTGGTGTATTCACCGCAAGATTTGGCAATTCCAAACCGCTGCGTCAGGCGGGCTTGGGGACGAGCAACTCGCGGAGGGCCGCAGGGGCATGTACGGGGGCGTGGCAGGCGGAGCCTTCGCAAACCAGCGCCACGGGAACGCCATCGAAGGGCAGCTCCGGGAGCGTCGAGGCAAGGCCGGCGGGCAGGTCTCGGGCTTTCACAATTCCGGGCTCGAAAGCGAAGACGTGTTTGCCGGCGCGCGGCGCTTCGAATGCGGCGCGGAGAAGGCTCTTCGTGCGGTCATCGTCTCGGTTGCCCACCACCACCACATCCACGGGCGCACGCAAATGATGGACGAGCGCCAGGCCGTAGGTTGCTGCGAACAGGCCATACTGCCCCGCCTTGGGGGCAAAGAGCGCCAGGGTGGCTTCCGCCTTTTCGCCAAAATCTTCGCGGTCGGCGAGCACGTCCAGGCGATCGAGCACTTGCGCGGCCACCGCATTCGCCGACGGCGTAGGTGAATCCTGGAAGGGTTTGCGTTGTGTAGCAAGGCTGCCGTGGCGGTCGGTCAGGTCGCGAGCGGTGTCGAAGAATCCGCCCTCTTTGCCGTCCCAGAAACGGCGCACGGTAGTTTCCATCAGCTCGAGCGCGCGGTCAAAATAGAAACGTGTCCCGGTGACCTCATAAGCGTCGAGAAGCGCGGCAATGATGAACACCTGATCTTCGAGCAAGCCTTCGATGCGCGGCGTGCCATCCACCAAGGTGTGGTACATCCCTCTTTCCTTGTCGTAACCCTTGCTCACCAACAGGTCGAGGGTGGCCAGGGCGCGGTCGCGCACGCCGCTGATTCCGAGAACCCTATACGCCTCCAAGAGGGCGGAAATCAGCATACCGTTCCAACTCGCGTAGATCGATTTATCAATGAAGGGCGTGGTCCTCCGGGCGCGGGCATCGGCCATCTTCCGACGGGCGCTCGCCAGGAGTTCCCCAACTTTCGTTTCGTCAAGTTGCATGCGCGCGCCGATGGCGTCGAGAGGTTGGTCAATGAAGAGCACGTTCTTCGCGGGGTTGTGGTGCATCTCGCCTTGCGGATCAATGTGGTAGTAAAGGGCGGCAGCGCGCGCCTCCGGCCCGACGAGCACCGCATTCAACTCATCCAATGTCCAGGTGAAGTAATCGCCGTCGTCGTCAAGATTGATGTCCGCGTCCTGGCTGGCATAAAAGCCGGCCTCAGGATGTGACAGCACGTTTTCAAGGAAGGCGAGAATTCCCAGGGCAATCTCGCGAAAGAACTTGTTGCCCGTAATCTGAAAGGCGCGCAGGTAATTCCCCAAAAGTCCGGCGTTGTCGTAAGACATTTTCTCGAAGTGAGGGACAATCCAGCGCTCGTCCACCGAATAGCGGTGAAAGCCGCCGCCAATCTGATCGTAAACGCCGCCCCGCCCCATATGTTCGAGGGTCGTGTTAACGATGTTCAGCGGCCACTCCTGGCGGGTCTCAAGATGAGCTTCAAGGAGAAGATCGATGGCGGCGGGGTGGGGGAATTTGGGGGCGCTGCCGAAGCCGCCATTCTGGGCGTCGTACATGCTGCCAATGCTCTCGACGATCGCCTTCACCACCTGTTCGTCGGCCGCCTCCTTACCCTCCTTAAAGTGTTCCACCTCGCTGAGTGCCGCGGAAATCTTTTCCGCGCTTTCATGGATCTGGTCGCGATTTGTGCGGTAATTGTGCGCGATGGCTTCCAGCAAGCGCTTCATGGCCGGGCGGCCGGAGCGGTCGGCGGGTGGAAAATAGGTGCCCCCGAAAAACGGCTTGCCGTCGGGAGTGAGAAAGGCGGTGAGCGGCCAGCCGCCCTGGCCCGTCAAGGCGCTCACCGCCACCTGGTAGCGGGAATCGATGTCGGGGCGCTCATCGCGATCGACCTTTACGGGAATGAACGATTCGTTGATGACGCGCGCCACCTCGGCGTTCTCGTAACTCTCGCGGTCCATCACGTGGCACCAGTGGCACCACACGGCGCCAATATCGAGCAGGATGGGTTTATCTTCCGCCTGCGCCTGGGCGAAGGCGGCGCCGTTCCACTCGCGCCAAAGCACGGGCTGATGCGCGGCAGAGCGGAGGTAAGCGCTCGCGGCATTCGCTAATTCGTTGCCGGGGTTTTCAGAACTCATCGGTTGGATCCTGACTCTTGATCGAAAATGGAGAATTTGGATTTCAGTCCCGCGTCGAAGCGCAGTCCATCGGGCCGCATGTCGGGGTCGAGAACGTCACAACTACACGCAGCGTTCAGCGCACGGGCTCAAAGACCACAGATAGGGGAACGGAAAAGCCCGGGAGGATCTTGTCGTCACTCAGGCTGTCGCCCTGCCGAAGGGTTCTCAGGGGAAGTGAGCTATACACGTCGACCTCGCACTTGTCGGGGTCGACCACCCAGATTAACTCAATGCCGGCATCGCGATATTGCTGTATCTTCCGGCTCATCTCACGCGCGGTGTTGTACGTTGAAAGGACCTCTACTGCCAGCGCCGGGACGACTTTCAAGGCGTGCTTGGGATCAAGATTGGCAATTCGTTCGCGCGGGACATACGCAACGTCCGGGGCGCGGACCACGCCCGAGGCAAGCTCGAACCAAGTGTCGGCAGCTACCAAGCCCCGGTTGTTGGTTTGCGCCCATGCCTTCAGGGGCGCATAGATTCGCTGGATAATCTCGGCTTGTTCGAAACTGTTGGGGGACACGTATACTGGATCTCCTTCGTCCAGTTCATAACCACCGCCCTCTTCGGGCTCCGGGAGTCTTTCGAATTCGTCAACGGAAAGAAGCGTCCTTGTATTCATACCGGCTCCTTACTGCAACCGCGGACCTTGCGGCGGTGTGCGCCCCGTGTCGGGTTCGTCAATCGGTTTGCGGCCGGCGAATCCTTCGTCAATGCCGTGCCAGAAGGTGATGTGATCTTCACCGAGTTTCCAGCAAAGGTATATCTCTTCTCCGTCGACCAGGCTGGGAAAATCCACCAAGCCGATGTCGAGATCCTTCACCAAAACGCCCGTCTCCTGGATGCGGTTGACGATCTCAACCAAATGTTCGGCTGCCTCGTCGTGCTCGGATTTTTTTCGCAACAGGTCGCCCAGGGGCGGGGAATAGCCGCCTAGCACCATGATGCGTGAGGCGACCTGCGCCATTTCGTTCTTGAATGCCTCGATCTTCTGCTTCTCGTCCCGCGCTTCCTCCAGCCAGGGCACGAGGGTGGGCAGAAGTTCTTCTGCTTCTCGGCGTTCAAAATACTTGTCGGCCATAAGGGAAGTCGAGAGTCAAGAGTCGGAAGTCAAGGGCTGAAAGGGGGAAAGGTATCCTCTGCCTTCGACTGTCAACTTTCGACTTTCAACTCTTTACCTGATTTCCAACATGCGATTCAAGGCATCCAGCGCCCAGCGTTTGGTCTCGGGATCAACGCTGATGCGGTTGACCACTTGACCGGCGCACAGACTTTCGAGCGTCCAACAGAGATGCTGAGGCGAGATCCGAAACATCGTACTGCACATGCAAACACAATCGTCGAGCGAAACCACCAGCCGGTCGGGGTGCTCCCTGGCGAGTCGACGAATCATGTGAATTTCCGTGCCGACGGCCCATGCGCTGCCCGGAGGAGCTTCCAAGATATGCTTCAAAATATATTCCGTCGAGCCCACTTCATCGGCAGCTTGGCAAACTTCCCACGAGCATTCGGGGTGCGCGATCACGCGAATGCCGGGATGGCTCTTGCGGGCGCGGTCCACGTGCTCGGGGCGGAACCGCTGGTGCACGGAGCAGTGGCCCTTCCACAAATAAATCGCCGCGTCGGCAATCTGGCTGTCCGTGAGCCCGCCGTTTTCTTCGGCTGGATTCCACACCGCCATCTTTTCGAGGGGAATTCCCAGCCCGTAGCCTGTGTTGCGGCCCAAGTGCTCATCGGGCAGGAACAAGGCTTTTTCGCCTCGGGCGAGCGCCCACTCCATGATCTTGCGGGCGTTGGAAGAGGTGCAAACGGCCCCGCCGTTCCTCCCCACGAAGGCCTTAATGGCTGCGGTGGAGTTGATGTAGGTGACGGGCACGATCTTGCCGCCAGCCGACGCCCTGAGCGCTTCCCAGCAAACCTCCACTTGCTCAAGGTTCGCCATATCGGCCATGGAGCAGCCGGCGTGCAGATCAGGAAGAATCACTATCTGGTGATCGCCACTGAGAATGTCGGCGCTCTCCGCCATAAAGTGTACGCCGCAGAAAACGATGTACTCGGCCTCAGGGCGCCCGGCAGCGAGCTGCGATAGGCGTAGCGAATCGCCGCGATAATCAGCAAACTTCACCACCTCATCGCGCTGGTAGTGGTGCCCCAGAATCACCAGCCGCGAGCCGAGTTCGCTCTTGGCGCGCGCAATCCGTTCGTCGAGCTCCTGCGCGGGGAGATCAGCGTAATTCGCCAGGAGCATGTCTGTGGTTGCTGTGGCCATAATTGCCCTACTGCTATTTTAGCTCAAGAACCGGGACACGGGGCACGGGAAACGGAATACGGGGCTCCAAGCATCCGCGCCAGCGCCCATGGTCTGGCATTCATAATTCATAATTCCGAATTCATAATTACTTTCACCCTCCAATGTAAACCATGGTGCGCGAAGGCTGAACGAAATCCGGCTCGTTGATCCGGTGGCCAGGCTCCTTCTGGTGTACCACCTTTTCCATAAACCGGGCGATGTCGTGGTCGGTCGAGCCGTTGCGGACGAGGTGGCGGACGTCGTGCTCGTGGAGCGAAAAGAGGCAAGTGCGCAATTTGCCATCGGCGGTCAGCCGGATTCGGCTGCACTGCCCGCAAAAGGGGATCGAGACCGGCGCAATGATGCCGAGTTCGCCTTTGCCGTCGGCAAAACGATAGCGCAGCGCCGTTTCACTGGGTGAGTGACGGGGAATCGCCTCGAGGGGAAACACGGGCTGGATGGCGTCGACAATTTCCCTGGCCGTGACCACCAGTGCGCGCTTCCAGGCGTGGTCGGCGTCGAGCGGCATGAACTCGATGAAACGCACCGCAATGTCGCGGCGGCGCGCCAGGCGCGCGAATTCCACAATCTCATCGTCGTTGAAGCCGCGCACCAGAACGATATTCACCTTCACCGGGCGCAAACCCGCTTCCAGCGCGGCGTCAATGCCTGCCATGACTTTTTCGTAGGAGCGCGGCGTCCGCGTGATCCGGGTGAACTTTTCCGGGTTCATGGAATCCAGGCTGACGGTGACACGAGGCGCCCCGGCCGCAGCAAGTTCCCGCGCCATCTCCGGCAGCAGGTAACCGTTGGTGGTCACCGCCACATCCGCGAGGCCGTCGATCGCGCGGAGACCCGCGATGAAATCCACCACGCCCTCGCGCAGCAGTGGCTCGCCGCCGGTCACGCGAATCTTGCGAATCCCTAAGCCCACCAGCACGCGGCTGAGGCGCAGAAATTCCTCCCACGTCAACAGGTCGCGGTGTGGGACGTAGTTCTTCGGATCGGCAGACTTACAGTAAACGCAACTGAAGTTGCAGCGGTCCGTCACCGAAATGCGCAAGTCGTGAATTTCGCGCCCGAATTTATCGTGCAGCATGGTTCCGCCAAACCCGACGGCGCGGACGCAGCAGTGGTTGCCAGCCAGGTGAAGAGTTCTTCGATTCTGTCCTTCTACTAGCCCCGAAAGCAAAAACCGGCTCATGTTTGCAGCCGGTTGCGTTCTCCTCGCCAAAGACAGGAAACGACACGATTTCTCGCGCCGCCCTATGTATCCGCCACGCTTAAACTCTCGATACCCTGTTAGCGTCGCGGGCTCAGAGACCACTTTTTATCTTATCGCATCCGAACCTCTGCGACAAGGCGGGTTGCGCGCAGGATCGACCTTCCGGCTAGCAAAGGTAATCACTCCATCCGCAAGATCAGCCAGGTGATGTCGTCGTGCTGCCGTGTAAAGCCAACGAAGGCGTCGACGGCAGAGGTGAGCCGCGCTAGGGTGGCGGCAGCCGTTCCGGGGAGACCGGCTTGCAAGACGTCGAGCAGTCGGGTTTCGCCAAATTCCTCGCCGCGTTCATTCACCGCCTCGACGACGCCGTCGGTGAAGATGACGAGCAGATCACCGCGCGCCAGCGTGGCCGAGCCCGCGGGGAAGCGCGCGCCGGGATTGATGCCGAGCGGCAGGTCGCCTTCCTCCAGGCGTTGGACCTCACCCGAACTGCGGCGCAGGATGGGCACGTTGTGGCCGGCGCGGATGTAGGTGAGGACGCGCGTAGCGGGTTCGAAGTCGGCGAAGAAGGCGGTGGTGAAGCGGAGACCGCGCAGGCTATGGGCGCAGGCGTAGTCATTCATGCGCCGGACGATCTCGGCGAGCGGGGTAGCGGCGCTGGCCACCGTACGCAGGCTGGCCTGAAAAGTGGCCATCAGGAGGGCGGCCGGAACGCTCTTGCCGGCCACGTCGGCGACGACGAGCAGGAGACGTTGGGAAGCGGGCGTAGGAGCGGCGCCGTCGAGCAGGAAGGCGTCGTAGTAATCGCCGCCCACGGTGTTAGCGGGGCGCGAGGAAAAAGCGATGTCCACGCCCGGCACGCGGGGAGGGGACTGCGGCACCAGCCAATGCTGAATATCGCGCGCGATTTCCAGGTCACGTTTCATCGTGACACGGTCGGCGAGCTCGAGCGCCAGCAGAAAAATCAGGCCGGCGATCGCCATGATGAACGTCGCCTCGCGCGGGATGCCGGCGGGCCGGATGTTTAACACGAATAGCCCGAGCACCAGGAGGACAATGAGCAGGAACACGCGGCGGGCGGGCGAGAGCTTGATGAGCATCGCCCAAAAGAGCGTGCGGCTGATTTTCAGAAACCGCTGGAAGCGCGTCTCTTGGCGAAGCGCTTCCCAATCGACCTCACGGCTGTACATGCCGTAGCTCGCGCGCGCTTCGGAGAAAAACTGCGACCACAGGGTTTGGATTTCCAACCCGTCGGAAACCCGTTCCCAGAAATTGCCCACGCGGTGTACGGCCTTGGTCAATTCATTGTCGTGGCCCTGGGCAGGTGTAGAGGGGGACGGCATAGAAGGTGATTATAGAGCAGAGGGAAGCTTGCCGTTTCCGAATTCTGAGACGGCAAGAAGCGCGCGGCGAAAGTTGGTCGCCGCGGAATAATACAAGAGAAGATTGCCGCTTAAACGAAGTCCCGCCCGATCAGGCGCTCGATGCGCTTGCGAATCGGAGGGTGGGTGGAAAACAAGCTGGAGAAAATAGCACCCGAGGTGAGCGGCTGGAGGATGTACAAGTGCGCCATCGAGGGTGCGACATCCATGGGGATGCGTTTTGACCACTTATCGATCTTGTCGAGGGCGCGGGCAAGACCTTGGGGGTTGCCGGTAATGCGTGCACCGGTGGCGTCGGCTTCGTATTCACGCGAGCGCGAAATCGCCAACTGGATGAGCGTGGCCGCCAGCGGCGCCAGGATCATCATGGCGAGCATGGACAGCGCGCCGCCGCGTCGATCATTGCCGCGCCCGCCGCCACCGCCGAAACCTCCGAACATCTCGGCATAGAAAAGCATACGGCCAATCAAGGTAATGGCGCCCGCCAAAGTTGCCACCACGGCGCTGGTGAGAATATCCCGATTCTTCACGTGCCCAAGTTCATGCGCCAGCACGCCTTCGATTTCCTCGTCGTCGCAGATGTCCAGAATTCCGCGCGTCACCGCCACCGAAGCATGGCTGGGATTGCGGCCCGTGGCAAACGCATTGGGTGAATCGGTCGGGATGAAGTAAATCTTGGGAACCGGGATGTTCGCCTTTGCGGCCAGGCGCTCGACAATCTGGTATATGCGCGGGCCGTCCGCGCGCGAAATAGGCTGTGCGCCGGAGGAGGCCAGCGCGATCTTGTCCGAGAAGAAATAGCTGCCCAGGTTCATCACCGCGGCGATCACCAGGGCGAGGATTAGCCCGTTCTGGCCGCCCCAAAGCTCCCCGATGCCCAGCACCAGGCCGGTCATGGCCGCAAGTAAGATCGTTGTTTTGAAATTATTCCACATAGTCCCTCTTTCCTAATTCCTACTCATCTAATTAGATGCTCATGAAGGCGTCGGCGTAACCTCAGTGAGAAGTGTAGCGCGGACCTGTTTTGTAGGTCCGAGGCTTTTCCATCCCCATCGGGAACGAGCCGCGGACCTACAAAACAGGTCCGCGCTACACCTGCAGGAAGTCACTTCCAATCCCGCAGTAGCAGGGTGGTTCCTGGGCTGGCCAAGTTGAAGAGTTTCTCATCCGCAGTTATAAAATCTGCGCCGGTTTTGCGAGCCAAGGCGAGGTAGAGGCCGTCGTAGACCGAGTGCCGAAATCGCAGGGCCAAATCGAAAGCAGCGTCAGCCAGTTCTCCCACAGGATGCAAAGGGATTCCTAGATTGCTAAACTCGGTTTGCAACCTCATTGCCTCCGCTACGGGCAAAAGGCCGCACATTACTCTCTTCCACAAAGCGCTGCTCACCTCCACGGGAAGTATTTCAGGGGCAAGCAGCCAGATACGTTTAGCTATCCACGCCTGAAACAAGGCCGCAGCCTTGTCACTGTCTGCCTCGGACAGAAGCCACTTGGCTGCGACGCTGGCATCAACGATAAGGTTCGTCATTGTCCCGGTCTTCGCGAATCAGGTCGACACTATCAGGCTGGTTGGGGTACTTCTTGAACATCTCTTCTCGTATCTTGTCGATCCTCTTCATCGCCTCGACGGCATGCCGCCGCCGCCGATTCATCTCTGCCCGGTCGGCAACCAAGCTTAGGATTTCAGCGTTGATACTGCGCCTATTTTGCCGCGCATCCCTCCTGAGTTCGGCGTAGTGTTTATCCGGGATGTTTCGTATCGTAAAGTTCGCCATGGCGCCTCCACCATCCCAATGATATCATATTGATATCACTACGCAGCTCCGCTTGCGCCTTCGCAACCGGTTCATTCGCCCGACTCCCCGAACAAAACCATGCGCATCGAAAGGCTGCCGTATTCAAAACCTTCGTACGGATAGCTCACCGCATCGCGCTCGGTGGTGCTCCCCAGGCAATAGAGCAGCGGCACGTAGTGTTCGAGCGTGGGATGGGCGAGCGCCGCGAGCGGCTTGCCCCAGTGCTCGGGCGCGGCGAGCGAGGCAACGTCGCGAGATTCGATCGCCTTCTTCACCTGCGTGTCGAATTCGAGGGTCCAGGGAAAAGGCTGGGCATTCTTCTCGTCCTCCATGCGGCGCAAATTGTGCACGATGTTGCCGCTTCCCAAAATCAGCACACCGCGGTCGCGCAAACGGGCAAGCTCGCTGCCCAGTTCAAGGTGGCGTGGCAGGCTGCGGCCGGCGTCGAGGCTGACCTGAAAAACCGGCACGTCGGCTTCGGGATAAAGGTGCCGCAGGACGCTCCACGCGCCGTGATCGAATCCCCACGTCTCGTCCGGTTTGATTTCCAGTTCGCTTGCGAGGCGCCCCGCTTCCGTGGGCGCGCCCGGCGCCGGATACTCCACCTCATAGAGCGGGGCGGGGAAGCCGTAAAAGTCATGAATGGTGCGCGGCTTGGCGACGGCCAACACCTCGGAGCCGCGCGTCACCCAATGCGCCGAGACCACGCACACTGCCTTCGGGCACGGTAGGCGTTTTGTAAGCCCCGCGAGTGCCTCCGTGAAGCGGTTGTGCTCGATGGCATTCATCGGCGATCCGTGCCCAACGAAAAGTACTGGCATTCTCATAAGGTCCTCACACATGCGGGAAATGCGGGTTGTACGCGACTTCCCAGAGAAAGCCATCGGGGTCGCCGAAGTAACCCGAGTACCCCTGGAATTCCGGCCGCGCCCGGCCGGCCTGCACGATGCGCCCTCCGCCCGCCTCGACTCCGGTAAGGAGTTGGTCAACCTCGGCCGCCGAGCGCACGTTGTGGGCGAGGGTGAAACCCGGGAAGGCGCCGGGAGCGGGTAGGCCGGGGTCGGGCAAGCCCGCGTCGGCGGCAAGGTCTGTTCGCGGATAGAGCGCGAGATACGTACGCCCCAATTCGAAGAAGGCAATCACCGGGGGCGTTTCGAGCTGGGGTAGCCGCAAAACCTTGGCGTAAAATTCTGTGGCGCGCTTAAGGTCAGCGACGCCCAACGTCACAAAGCTCAACCGTGGTTCCATGCCATCACCTCAGTTTCACACCCTGCCGATTCCGTTCCCAAATGGCAAGCGATCGTAGCGCGGACCTGTCCTTTAGGTCCGCGGTTCTTCCCCGGGCTCGCGTCCTAAAAGGATTTTAGCGCAGACCTCCGGCTTTGGTCTGCGGCTCTTCCAAAGACTGACGCTTCCGAACTTGAGTGGAGGCGCCGATCCTGAAGATTCCGGGTTATTGCATGGGAAGAACCGGGGGCCCCAATACCGGGAGTCCGCGCTACGAGCCATTTGCTCTTCCCTGCTCATCCTTCGTGTCGTCCATGGCCGCCCCGGTGTGGAGGCCCTAACCCCCGAAATGCCCCCAATGTTTCATGATGGGTAGGTTTTGAAACACCACGGGAGAGCCTGCCAAGGCCGCATAACCAACACCCCTCCTTCCGGTTTGAAGTGAAGCGCCGGACGTGCTACAAAGGAGCGTATGGACAAGACCATCCGCAGGTACACCAAGTTCGAGGAAATGAAGGCTGACGAATATCGGTACTGGCAGAGTCGGCCCGTCCATGAGCGCGTCAAGGCAGTCTCCGAACTCACCCATGAACACTACGCGATGAAGGGCGCGGTTCCCGATGTACCCAGACTTCAAAGAACTCTTGTCCGTTTTGAACGTGCACCGCGTTAAGTATCTTATCGTGGGAGCTTACGCCGTCTCCATTCACGCGCAGCCACGGGCAACCAAAGGCCTCGATATTCTGATGAAGGCTGACGCGGATAACGCCAAAGCAGTTTTCGCGGCACTGGCGCAATTTGGTGCCCCGCTTCAAGGCTTGACCGTCGCCGACTTCGCCGAGCAAGGCCCGTTCCTTCGCATGGGCCGTGAGCCGGTTGGCGTTGACATTCTTACCGCGATACCCGGCGTTGAGTTTGATGCGGCATGGGAGCGCCGGGTTGAGGATGTCATCGACCCGGCGAGCGGATTGAAGGCATGCTTCATTTCCCGCGAAGACCTGATAGCTGGGAAACTGGCATCGGGCAGACCTCAAGACCTCGCCGACGTTGACGCCATACGCAAGGCGGCCGAAAGCCAAGGGCCACCGCCCTCCCCCGAAACCGAACGGCGCTGACTCAGGCAGTACGTTCCGGACTGATGGTGGCGCACACGGAGGAAGGCAATCTGATTCGGATTATCACGGCCCGGCGGGCTACGCGCCACGAGCAAAGATTCTATGAAGAAGGCTAATCGAAAAACCGTAAACGGCATGCGCCCGGAGTACGACTTCGCCTCGATGAAGGGTGGAGTACGCGGCAAGTACGCGAAGCGATATCGCGCGGGCACCAACCTCATTCTCCTCGACCCTGAACTGGCCAAGGCCTTTCCCACCGAGGCCGCCGTCAACGGCGCCCTGCGCGCCCTCCTGAGGCTCACTGAATCCGTACGCTTGCCTCACCAGGGCTCTCGACATGCGGGGTACAAGGCGCGACAGGGCTCTTTCGCGGGCCGATAACAAACCTCTTGCGGCAACGTGCTCGATTCGCGGGCCGCCGCGCGGTCTGCGGTTCTCCCCCACACTCACGCTCGCGAATTTGAGTGCAGGCGTCCATCCTGGAGATTCCCGGTTTTCCCTGTGAAGAACCGCGGACAGGTTTAATAAAGCATAAATATGCGGCGTATATCGCCGCATACTACAACAATATTAAACCAAATGGGTGTGGTAAGGGTAGGCTCAATCCAGATTTCTGATTGTACATCGGGCTCCGATCAGCGCCGGCGCCAGCGAAGTTTCAGATTGCTTTGAACTTTTTGAGGTCGAGTTGTCCGCGTTCGTTTCTCGCCTTCGAGCCGGGAGCAGACAGAGCCGCAAGGTCCTTGCCGGAGAGGGACTTCATAGTGCGATTTCCAATATCTGGTCTTTGGGGGTGTGCTCTGGCGGATCGACTTCAACGTCCAAACAGGCCTCAATGGCCTCGTGGACGTTTGCGATGAGATCTTCTATGGTTTCGCCCTGCGTGGCACAGCCGGGGATCGCCGGCACCTCGGCCCAGTAACCGCCTTCCTCCGCTTCGCGGACGACAACTTTGATTTTCACGCCGCTCTCCTTCCAATCTGTGCCGCAGCACACATCTAACATCAGGGCAACGTTATTGTGGTGCACCCGTCATTGCCTTTAGCGCTTCCCTTCGAACTTGCTGCCAAGGATGACCGGTTTCGGCACGGGATAATCACCGGGCATCCTCACGCTCTCAGGGTGGCAGGGCAGGAAGTTAGTAACGCGCTTCCGCGGAAAGCGTCTTACGAAGCGTGAGTCGAAGAGCCATGTTGGCTTCCCGCAGGCACATTCTCTCTCGCTCTGAAATCTGTTGCAATCACGACAAAAGCGAACTTCCTCTCCCCTCCGTGGCTCCCTGCCTAGGAAGGCGCGAATTATTTCTTTTTCCGTCTTTGTGCGCGACTTTAGTCTCATGCACCGCCTCCAACGGCTGCTTTCGCCCCTCGGCGAGGTCGTCCCTCTTCAGGGCGTCGCGATTCTTCTTCTTATCGACGATCAATTGGATGACTTATCGAATATTCCGCGGCGCCTCATCCACGGTCTTCCCCTGACTACAGCAACCTTCAAAAAGGGGACACTCCACCACGTAGAATCCATCCTCCTCCTTTTCAATGAAGATCGGGACTTGCGTGTCGTGGTGCTTCGTCTTCCTGGACCCACTTGGTCTTCGCATGATTCGATTCTAGAACAGTAACTACCCAAAATCAAAGTGAGGGCCGGCGCTACCCTGCGGCAAAAGTTTTGTCGCGCCGGCTAGACCGGAGGCGGAGTGCCTTTCAGGCAGCGCTAGCGGCATAAGGAGATGAAGAGAAGCGGCCTCCCTCCTGTACTATGCGTCCCCCGAACAACTGCTTGTATTTCTGACGGTCGGCCTCTGAAGGGTTGTACACCTCCACTTCGCTTGAGACGTGTTCGTGAAAGAACGTCGAAGCAAAGGGGTCATAGTCAGGAAGAGAGTACCCGATGAAAACAACCCTATCAGACCCCTGCAGCGCAATCTTCGCCTCCTCCCAGATACGTTTGAGGTCTTCATCGTGCTCCGGCAGGTCTGGATCGCCAGGGAACAACGCGTAGACCAGATCAGGGTTGATACCTTGCTGGAATGGATTTTCCAGAGGAGTGACCGCAGGATACGAGAGGCCACTGCCCGGTCCAATTGGCCGCCAGAGGCCGGAGTCATTTTGGAAGCCTCGACGAAGGTAGCTGTTCCAGTTTATTGATCCGTGAGGCTTGAGAATCGGGACAATAGCTGGGTCATACAACGAATAGCTCCACGGAATGCGCGATTCAACAAGTGCAGTCTCGGCTACGATGTCCCAGTTGAACGAAATGACCGTGTTGCGAGACCCGGGTTGGGCCAGCCGAGAGGCAAAGTTCTTATAGCACCACTCAGGAAAGGGATTGAGCCCATGGAGGCACCAGAATAACCGGGCGCATCCAATTCGCAAGACCCATTCTGCCACGTAAGCTGGGCCTTCCGAGTCAGAGGTTACGCCCTGCCTCCTGAATTCAGTAAAGAGTTCCTCGAATTGGAGGTGACCGTCAGGATCGATCTGTTGTAATCCGGCCCTAAACTGACCTTGGGGATATTCCCAGCTTTTGTCCAGATGTGGCGCGTAGGAAGAATGACGCTCAAACTCAATGAATCGGAGGACCCTCTCCCGCAGTTCTCGCGCGAGCGGCATTTGGGGATCTGTCGCATCGACCGAAAAGCCTGCGCCGAGGACGAAAGTCGTGTTCTTTGGCATGTTTCCCTACGATCGGGCGGCCTTGGCCGCGCCTTGTTTGAAGGTCATTTCGCCTTTCTTTGTATCAGCGTCTACAGTGAGGGTGTCGCCGGGGTGGACTTCGCCGTTGAGCAACTTCATGGCGAGCGGGTCCTGGATGAGCCGCTGGATGGCGCGCTTCAGCGGCCGCGCCCCGAACCTGGTACCGTAGCCTTTCTGGAAAATCAAATTATGCGCCTTCTCCAGCTAGCTTGAGGATTGCCGCTCGCGTTTTCGGCGACAAACGGAATCTCAACCGGTCAAGTTGATCCAGCACGGGCGTGATCCGAGGAACCCGGCCTTCTATCTTTGCGCGCAACAGGACCCCGAGTGTACCCGTAATGGCCAATTTCAACCCCTGGGCATGAAAACGCGCGAGCCTTTCGTCCAGGATAACCACGACGTCTGGAACCTGAAGTCCTAACGCCAGCACTTCTTTCTCCCCAGCTCCCAGATTCTCCGCCGTGGGAACCTTATCCAATCCTTCCGGAGCTTGAATCTTTACCCAAGGAAGGGCGCTTATGTCCGGCAAATCGATACCCATCGCCCTGCCGATCTCCAATTCACGCACCACGGCGGGCGGAATCAGGACACATGCATAGAACTCCTCCAACAAATGCAGGCAACCGGTCTGGTGCAGGTATTGGATCGGGGAGGTGTTGCAGACAGCCTTACGTATTCTCGAGATCGTGGGTTAGCTCCTCTTCGCTGAGGTCGAACACGGCCACGCCATAGTCGGCCAAGTGGCTGAGGAAATATGGCTTCGGCACGCCGGCAAGTTGAGCGGCGGCCCCGGAGGAAAGCTGACCTATCTCATACAGTTTCACCGAGGCGGCAAACCGAATCCTGGAAGCAAGCTCAGCCGGCGTCGCCTTCAGTGCGAGGCCGATCTCGTCCGGTATTGACAACGTAACTTGAGTCATAGGGAACCCACCACGCCCAGTATAACTGAGCCAGGAAAGATAAAAAAGCTCATTGCGCCCTCAACATAAGTTGAGAATATTCACCACGGTGAACACGGAGACCACAGCAGCCATCGTCTTTTAGGGCTCTGTGGCCTCCGTGGTGAATTCCTTCTTGAGCCGGTGTAGCGCGGGCCTGATTTGTAGGTCTGCGGTTCTTCCCTCGACTCGCGCTCCCGAACCGATAGTACGCGTTCATCTTCCAGATTCCAGGCATTTGCATGTGAAGTGCCGCGGACCTACAGGACAGGTCCGCGCTACGCTTCGTTCATGCCTGCCTTGCCGCCTTGGCCTTGGCGGGGGTGAAGGTCATCGTGCCCTTCTTCACATCCGCGTCGATCGTTAGCGAATCGCCGGGCACCACTTCGCCGTCGAGCAGCTTCATGGCGAGCGGGTCCTGGATCAGCCGCTGAATTGCGCGCTTCAGCGGACGCGCCCCGAACTGTGGATCGTACCCTTCACGGAACAGCAACTCGTGCGCTTTCTCCGTCAGCGTGATCTCGATCTTGCGCTCGGAGAGCAGCCGGCGGAGGTTCTCAAGCTGAAGATCGATAATCTTCTCGATTTCCGGTTTGCCGAGGGCGTTGAAGATCACGATTTCGTCGATGCGGTTCAAGAACTCGGGCCGGAAGTGCTGGAGAAGCGAGTCTTGAATTTTCTTCTTGAGCGCCTCGCTCAGGACGCCGGCCTCGCCGACCGCGCCTCCCTGCTTCGCGGTCATGCCGATGGCGTGATCGACGCCGTTCATGGCCTCGTGAATGAAATGGCTGCCGATGTTCGAGGTCATGATGATGACCGTGTTCTTGAAATCCACGGTGCGGCCCTTGCCGTCGGTCAGGCGGCCGTCGTCGAGGATCTGCAAGAAGATGTTGAACGCGTCGGGGTGCGCCTTCTCGATTTCGTCAAAGAGCAGAACCGAAAAGGGCCGGCGCCGGACGAGTTCGGTCAACTGTCCGCCTTCCTCGTAGCCCACATATCCGGGGGGCGCGCCGATCAGCCGCGCCACCGCGTGCTTCTCCATGTACTCCGACATGTCGAGGCGCAGCATGGCGCGCTCGTCGTCAAAGAGAAACTCGGCGAGGGCTCGAGCCAGTTCCGTCTTACCCACACCCGTGGGGCCGAGGAACAGGAACGAACCAATGGGGCGGTGCGGGTCGGCCAGGCCCGCCCGGCTGCGGCGCACGGCGTTCGCGACCAGCCGGAGGCCTTCTTCCTGGCCCACGACGCGCTGGCGGAGGCGTTCTTCCATTTTCACTAGCTTGGCCACTTCCCCTTCCAGCATCTTGGAGACGGGAATCCGCGTCCAGCGCGAGACCACGCGCGCCACGTCTTCTTCGTCCACGACTTCCTTCAACATGCGGCCGGTCTTGTCGATGCTCTCAAGCTTGGCATTGGCGGCGGCGAGTTCCTTTTCCAGAGACACCAGCTTGCCGTAGCGGATTTCCGCCGCTTTGGCCAGGTCGCCCTCGCGGGTGACGCGCGCTTCGTCAATCTTCGCCTGCTCAATGGCGTCCCGCAGCTTGCCAATATTGGCGATGACTTCCTTTTCGGCCTTCCAACGCAGCTTTAATTGGTCGGATTTCTCCTTGAGTCCGGCCAGCTCCTTTTCCAGCGCCTGCAAGCGCTCGCGCGAGGGCGCGTCATCTTCCTTGCGCAGCGCCTGGCGCTCGATTTGAAGCTGCGTCACGCGGCGCTCAATCTGGTCGATCTCGGCCGGCATGGAATCAATTTCAATGCGCAGGCCGGAGGCCGCTTCGTCGATCAGGTCGATGGCTTTGTCGGGAAGGAAGCGGTCAGAGATGTAACGGTTGGAAAGCACCGCCGCCGCAACAATGGCTGAATCCTTGATCGTGACGTTATGGTGTTTTTCGTAGCGCTCCTTCAACCCGCGCAGGATGGCGATGGCGTCTTCCACCGAGGGCTCACCCACCTGCACCGGCTGAAACCGCCGCTCCAGCGCCGCGTCCTTCTCGATATACTTCTTGTATTCGTTGAGCGTAGTGGCGCCGATGCACCGCAACTCGCCGCGGGCCAGGGCCGGCTTGAGCATGTTGGATGCGTCAATCGAACCCTCGGCAGCTCCGGCACCCACCAGGGTGTGCAATTCGTCGATGAAAAGAACGATCTGGCCGCTCGCTTCTTCGATCTCCTTGAGCACGGCCTTCAGGCGGTCTTCAAACTCGCCCCGGAATTTCGAACCCGCCACCATCGCGCCTAAATCAAGCGCCACGATGCGCTTGGATTTTAGGGATTCCGGAACGTCGCCCGCGACGATGCGCTGCGCGATGCCTTCCACGATGGCCGTCTTGCCCACGCCCGGCTCCCCAATCAGCACGGGATTGTTTTTGGTGCGGCGCGAAAGCACCTGGATCACGCGGCGAACTTCTTCATCGCGGCCGATCACCGGATCGAGCTTGCCGCGGCGGGCCAGTTCCGTGAGGTCGCGCGCGTACTTCTCCAGGGCCTGGTACTTGGCTTCGGGATTCTGGTCAGTCACGCGTTGGCTCCCGCGCACCGCCACCAATGCCTGCAAAATGGCATCGTGCGTTACGCCCAACCGCCGAAGAATGCGTCCCACTGGGTCGTTGGTCCTTTTCGCCAGGGCCAGCAACAGGTGCTCGGTTGAGACGTATTCGTCCTTGAACTGCTCGGTCTCCTTGAACGATTGGTCGAACACTTCCTTCAACGCGGGGGAAATATATTGGTCCGTTGAGCCCCCCACTTTCGGAAACGCCTGGATCACCTTGGTGGCTTCCTGGCTCACCGCCGCCGGGGTGGTGCCCAATCGTTGGAGGATTCCCGGAACAACCCCCTCCGGCTGCTCGACCAATGCGAGTAAAAGATGTACCGGCTCCATTTGCTGGTTGCCATTGCGCCCGGCAATCTCCTGCATCGCCTGTAGCGCTTCCTGGGCCTTTACCGTGAACTTGTCAAATCGTGTCGCCATGTTGGAATCCTTTTTGGCTATCAGCTATCAGCGCTCAGAAGACTGCGCACGCACCCCTATCCTACATCCTTAGGATGATCGCTGGCTGATGATGGTTCTAGTTCCAATGCTACGCTACCGCCGTCTTTAGCTGATAGCTGAAAGCTGATAGCTGACAGCTTTTCCAAAACAAAACCGCGTCGGAGATTGCCAGGGCGTTCAGGCTGCCCCAGCGCTCGCGACGCGGCAGAAAACCCGCCATGCGGGTGGCGGCGACACAGGCACTCCTGCCTGTGCCACCCCCCCGCACGGAGGAACCGATTTAGTTCTTGCTGACGTTGATCTTGATCGTCTTCGGTTTCGCTTCTTCCTTCTTCGGCATCGTCAGCGTCAGAACGCCGTCCTTGAAGTTTGCCGCAACCTTGTCCGCATCGACACTGTTGGGGAGAGAGAAGGTGCGCGTGAACGCTCCGTAAGAACGCTCGACGCGATGGTAGCTCTGCTCCTTCACTTCCTTTTCGAACTTGCGCTCACCCTTCAGATAGAGGGTGTTGTCCTCGACGCGAATTTCCACGTCGTCGGGGTTGATGCCAGGCAGCTCCGCCTTCAGCACCAGGTTGTCGCCGTTCTCGTAGATGTCCACGGGCGGCGCCCAAGTCCGGGTCGAAACCTCGCTCTCACCCAATACGGGAGAGAAAGCTTCGCGGAACAAGCGTTCAAATTGATTCTGTGCAGTCACCGGGCCGCAAAATGGTTCAAATCTAACAATCGCCATGGTAGTTATCCTCCGTTTACTGGACTTCATTTAACTTAGTACATAGACATAATAAAATCTTAGTGTATTAATGTCAAGAATTATCTAAGGCCTATTTTCAATAATTTACGATAATACTCGAATCTCCATCCTATGGGATAAGGCTAAAAGGGTGGATTCACAGCCGGGATTCATGAAATGGGCATGAGCGGGGATTCTTGGACATTGGCGGAATATCCACAATGGGGTGAGCCGTACGAGCCGTTGTAACTTCATCACATGGGGAGTAGACTATAGTCTCCTTAAATCGAGATAGGATCCTTTGAACCCACGCAGATGAATCCCCTCTCGGGACCCCAGGGGGTTGAAGTGTTCCCCCTTTTCGAGGCAAGTGCCATGGAAGACCAACTGACCCACAGTCACACGCACGCGGTGGTTGAACCCACATCCCCTGCGGAACGCGCGGTGCCCGAGGCGGCACTGCTGCTTCCCTACGAGGAAAGTTGCAAGAAGGTGCGCGAGCTGGCCTGGCGGCAACTCAACCGCTTCATCTCTTACGAAGCCAAAGTCTTGAAGGGTGACGATGCCGAGGCGATCCACGATATGCGGGTGGCCAGCCGCAGGTTGCAGCAAGTGCTCGACCTGCTTTATCCCAAACCGCGCCCACCGGAGCTGCGCCGGCTGCGCCGCCAGATTCGCCGCTGCCGCCAAGTGTTGGGGGACGTCCGCAATTGCGACGTGCTGTTGGAAGCTGTGGGGCGCTCGCTTGGGAGGAAGCGCTCAGCGCGGCGCGAAGCCTGGACGGCGGTGCAGCATTTCCTTTTGATGCGCCGGTCTGAAAGTTTCATGCGTGCCATGCGCAAATTCGGCAAGATCAACCTCGCCGTCTTTTACGTAAACCTGAAGGAATTCCTCCATCACGACAAGGCACACGATCACCCCGAAGCGCATCATCATCACGCTTCCGGGGCGCCGCACCCCACCTTCGCCCATGACCTGACGAGCGCGCTGGAATCCGCCTGGAGCGGGTTTGAAAACCATATCGCCGAATCTCATCGCCATTCCCGCCCCGAGATCATCCATGGAGCGCGCATTGCCACCAAGCGATTGCGTTATCTTCTGGAAGTTTTCCACGAGTTCGGCGTGGCCGGGGCCGCCGACGTCTTGGTGTGGCTCCGCCAACTCCAGAAGCATTTAGGGGATTGGCACGACCTGGAAGTGCTCGAGCAGATGATGATCGCAATGCTGGCGCGGCCGGAATTCCTACGCGATCACCTGGCGCTGGCGATGGAAGTGGAAAAGCTGATTCTGCGCAACCGGGAAAACAAGATGGGATTCGAAGAGAAGTATTCCCACATGTCCCGGGAATCCGCCGAAATGCACCGGTTGAAGGAGTGGGTTTCCTACGTGCTGGCGTCGCCTTCCGCTGCCCTGGCCAAAGGTTGAACTGCGGGTTCCTCCGCGGCGGCAGTGGCGGCCTTGGCGGGCGCGGGCATTTCCAACACCTTCTTGGTCGCTGTCTCCGGAAGGTCGCCCGCCGGAGTGGGCACGGAAAACAGCGGCTCGCGCGGCTCGCCGCTCAACACTCGCGCCACCCCCGCCCGCAGGTGCTCAAACACCGTGCGCACGTCGGGCGTGGCATCAATGACTTCAAACGTGTATTCCTTCGCCAGGCGCTCGAATTCCGTCAGCAGTTCAGTTTGATACTTCCGGAAGCTGTCGTACATATCCTCGCTGGGATGAATATCCATGCCGGATTCCCAGTAATCAAATCCGCGGGAAAAAACCACGCGCGGGATGAGGTCGTCCACTCCAATACGCAAATAGAAGGTGGCGTCGGGCTTCAGCGCAAAACCATAGGCATTCCGAATCCAACGGGCGTCAGCCCCCCGCACGATTGCCCGCGCCATTAAGGAATAGATATAGCGGTCGGTGAGCACCACGAAACCGGCTCGCAGTGCGGGAATGATTTCGTGTTCAAGGCGGTCGGCGAAGTCCGTGGCGTAGAACAGGCTCAGGGTTATGCGCCCCAACGTGTGGCCTTCTTTCGCCTGCTGGATGCCCTTGCCGGCAAGCTCCGAGCGCTTGATCGCGGTGTCCAGGACTGCCCGCCCTTGCTGTTCGAGCCAGGGACGAAGCAGCCGGATCTGTGTGGATCGGCCCACGCCATCCGTCCCCTCGATCACAATCAGCTTGCCGCTCATTTCCGCCAGGTTCATGCCCGGCAGGGGGGCGGCATAAGTCTCTCTCACGGCGCTACCCTCAATCTCTTCGCTTGGGCCAGTTTGGCTTTCACTATCTGCCGCATCGAGGTCTGCTGCTCTTCGATGGGAAGGGTGGCATCCACGGTGGTCAGGTCGAACTCCGGAACCATCTTCTCGTATTCATCCAGAATTCGGCCCTGAAAGATGCGGAAACTCTCTTCCGGGCTCTCGCTCAAGCCCAGATCCATCCCTGCCTCGTAAAACTTCACGCCACTGCGTCCGTCCAAAATGCGCTTCATGGCCACGTCCAGAGGGACGCGGAAGTAGAACGCGGCGGTGGGCTTCACGGCGAAACTGTAAAGCTCGCGCACCCACTGCGAGTCCATCCCGCGCACCACGTCACGCGCGAAGGCGGTGTAAATGTACCGATCGCACAACACCACGGCGCCCGCCTTGAGCAAGGGCAGAATGTTGTGCTCCATGCGGTCGGCAAAGTCCGTGCAGTGGATCAGGGAGAAGCTCGCAGGGGTCAGCATCTGCTTCTTTTTGCCCCGCTTGGTGGTCTCGCGGACGAGCGGGGAAGAGTTCCACTCGCTGAAGACCACTCCGTAGCCTTCCGCTTGCAGCCACTGATGCAGAAGCATAAGTTGGGTGGATTTTCCTGAGCCGTCGATTCCCTCCACCACAAAAAGCTTGCCGGGAAAACGATGCTCGCCGTACCTTTTCATGCAGGCACTCCGATAGGTGAACCCGTCATTGGAATGAAACACGATTGTAACATAAGCTGGGAGGGCACGGACAGGTTCATGCTGATCCCCCTCATCCACTGCCTTGCGGTTCCCGCTCTCGGCCTTGGAGGGCGCTGGATCGTACATTGCCTCCCGGTCTTCCTCGGCAAAAAGGCTTTGCAAACGGACCGGATTGTGCGATAAATCTTCCGCTTTCCTCCCGGAGGTTCATCCTGGCTTTGACCTCTGGGAAGAGGGGGATGCAAAGGGCTTGGTTGCGGCTTCACTCCACTCCAACGGCCCCGGTCAAGAGAGCCCGCAAGTTCAGGCGTTGGCGAATGGCTCTGGCCCTTGCCCCTAATTCTTCCGCTGTCCGAAAGCTCTTGCACTGGCAGGTAATCTTTTTTGCCGTATCACTCCATCCATCGCTTCCTCTTGCGCCCGATCGGCCGTCTAGCCCGCCGCACAACGCTGGCATGCATGCTGGCCCTGGGGCTTAATTTGCTGGGTAACCCTTCCGGCCCTCTGGGAGCGCCCCCCCCCCTGAAGCGCTTTGAGTATTCCCTCCCCCGCATGGGGACGATGTTTCGCATCGAGATGTACACGGCGGATGAAGCGCAGGCGTCCAAAGCGGCGGAGGCGGCCTTCGCTCGCGCTGAGGAACTCGAACAGATCATGAGCGACTACCGCGCCGACAGCGAACTGATGCGCCTCGCGCGTGAGGGCTCCGCCGCGCCGTTCCCGGTGAGCAGCGATCTCTATGACGTACTGGCGAAGTCCATCTGGACGTCGGAGCTTTCCCGCGGGGTTTTTGACGTCAGCGTCGGACCCTTGGTGGATTTGTGGCGCGCGGCCCGCAAGACCGGGCGCTTGCCGGACCCTGGGGAAATAGGCAAGGCCAAGGCTCTGGTGGATTATCGCAACATCGAGCTCGACCCCGCGCACCACACCGTGTTCCTGAAGCGCGCGGGCATGTTGCTGGACCTTGGCGCTATCGGCAAGGGTTATGCCGCGGACCAAATGCTGGCGGTCCTCGAATCGCAGGGCATCCGCCACGCCATGGTGGAGGCGGGGGGAGAGGTCGTGGTGGGTGAACCTCCGCCCGGGAATTCCGGATGGAAAGTTGGCGTCGACTCGGCCGACGTGGATGCCGGTGGAGCGCCTTGCACGCTGCTCCTGCACGCCGCCGCGGTTTCCACTTCCGGCGACGAGCACCAGTTCTTGGAACTGAACGGCCATCGCTATTCCCACGTCATTAATCCCACAACCGGCTGGGCTCTGGAAGGCGAGAGCAGCACCACCGTAATCGCCAAGGATTCGGCCACCGCCGACTCGCTCGGCACAGCGCTTTCCCTGATGTCCGTCGAAGATGGGATCAGGGCCGCCGAGACGCTCCCCGGGGTGTCGGTCTTGTGGGTTCGCCGCGTCAACGGAAATTGGAAGCGCTACACCTCACGCGGGTTTCCAGCGTCATGCGGCAAATTGCGAGAAGGGGGCAAATAGCACAGTCCCGTGTCTTATTTCTCTACTAACCCTAATAAACCCAATTTAAAGCATAGGAACCTGCTTCTCCTCGGGGTGGGTATCGTCATCGGTGCATGCGTCATTTTGTCCGGCAAAGCGGGGGTTGATGCCACTTCCTCGGACAAATTCTGCGACCGGTCTTGCCATGCCCATCCTGACGCCACACAAACCTGGATTCGATCGCCGCACTTCACCAACAAGAGCGGGGTGGTAACCCATTGCATCGACTGCCACCTTCCCGGCGGGGGGATTGTCTATTACACCGAAAAGGCCCGCTTGGGGGGCCAGGATATTTACGGCAAGCTCTTCAAGGATCTCACCAAAATCAACTGGCAATCCATGCAGACGCTGACCCAGGCGCGCACGTTCACCTACGACAGCGCATGCATTCGCTGCCACGCCAATCTTTTCAGCGCCGGGCTCTCGAAGAAGGGCGTGGATGGCCACCTGCACTACCAGCGCTCAAAGGACAAGATGCGCTGCATCAATTGCCACCTCCACACCGGTCACTTCCGCGGCAAGGAAGCCGAGGAAGTGGTGGATGAGGCTGCGGCCCAAGAACAGGAACTCGACAAAACGTTCCCCTCGAGTCCCCAGGGATTCCAGAGCTACACCGAAGCGATACCCGGCTCGACGGTAAGAATCCGCATGGTGGCTATTCCCGGCGGCACTTTCGAGATGGGTAGCCCGGAGTCGGAACCCTACCGGCGCGCTGACGAAGGCCCGGTCCACCAAGTGAAGATCAGCCCGTTCTGGATGGAGAGGGCGGAGGTAACTTGGCGGGAATACGAGGTTTACCTGCTCCAGCGCGGGAACACGGGGCGCAATCGGGACGCACCGGCATCGGGCAAAACCGACGCCGTGAGCGGGCCGACGCCGCCTTATGGGTCGCCTGATCAGGGCTGGGGCCGAGGCTCGCGGCCGGCCATCACCATGACCTATTACGCCGCTACCAAGTATTGCGAGTGGCTTTCCCAGATTACCGGAAAGAAATACCGGCTCCCCACCGAAGCGGAATGGGAATACGCGGCCCGCGCGGGTGCCATTTCTCCTTATTTCTTCGCCGGGGACCCTGCTTCCTTCACCACCCAGCGTTGGCTGAACCGCATCATGGGTGTGAAGAGCGCGCCACTCGTCGATTACGCCTGGTATCAAGGGGATAGCGCGGATGAGACCCACCCCACGGGCATCACCAAACCCAACGCGTGGGGCATGGTGGACATGCTGGGCAATGTTCGGGAATTTTGCCTGGATTGGTACGCAGCCGACGCCTACAGGACCCTAGCGAACTCTGAGCCAACTGATCCGCATGGCCCCGACTCCGGAAAAGAACACGTCGTTCGCGGGGGGTCCTATCGGTCGGACGCCGCCGACTTGCGCTGCGCCGCCCGCGACCACACTCGCGAGGAAGATTGGCTGCTCACCGACCCCCAATCGCCCAAGAGCATTTGGTGGTATTCCGATTGCACCGACGTGGGTTTCCGCGTGGTCCGCGAATTGGACGAGCAGGCGCAGATGTCAGCAGCCGGAAAGAAGTAGCGCAGGGCTCGCTCTCCAGTCCTGCGGTTCTTCCATCGCCGTAGGTCGTTGTCGCGCCGCCCTCGCGGCGCAGTCCAAAAGCCGCAGGGCCGAAGAGCGAGCGCTGCGCTACCGATTTCGAATTATGGATCAAACTCCCTATCCCAAGGAAACCCGCCATGACCGATGAGAAAAACGACAAGGAAAAACGCGATTCTAACCGCAGGACATTCATTGGAGCCGTTGCGGCCGTGGGTGCGGGAGCGGTTCTGGCCAGTTGCAAGAAGTCCTACCCGCCGGTGACCTTTATCGATGCTGCCCCGGACGGCCCGGTGCTGAAGGCCGGGTTGATCGGTTGTGGAAACCGCGGCACCGGCGCGGCGTTGAACTTCCTCAAGGCAGGGCCCAATCTCAAGATCGTGGCGCTGGGTGATGTCCTCCAGGATCGAATAGACTCCTGCCGCCAAAATCTGGCCAAGAAAGCCCAGGTTCAGGTTGCCGACGACCATTGCTTCATTGGCTTCGATGCATACAAGAAAGTGCTGGAAGCTGACGTGGATCTGGTGTTGCTCGCCACCCCGCCGCATTTCCGGGCCGCGCATTTCGATGCCGCGGTTGACGCGAAGAAGCACTGCTTTCTCGAGAAGCCGTGCGCCGTCGATGCCCCCGGTGTCCGCTCCATCCTGGCGACCGGCCAGAAGGCTGCGACTTACAACCTCTGCGTGGTATCGGGAACCCTGTGGCGGCACGATCGTCCCCACCGGGAAACGTACAATCGCGTCTCGCACGGCGCCATCGGTCAAATCCTCGGGGCTCGTTCCCGATACAATGTCGGCCAATTGTGGTATGCGCCGAAGAAGAAAGAGTGGTCGGATATGGAAGCCATGATTCGCGACTGGGTAAACTGGCGATGGCTCTCCGGCGACCACATCGTTGAGCAGTTCGTCCACAACCTCAACACCGTCCTCTGGTTTACGGGAATGAACCCGGTGAGTGCCATCGGCGCCGGAGGGCGCGCGCAACGGGTGACGGGCGACCAATACGATCACTTCAACGTGCAATTCACTTACCCCAACGGTGGAATCAACGAAAGCATGTGCCGGCAGATTGACGGTTGCGCCAACGAAGTCTCCGACTACATCTTAGGGACGGACGGCTACACGAATTGCAAGGATACGATCTTTGATCTTAAGGGCAATGTGGTGTGGAAATATCAGGAAGCAGGGCAGGATCCGGGAAAGACCAAATTCAATCCCTACGATCAAGAGCACGTGGATTTTGTCAACGCCATCCGCACCAACCAGCCCGTGAACGAAGCCGAGCACCTGGCGCACTCAACGCTGATCGGCATCCTGGGCAGGACCGCAGCCTACACAGGTAAAGAGGTGAAGTGGGATGAGATGATGGATTCGAACGAGCGCCTCGGCCCGACCGATTACGCCATGGGACCCGTCCCCATCAAAGCGGAAATACCCGTGCCCGGAAATGCGGCCAACATCGCCAAGAACGCGCGCGCTGCTTAATTCGCCATGCGATTCTGCGGGGCGCGGGCACGACCACCTGATTTCATGATTCGAAATTAATTCTTGCATTAAAGGAGATACGACATGACCGATGGGAAGACGGAAAAAGAGAACCGGGATTTTACGCGGAGAACATTTATCGGCGCGGTAGCAGCGGTGGGCGCCGGCGCGGTGCTGGCCAGTTGCAAGAAGTCCGTCGCGCCCTTGACCTTTGTGGACGTCGCGCCGGATGGCCCGGTCCTGAAGGCCGGCCTAATTGGCTGCGGGGAGCGCGGCACCGGCGCCGCCCTGAACTTCCTCAAAGCGGGACCCAATCTTAAAATTGTGGCACTGGGGGATGTTCTGAAGGACCATCTGGAGAAATGCCGCGGCGAACTGGCCCAAAAGGGGCAGCAGCAAATTGCCGATGACCATTGCTTTGTCGGCTTTGACGCGTACAAGAAAGTGCTGGCAACCGATGTAGACCTGGTGCTGTGCGCCACGCCGCCGCATTTCCGGCCCTTGCATTTCGACGCCGCGGTCGACGCCAAGAAACATTGCTTTATCGAGAAGCCGTGCGCCGTTGATGCCCCCGGCGTGCGCTCCGTCCTGGCGACCGGCCAGAAAGCCACGGCTTACAATCTGTGCGTGGTGACGGGAACTCAGCGGCGGCATGACCGCGCCTATCAGGAAACCTACAATCGTGTTTCCCACGGCGCCATCGGCCAAATCGTCGGCGCCTACGCCCGTTGGAACGGCGGCCCCTTGTGGTTTACGCCCAGGAAGAAAGAATGGTCGGATATGGAAGCCATGATTCGCGATTGGGTGAACTGGCGTTGGCTTTCGGGGGACCACATTTGCGAGCAGCACGTCCACAACCTTGACGCCGTACTTTGGTTCACAGGAATGAATCCGGTCTCCGTCATCGGTTGCGGCGGGCGCATCCAGAAAGTGACCGGCGACCAATACGACTATTTCAGCTTGCAGTACACCTACCCCAACGGCGGAATCCTGGAGAGCATGTGCCGCCAGATTGACGGCTGCGAACAGGACGTCTCCGAGTACGTGGTGGGGACCGAGGGGTACACGAATTGCCGGAACACCATCTACGACCTGAACAATAAGGTGGTGTGGAAGTACCAGGAGGAGGGACAGGATCCCGGCAAGACGAAATTCAACCCCTACGATCAGGAGCATGTGGATTTCGTGACTGCCATCCGCCGCAGCATGCCCATTAACGAAGCCGAACATGTGGCCCACGCAACCCTGACCGCCATCATGGGAAGGACCGCGGCCTACACGGGCAGAGAGGTGAAGTGGGACGAGATCATGGATTCCAATGAACGCCTCGGCCCGACCGATTACGCCATGGGCACGGTGCCCATCAAGGCGGAAGTCCCCGTGCCCGGCAATGCCGCGAACATTGCCAAGAACGCGCGCACGGCGTGATTCGCCGCGCCCGTCCGGCATTTGTAGAGGCCGGCTTCAGCCGTGCAGCTTTTTGCGGCCCAGTTTGGGCGGGCCAATGACGGCAATCAAAACCTGAATCGCCGCTCCACCACGCCGGGGCACGGCCTTCCGTGCCCCGCGCGTTTTGTAGGGGATGGTCTTGCCCTGCCCTTGAGCAAACTTGAGCCCCCATGGGGGCTCAAGACCCAGCGTTATCAAGAGGACAATCAAGACCCCAATCCGTCGATAAGGCGGGTGAGCAGTTGAGTTGATCGGGCTTGGGCCGGGTCAGCGGGGAATTTGTGTCGAGGCAACGCCTTTAGCTGCTAGCTTGGCAGGGTTGGTTGCGGTTTTTGCAGGCGGCAGAAGTCGGGCGGGGTTTACTGCCCCAAAAAGGATGACACTCCAACTTGAGGTTGTAAAAAGTGGTCGGCAAATCCGTCGATAACTGCTGCATTTGGGTGCAGGCGGGTTCAGGTCGGCAGGGGCAGCAACTGCAGGCCCTCGCGGTAGGCGGCCATCCGCTCGGCCACGCCGAACACTCGCAGCAGAAGTCGGCGGGCATGATGCACCAGCCGTCCCGGCATAGGGAAGAAGAGGAAGCGCAATCGTTTCGGACGCGCCGTCAACAGGTCCGCCGGCAAAGCCAGCCGCTTCAGAGCCGTCAGCACGTTGTGAGCGATGACCGCCAAGCGCACCCAAGCGGCATTAGCTGCGAAGTACTTCGAGGGCAGCACCCCGCCCCCCAACTCGTTCTTGATCACGTCATGCACCAACTCCATGGTGCCCGCCTTCTCGCGGTGCCAGGCGATCAAGGCGGCGGCCGGCAACTCCCAGCGGTTCGACAACACCGCGAAATGCCGCACCCGGCTGCCATCGTCGAACCGCTCGCCCTGGGGCTTGCGAATACGAATGGCGACGTAGCGGAGGGGTTGCGTATCCTTCTTCTCCGCTTTCTCGCCGGGCACGAACGGCACGTCCGCACAGGCGCGGATTTCTTCCCCCTGGGGGTCGCCGTAGCCCTGCCACTCCGCCTCCGGCACCGCTTGAATCGCCGCGTGCAAAGCCTCGCTCAGGCGCGCGCTGAGGGCGAAGCCGATCCGACCCTGCGGTCCGCCTGGGCGTTTCTCATTCCGCAGCCAATTCACCAAACCCTTTTCGTGACAAGCCGAATCACCTCGGCAGTAATACTCCCTCACCGTGCCCGGCAACGCGGCAAACGCTGCCTGGGCAACGTTCAGGGGTTCCCTCATCGTCGGCACATTGCCGTCGCGAAATTCGTCCGCCAGCACCAGGCCGGTCTCCGCCCACACCGCCAGCATCGGCTGATAACCCCGCTCGCCTTCATAGGTGAGCTTCGCCTCCCGCTTGCGGCTCGCGATAATCGTGGCGTCCTGATCGACCGTGGCGATCCGCTGCTCGGGACAGCGCTCCCCGCAGCGCTGCACCAGATCTCGATTCACCCGCCCCAGCCCTTCCAGGGGCGCGGTCTCTTCCGGAATATAGGCGATTTCGCCCGGCAAGCGCCGCTGCTGCGCTTCCGCGATCTTCGCCTCTTGGTGAAACGCATACAAAAACTGCAGCGCCGCGGCCGGCGAAGGCAACTCGTGACCCAGCATCTCCGCCAGACCGGCATCTTCGCGCACACGATTAAAATCCTCCGGACATTCCCCCCCCCCCGCCGCGTTGAGAATCACAAAGCTCTCCACCAGGGTTGCTTCATCATCGCCGCGCTCCCGCTCCTTCACGCGCACGTGGTCCTTCACACTCTGGGGCAGCCCCAGCGAGCGGAAAGCCTGGACCACCAGCGGGATTCCTCCCAGAGCCGTCAAGGTCTCCTCGAGGGGGACCGGGTCCATCTCGAACAACAATGGCGATTCAGTCGGAGAAGGTTTGGGCTCTTTGCGCATAGGTGCGACAAGCCTGCAATTCCGCACCCAACGGGTGAACAAACTGAGCCCGACGGCTTCCCCGAGACTGGCTACCGCAGGCCGTCTTTGCGGCCTTCGGCAAGGCTGTGCCACTGCCAACCTGAGGTGAGCCGTGCGTTATCGAGGGATTAGGGCCGCGACGGGTTCGGTTGAAGACAAACGGGTGTATACTCCATGCTGCCGAGAGTCCAACAAACGAATTCCGGCTTACAGAATTGCTCACAACCCCGCTGTATAAACGCGCGTAGATTTGGGAAGGTTCTAAACGAGCATGTTATCAGCGATCCGAAGACTTGCATTGGGCATCATCTTGATCATCGCGGCGTCCGCCATACTTCTTGTTTCAGACTGGAGCCAGCGGGAGCACAAGAGCGGCCCGGCGGCTGAGAAGAGCCGCCGCGTGGCAATTTTTCAATTCGCATCGCGTCCTGTTCTCGACGATAACGTGGCCGGAATGATTGACGCCATGGCGAAGAACGGTTTTGTAGACGGCCGGACGATTTCAATCCAGCGGTTCAATGCCGAGAACGATTTTCTGACGGCCAACACAATCGCCAAAGCCATCGTGGGCGGACACTTCGACCTCGTGCTCACTTCCAGCACACCTTGTTTGCAAACCATGGCGAACGCCAATTCGGCCGGCACGGTCATCCATGTCTTTGGTGCCGTCACGGATCCTTTCGGCGCCGGCGTCGGCATCAAAGGTGACAATCCGCTTGACCATCCCCGGCATCTTGTCGGCGTCGGCACGTTCCAACCGGTGGAGCGAACGTTTGAGATCGCTAAAGAAATCTATCCGAGGTTGACGCGCGTGGGCGTCGTCTGGAATACGGCCGAAGCCTGCTCCGAGGCCTGCGTCCTGAAGGCGCGCAAGAAGTGTAAAGAGCTAGGAATCGAACTTCTGGAAGCCAACATTGAAAATTCTGTGGGGGTGTTGGAGGCGGCCAGATCTGTCGTGGGTCGCGGGGCGCAGGCACTCTGGATCGGCGGCGACAATACTGTCGAAATGGCGATGGACTCGCTGGTGACGGCGGCCAAGGAGGGGAAGATCCCCGTCTTCAACAACAATCCCGCCTCCGTGGATCGCGGCGTGCTCTTCGCTTTGGGGGCCGACTATTACGAAGTCGGCACGCAGGCGGGAGATCTCGCCTCTCAGGTTTTGAAGGGGATGGACCCTGCCACGGTCCGCATAGAGAATGTCGTCCCGGAGAGACTGGTCCTCAATGCCAGGGCGCTCCAGGGTTTGAAAGACCCCTGGAAGATTTCTCCAGCGCTGATGGCCAGGGCAAGCGCCGCACCGAAGGCCCCGGCGCCGAGCGCTCCGGCTCCCAAGACGCCTGAGCCTGGCCGGACTTACAGAGTTGGTCTGGTCTACTTCGCGCCCGAACCCGGCGCCGATCTGGTCATCAAGGCGGTAATCGATGCGTTGCGCGACCGGGGTTTTGTTCAGGGAAAAAACCTGGAAGTTCGTCAGGCGCATGCGCAGGCGGAGATTTCGAATATCACCCAGCTCCTCCAGAACTACGACAATTCCGATGTGGATGCGATCGTGACCCTGACCACGCCCTGCCTTACCGCGGCGTGTGCGATGGTGAAAAGGAAACCGGTGATTTTCGCCTATGTCTACGACCCGATAGCCGCCGGAGCGGGGAAGAGCTTGACGGACCACTTGCCGCACGTGACAGGGATTGGGTCCTTTCCCCCGCTGGAGGAATCGCTGGCCGTTTTCAAACGATTCCTGCCGGGTCTCAAGGCCCTCGGCTCCATCTACAACAGCTCCGAGGCCAACTCACGCAAGGTGATGGAAGTGGCCAGGGGACTCTGCAAGAGGGAAGGCATTCGTCTTGAAGAAGTTCCCGTCACCGGCACGAGTGAGGTCTACCTCGCGGCGCAAGTCGTCGCCCAAAAGAACATTGATGCCATTTGGATTGCGGGGGATAACACGGCGACCATCGCTTTTGACGGCATCGTTAATGTGGCCTCCAAGGCAAGGCTCCCACTGCTGACGAATGACATTGAT
Source organism: Terriglobia bacterium (assembly GCA_050010335.1). GTDB lineage: Bacteria > Acidobacteriota > Terriglobia > UBA7540 > UBA7540 > Bog-366. The sequence continues at coordinate 40,762 of JBEKLF010000036.1, forward strand.
GCCGTGGATAAGGGTGCGATCCTGGCCGTTCAGATTGGCTTCTACCAGCCGGGTTACGAAGCTGGCGTCATGGCTTCGCGTGTCCTGCTGGGAGAGAGTCCGGCCACGATACCAATGGAGAACATCGCGAAGAAACGAATCGAGGTCAACTTCGAACCGCTCAAGGCGCTCGGGCTGACTGTCCCCGAGGGCCTCTTGATGGAGAGCGTGAGTTTCTACAACCTCCATGCGCGACTTGGTCGGCCAGCCAAGGTGGCGATGGTGCAGATCGTTGACAACCCGGTGATTGACGAAAGCTGTGACGGCGTCATCAAAGGTCTGGAAGAAGCTCATTTGAAGCAGGGAAGCGATTTCGTTGTGCGGCGGTACAATGCCCAGGGCGATGTCACACAACTCCCGCTGATCATGTCCGCCATCAAATCAGAAGGTGCCGATCTGGTGGTCACCTCAGGAACGCCCGCAATGCTGGCCGCCGCCAACGCGATTCGCGAAACCCCGATTGTGTTTACGGTGGCGAGCGACCCGAAGGTGCTCGGGGTCTTTCAAGACAACCGCCGGCCCTCGAACATCGTCGGCGTTTACGACGATCCGCCGGTGGATCTTGTGCTGGACCTCGCGCTCAAACGCGAGCCGGCGTTTGACACCGTGGGAACAGTTTGGGACCCGTCCCAGCCGAACTCGGAGATCTCCGTAAAGAAGCTTCGCAAAGCCTGCCTGGAACGGAAGCTGAAGCTGGTGGAGACTAACGCGGCGATCGTGTCGGACCTCCCCCAGGCTACGGAGGCTCTGTGCCAACGCAACGCCAAGGTCATCATTATCTCGGCCGACAATCTGACCACGACGGGGTTCCCAGCGATACTCGGAGTGGCGAAGAAACACGGCGTGCCGATCTACGCCACCGAACCCGGTTTCGTCAAGCGCGGGGCAGCCGCTGCTATCGGCGACGACTATTTCGAGTGGGGCAAGCAAACGGGCCGCCTCGCCGCCAAAGTATTGGCGGGAGTCAAGCCTGGCTTGCTACCGGCTGAGAAAACCGCCGTGCAGCGGACGGCGGTGGCCGATTGACCCACCCCGCAGGGCGATGGCGGGCTCGGGAGATCGAACGAATATGGAGTTCATTGTCAAGCGACTGCTGCTGGGATTGGTTCTTATTCTGCTCGCCTCGGCGGTTTTGCTGATTTCTGATTGGGGCCGGCGCGATAGCAGCGTCCGCCGCGCGGGGGTGAACAGGGAATGGGTGGTGAACCTCCTGGAATATGTTAACGTGGCCGATTCCGAAGAGGCAGAGAAAGGGATCATGGATGGCTTACGGCAATCTGGTTTGGTGGAAGGACGCGATTATGAAATGACAGTCCGCAACGCCCAGGGCGACATGTCCACGTTGAACGGCCTGGTCGATGCCGCGCTGACGGCCAGAGCCGATTTGCTCATGACACTTTCAACGCCCACACTGCAGGCAACCATCCGCAAGGCCCCCAGGTTGCCCATTGTTTTCACTTATCTGGCTGACCCCATTACCGCCGGCGCGGGCCACAGCTTCACAGACCACCTGCCCAATGTGACTGGGGTCGCTACAGGCAGCGCCACTGAGGAAGTACTTGCGCTCCTGCGCGAGTGCCTTCCCAATGCCCGGCGCGTTGGAACGATCGTGGTGCCCTCGGAAGTGAACACGGTTTACAACAGGGATCAATTGGCGTTGGCGGCGCGGAAACTGGGAATCGAGGTGGTATCGGTACCGGCCAGTACGAGTTCGGAATTGCCGGACGCCGCCCTGGCTTTATGCAGCATGAAGATTGACGCTGTGTGTCAAGTCGCAGGCAATCTCACGGTTACTGGCTTCACCAGCATCGCCCGGGCGGCACGCGGGGCCAAGCTGCCGGCATTTGGTTTCATGAGCTCCCAGGCGGAGCAAGGGGCCGTTGTGGTTGTCGCGCGTGACTACTTTGATGGTGGTAAAGAGGCGGCGCAACTCGCGGTCCGGGTTATGCGGGGCGAGAGTCCCGCCTCGATCCCGCTCCAACCGCTGAGCAAGAACAAAACAATTGTGAACCTCGCGGCCGCGCGGGCGGCGGGACTCGCGATCCCGGAGTCAGTGCTTAAGAAGGCCGACAAAGTGATTGATAGATGACTGGAGTCTGTTGTCCGGCAAAGGACCAAGGCATGGAAATCACGGTAGAAAAATCAGGCGAGGCGACAAAGCTTAGAGTCAAAGGCCGGCTGGACGCTTACTGGGCAGACCATCTGGCGAAAGCGCTGGAGGCGGAGATTCGCCGCGGCTCGCACCACTTGCTCCTTGATCTTTCGGAGGTTGTGTTCCTGAGCTCGGCGGGCATCGGGACGCTCGTGCGGTTTTACAAGCAACTGCATGCGATTCAAGGTTCGCTGCTGGTTTCGGAGGCCTCCGAGACGGTCAAGAAAATTCTGGAAATCTCGAGACTCACGGACACGCTCTTTGCCACTGTGAGTGCGACGCCCGCTGCTGAGGCTCAGGCTGCCGCCACCATCCCGGCGCTCCCCCCTCAGAGCCTTCGCTTGGAGACGCACGGTGCGCTGGTCGATGTGTTTTCATGCACGCCGGAAGCGAAGCTGATGTGTCGAGTGCTGGGTGACCCGAATTCCCTGCGGGGAAGCCGTTTCCGCCAAGAACAGTGCCTCAGCCTTCAGTTCCCGGAATCAGCCTTCGGCCTTGGCTTGGGGGCGCTGGGAGACAGCTTCGAGGAGTGCCGTGGCCGCTTCGGCGAGTTCATCGCGGTGGGAGGGACCGTCGCCTACCTTCCTACGGACGGGACTAACGTCCCTGACTTCCTGGTAGCCGCGGGCACTTCCGTGCCGGATGTGCAGGTCTGTTACGGTCTTTCCTGCCAGGGCCAGTTCGCCAAGATGGCACGGTTCGAGGCAAAGAATGAAGCTGGCGCGGTGACGCTCACGCAGTTGGCCGAATTGGCCCTGGAGCTTGCCGAGGCTGAACGCGTAGGTCTAGTGCTGGTGGCTGAGTCGGCGGGCCTGATAGGAGCCGCCCTGCGCCGCCCTCCCACCCTGGACGCACCCAAAGATGCACCGTTCATGTTTCCGCAAGTCCGGGAGTGGCTCAGCTTTACGGCGGAGCCAGCTCACTCGCGGAGCCTCGCGTTGGTGGTGGGGGTGGCGGCGCGCGGAAACCTCGGACCGCCCACGCCGATGCTGCGACCGCTCGGTGGCGGAACTTTGCTCCTTGGGCACTTTCATGCTGCGGCGTTTTCCTATCGCCCGTTGCAAAAGGGCGAAATCGAACTGAAGAGTACGGTCAAGTCACTTTTTGAGACACAGGCCTTGCAGGGCCTTCTCCACCTATTGAACGACGACCGCGCAATTGCCGGAGCAGGGCAGAGCGAATTTGCTCGCGGCGCATGCTGGCTCGCGCCCCTAGGAGCCTGTCGGAGATAGATTTTGGCTCCCCACAGATCAAGTCTCAAGATTTTGGGGAGGAGGGTGGGGTTGATTATTGACAATGGAGGAAAGGCTTGTAAGATGCGGTTATGGGC
>JBEKLF010000037.1:0-43844 GCA_050010335.1 Terriglobia bacterium
TGGACAACTGGCCGTCGGAAAGGCCGTCAAGAGCCGTGCGGGCGGATCGGATAGACCTGTTGACAGACCGAGCGCTGGTCGGCCGCCCAGCCTGGTTTCTTACTGTCTGAATCGCAGATTCCTACTTTGACGAGCGGGTAGCCAGGACCAGCACCGTCCTGTCCGGGCTCTTCCCGTTGATGCCAAACCTCCGGCATTCCTAAAACGCCACGGCCGACAGCAGATGCCATCGGCCGCGAGAGTTGCAAGTTGATGATGGAATCTACCTGCGTCCACCACCATGCCCGCCTCTGCCTCCGCCATGCCCGCCTCCGCTGTAGGCATGTCCGCCTCCACCGGAGCTACGTCCGCCTCCGCTGTAGGCATGTCCGCCACCACCAAAGCTGCGTCCGCCGCCGCTGTAGGCACGTCCGCCACCACCAAAGCTGCGTCCGCCGCCGCTGTAGGCACGTCCGCCGCCGCTGTAGGCACGTCCACCCCCACCGTAAGCACGTCCGCCGCCGCCGAAGCTACGCCCGCCGCCGCTGTAGGCACGTCCACCCCCACCGTAAGCACGTGCGCCGCCACCGGCGTACCCGTTACCGACTCCACCGCGAAAGCCTCCGCGCCCGGAAAAGCCCTGCCTGCGTCCGTAGTAGCCGCGTCCGCCAAAGCCCCGGCCCCCGTAAAAGCCGCGTCCACCCCAACCCCACGGCCCGACGCCAATAAAAACTCCACCCGAGAACCAGCTTGGTCCATAGTAGCCGTAGGGTGCGCATGCGTAGGGGTAAGTGGGGTAGTAGCCATACGGGCACGCCGGAGGTGGCCCCTGGACCACGTAACCCTGAGGCCCATAACCCTGATCCGCATACCCCTGATCCGGATTCCCATAACCCGGATTCCCATAACCCGGATCCCCGTAGCCCGGATCCGCCTGGCCTTGGGCATGGACATAGGGCGCAACCAACAAGCCTAATCCCAATAATGTTAGAAGTTTTATATTTCGCATATCGTACCTCCTCGACCCCTGTTCTTGCCAACCCACATCCTTAATGAGGCAATTACACCGCCAAACTCAGGCGATATAAAGCTCATAATTTCACTAACTTGGGGGAATATCATCCAAACGTCAGTGCCCGGGTGGTGGTGGTTTATGGGCAGGGCGGTGCTTTTCAGCTAGGTCATCGTCGGGCTCCGCTCGGGGAGGGTACCCGAAGAGAATGAAGGGAAGAGGGGTCCGCTGTCGTGTCTCGTTGTGCTCGGGATTCCGCCCGTGTGGAAGCGTTCTCAAGCGCTTCTTTTCGGTGCGAAGATGACATAAACTGTCGCCCCGGCTCGACATAAAGAGGTAACCCCCTCGACCGATAAGGCCTTGGAATATCCTACCCTACCGAGAGCTCTTACTAATCCATTGATAAGAAAGGCAAAATCAGAACAGCTTTCACAGAAATGGAATGGCAACTTGGAAGGAAAATTGCCCCATCTCTGGGTGAGTTTTACCCAAAATTTCCAAGTGGTAACTGAAGTTACAAGAGGAGAATTAGATGAAAAAGAGTACCAAGGGCTTCTCGCTTATCGAGCTCTTGATAGTGGTTGCGATTATTCTGATTATCGCCGCCATCGCCATTCCCAACCTGCTGCGTTCACGTATTGCGGCAAACCAAGCGTCGACCGTGGGTTCCTTACGCACACTGAACACTTCTGAGGTTACCTATTCCTCCACGTACAACGTTGGCTTTACTTACAGCTTGAGTTATCTGGCTCCAGACCCTACGGGCAACGCCCCAAACTCCACCGCGGCGGGCTTGATCGACAGCGTGCTGGCCACCGGCACCAAGAGCGGATACAGCTTTACGTATACGCCCGGCGCCAGTGACTCCTCCGGCCGCATCAACACCTACGCATTTACGGCAGTCCCCATCACCACCAATACTGGCACGAACTACTACTACACCGACCAGTCCGGCGTGATTCGTCAGAATTCGACGGTGACTGCTACTTCCACCGATTCACCGATCGCTGGCTAAGTCTTTAAGGGCAGGAAAAGCTTCATGGAAGGGGGAGTCCAACGACTCCCTTATTCCGAGGCCGAACCGCTTGGGAAGGCGCGGGCAAAAAGTCGGTAATCAAAAACATCGATCGTGGTAAGTTATTGAAAATAAATGGGAAGAAAGAGGCTGCGCGAGTAAGTATCTGAAAATAAACGGCTTGCTTGATTTGCTAACGGGCATTAGCGGGGATTACCGGGCATTATCGGGTTATCCACAATAGGGGCAGGCCGATGCTGTCCTAAATCGAACGTATCGCCGCCCCTTGGGGCGACATGTTCCGGGCTGAACCCCGGCGCTACGCCCGAAATTAGTGGCTGGGGGGGTTCCACTTCACGATTTTCAGGTCGAGGACGAAAATGCTGTACAGCACCGGAACCAGTAACAAGGTGATGAACGTCGCCACCGCCAGCCCGCCGATTTGCGCGTAGCAGAGCGGCTGCCAGAGCGGGCCGCCGTGAAGCGCGAGGGGAAACAGCGCCAGAATTGTGGCACCCACCGTGATCATCACAGGCCGCAAGCGTTGGATGCCGGCGTCACGCAGCGCCACCTCCAACGGCTCACCCCTCTCGTGCATTTCCTCGATGAAGTCAAACAGCACGATCACGTGGCTGATGATGACGCCCACCAGGCTGATGATCCCCAGAAAAGCCATAAACCCGAAAGGCACGCCCATGATGAAGAGTGAAATCAGGGCTCCCACGGCGCCGTAGGGGGCGGCGGCAAAAACTAGGACCGGCTTGACGGCGTTATCGAACTGAATCAGCAGGGCCACGTAAATGCCGAAGATCATCACCAACAGGACGAGCACTAGGTTGGCGAAGCCTTGCGTCTGCTTGGCCTTTTCTCCGCCGATTTGCATTTTGTAGCCAGCCGGCAGAGTTTTCTGGAACTCCATCAAGGCGGGAAGGACGGGGTTCAGGGCTTCCGAATTCAGGTGTCCGGGCACAGGAAATGCCGCTACCGAAATCGTGCGGAAATGTTCCCGCCGGTTGATGCGCTGGGTCTCCAGTGTGTGCTTAATCGAGGAAATCTCGAGCAGCGGCACAGAAACCCCAGTCTGGGTGGAGGAGTAGACGTAAAGGTTTTGAATATCCGAGAGCTGCGCCCGCTCCCCCATGCGCAACCGCCCCACCACGGGAATCTGTTTGTCTCCTTCGCGAAAGGCGGTCAGCGTTGAGCCGCTCATCGCCGCCGTGGAAGAGTTGGCGACGTCCAGGTTGGTCACGCCCGCCATGTTGGCGCGGTCCGGGTCGATCTCCAGCTTCACGCCAGAACTTTCCACATCCCAATCCGTGCGCACACGAGCGGCAAAGGGCGAGGAACGCAGAATCATCTCCACCTGATTGGCCAGGCCCCGCAAGGTGCGGATATCGCGGACCTCGTCGGTGGCCGTCACGTCCTCCTGCCCGGAGAGCAGGACCTGGATGGGAATATCGACGGGGTTGGTCTGGAGTTGGCGGACGTCAATGCGGGCGCCGGGGATCTGCTGCGCGAGGGCGGTCTGGATTGCGCCCACCAGGGGCGGCGTATCGTCTTTGTCGGTCACTTCGATAATCGCCTGCGCGTAATTGCGTTGCTGCTGCTGGGGGCTTACGGACATCCAGAAGCGGGGCCCCCCGCCGCCCACGAAGGAGGTGATCGATTTCAGAATCTGGCGGGGCTTGCCATCCTTGCCGGGATGATCCCGGCCGTATTGCTCGCTCACCTGGCGAACCACCTGCTCGGCCGCTTGGGTCGCCTGGTTGGTGGCCGTAAGGGAAGCATCATTGGGAAGCCAGATGTCGAGGTACGACCAGTACTGGACATCGTCAGGGAAGAACGACGACTTTAATCCCCTGCCGATGAAGGCGCCCATCGCCAGGAACAGCAGCGAGGCGGCGAAGACCGGCCAGCGATGCCGGATGGCCCCCCCTGCCAGGCGGTAATAAAACCCCGTGAAGCCGCGCTCGCGGCGCTCTTCCATGGAGGCTTCGGGCTTCTTGCGGGGCCGCAGAAAGTAATATCCCAACAAAGGAATAAACGTCATTGAGACCAACCGCGAGCACACCAGGGCGCTGGCCATCACGATGGGCAGGCTGTAAAGAAAATAACCGGTGTTCCCGGTAAGCAGGAGGAAAGGCAAGTAGGCAATGATGTTAGTGATGGTCGCATAGAGGATCGCCTTGGCCAGCTTGCTCGGTCCCAGCCAGGCGGCAACCAGGGGCGGGTGGCCCGCCGCCATGTCATTTTTAATGGCGTCCCCGGCCACCACGGGGTCGTCCACCAGCAGACCCAGGGCGATGATCAGGGTGGCAATCGATACCTGCTGGAGGTCGATTCCCAGCATGTAAATCACTCCGAAGTTCATCGCCAGGGTAATGGGGATGGCAAGCGCCATCAGCAGGGCCGAGCGCCATTCCCAGAAGCCGATGAGCGACACCAGGATGACGAGCACGATCGCCTCGTAGAGGGCATCCATGAACAGATCCAGGTTCTCGCGCACCTGGCGAGGCTGATCGGAAGTTCGCGCCATGATCAGGTCGCGGGGCAGGATTTTGCGAAGTTCTTCGAGTTTCTGGTCAATGTTCCGCCCAAACGCCTGAATCTGCTCCCCCGACTTCATGAAGATGGCCAGAGTAATGGCGCGGCTGCGACGCCACTGGCCCGTGGGGTCCTGCCAGGTGTAATAGTTCAGATAAGAAGCGGGGCTCTGGTAGGAGCGGCTGATGTCAACCATGTCGCGTAGATAAATCGGACTCCCGGCCGCCGACGCCCCCACAATCACATCGCCGATCGCCTTCACACTGTCGAATTGACCGGAAGGGTCGATGTTCAGGTTCTTCCCGCCCAGATCCAGTTGGCCGCCCGGGAGCGCAATGTTGCGGGCGTAAAGGAGATTCTTCAGGTCGGAGGGCAGGAGGCCATAAGACGCCAGGCGCTCCTGCGAATAATCAAGAAAAATGGCCTGGTTCAGGACCCCCGCCCGCTGCGCTTTGGAAGCCTGTGGAATGCCCAAAAGGGTGCGGCTGATGAGGTCCGTGAAGTCGTCGAGTTCACGATAGCTGTACTTTTCCCTGGCCGCGGCCGCGAGCCTGGATTCGGTGTCCTCGGGATTGCGGATGATGGCCGGCTTCCAGGCATCGGGATGCATGTTCGACTGCGTCACATGCTGCTGCAAGAATCCGTAAACATAAGCCAGCAACTGGCCGTCGTCGTAATCGGTCGCAGCGTCGAGTCCGATAAAGGCTGAGCCCTCAAACAAGCGGATGTCGCGGATGATGTGGTCACCTTCGGCGAGGCGGGCGAAGTGAAGGAATTCGCGGCGCACACCATCCACCGACACCGATTGCGGGAAACAATAGATCAAGGCGGCGCGCGGTTCGGTGCCGTGAACCCGGGGGCGCGCCGATCGTATGGCGCGCTCCACGTCGTGGGCGCGGAGGGCAATTTCCAGTTCGCTGGCGGGCGGGCTTGCCACCGTCAACATCAGCGCGGCCGTATCGCCAAAATCACTTTGAAACAGGATGGGCCCTGCCCCCTGCGGCAGCCGGGCGTTCAGGCCGGAGAGCTTCAGGTTGATGTCGTTGAGCTGCGTCTTGGTGTTCGAGCCGGAAACATTTTCCGCCAGATTCACCGTTACGATCGAAAGTTCGGGCAGGCTGGTGGAGGTGATGCCAATGTCGGAGGCGGTCCCGGGATGGATGTTCTTGTTCTGGGCGATCGTTTCTTCCATCGGCCGGGTGACGAGTTGCTCCACCTGCTGGGCGTTTACTCCCGGCCACGCGCACATCGCCACCGCCACGCGCACCGGAATATCCGGATCTTTCCGCTTGGGCATGTGGGTGTAGCCGAACCATCCCCAAACGAACACGGCCGCCAGGGCCACCACGGAAATCTGCCGGTGCTCGGTAAAGAAGCGCGCCGTGTTGTGGGTGGTGGCGATGATCTCGGTATCGGTTTTATGCGCCATTGCTTGGTTCCATCTGCCCTTACGGCATCACCTGGACCTGTTCACCATCCTTGGTGATGGTCGCGCCGACACTGATCACCTGCTCGCCCACGCTCAGGCCCTGGGTCACACTAACCTGGTTGCCGTAAGTTTCGCCCACTTGAATATCGCGCGAGCGCGCCACGGACATTCCACCTTGATCTTCCACAACGAAGGCAGCGAATTTGCTGGGATCGTGGATCGAGCGGACCACCGCGCTCAAGGGAATTACCGTCACTGGGGCAGCCGGTTTGGAACCACCCGTTTTCAGCGTGGCGACCATGCCGGCGCGGAGCACGCCACGCGGATTGGGTATGGTGACTTCCACGGAAAACACCCGGCTCTTGGGATCGGCAGCCGGCGAGATTGCCGTGATCCGGCCTTGAAACTCTCCCGGGACGGACTCGGTGGTGAGGGTCTGGGTCGCGCCGAGCTCCACGCTCTTGACGGCAGTATCCGGCACTCCGAAAACCGCCTTCACCAGGTGCAGATCCGCGAGCGTGAATCCCGGGCTGGAGGGCCCGACAAGGCTGCCCACTTCCACATTCCGACTGAGCACCCAACCGCTGAGGGGAGCGCGGACATCGCAATCCTCGAGCGCCAGTTGCGCCTGGGCAAGTTGTGCCTGGGCGCTCGCCACCAAGGCCACACTCGAGTCATACTTTGCTTTTGCGACGTCAAGATCAGGTTTCGTCAGGCTCTGCGATGCATAGAGGGCGGTCGCCCGGTCGTAGTTCAGCTTGGCATCCTCAAGCCCCGCCTGGGCCTGGGCCAGTTGCCCCTTTGCGGCGCTCGCCTGGTTCTCATAGTCGCGGGTGCGAACTTGCGCCAGCACCACATCCCGCTCCACCCAATCACCCTCCTGGACGTCCCGCATACGGCCATCCGCACCCTTCAATTGCAAAATGCTTTGCACGTAGCCGCCGGACTTGAATCCCAGGGTCACCTGCGAATACGGCAGGATATTCGCCGAGTAAGTCACACCTGCACTTCCTTGATAGATGCCGACCGCACTGACCCGCACCGGTGTGGGGGAGGGTTGATAAGCCTGCTCGTGCCGGCACCCGGCGGCGAGGCCCACCACACCCACAAGTGCTACCGCCACCGCCATGCTGCTTGCCCGCCCCGTCGTCAGTTCCATTTCCTATTCCTCACCCAAAGCTCTCTCCAGGTCAGCCTTGGCCGTCCAGAAGGAGAGCAGCGCGTCACGATACTGAGCATTGGCGTTGGCCACGGCAGCTTCCTGTTGCAGCGTGTCTTTCAGCAAGGCGGCGTTCTGCCGGTATTGGTTCATGACCACCCGCAGTTTTTCTTCCTCGGTCTGCCGCGCCAACTCGTCAACCTCGACAAGAGAGCGTGTTTCCGCGAGCTTGCGGAAGCGCGCACCCACCTCAACCAGAATCTGCTGCTCCGCTTCGCGTTGCGAAAGATCTGCCTGCTTGACGGTCAGGGTCTTCTCGGCGAGTTCCTTTTTCTTGCGCCCCCAATCCCAGATATCCCAATTGACCATAACCCCAACTGACATAATGTTTTTGGGTATAAATTCGATATTGAAGGGCGACAGATAGTTGAACGAAAGGCTGACGTTAGGAATATATTCCGCCCGCTGGGCGCGCACGTCGAGCTGGGCCTGCTTTATTTTCAAATTCGCTTCCCGCACTTCCGGCCGCTGGTCCAGCGCCCGGCGGCGAGCTTCCGCCAGGTTCAATTCGTAGGGCGCCAACTCGGGAATCGCCTGGACGGTAAACTCCGTGGTCAGATCTCGTCCCAGTACTTCATTCAGGGCTTCCTGCTCGCTTTGGAGCCCATTCTGAAGCTTTACGACCTCATACTTGGACTTGGCGAGTTGCGTCTTCACATTAAGGGCGTCGGACTTGAGCACCACCTCTTGCGCCAGGTACCGTTCGGTCAATTGCCCGAACTCCGTGTAGAATTTGACGACCTGATTCGCCGCCTCCAGCGCACTCTGCATTTGCAGAATGGTGTAGTAATCCTGCTTAACCTGATCTGCCACCGATTGGCGTTGCTGTCGCAATTCCTCGCGGGCCAACTCCACGTTCACTTCCTGGGCCTGAATCCCCAGGCCGATCCGATGAAGTTGCGAAAGAGGCTGCGTGGCAGTTTGAAAAATGTAAGTCGTGGGGCGAAGAGGTGTGCTGATGTCGGTATTGCGCGCTGGAATGGGTCCGATACCCGGGAAGGTTCCAAACGTGGCTTCGGGAAACTGGAAATTGAGGGGCGCGAGCAGTTCCGACTCGAGCAAGGTCAAATTGAATTGCGGCAGCCGCTCGGTGCGCGTGGCCGCCACCGCCTCCTCCGCTTTCTCAACCTCCAGGACGATTCGTTTCAATTGGCGGTTGTTCGTCATCGCCAGCAAAACCGCCGCATCGAGGGTCAGTTGATCAGCCGGGGAAGATGCGTCCTGAGCCCAGACGGGAAGAGTGATGGCGACCGCAATGAACAGCGAATACCTCAGGGGTGTAGGCATTAACATTGAGACTATTTTCCGCACGGGTTGTTCTGGCTCGGAGATTTATAGCACCGCGCCCATAGGCGTGCAAGCTGAATCCGCCCCTTGCAGGAGGGGGACTCGAGGGCTCATGCGGGTGTTTGCACCGAAGTTACCCAGAACGATACCGGCGGCGGTTGACGCGTCGTGGCGCGAGCATGCATAACTCTGGGTTGCACATGGTGCCCCTTCATTGCCTCTTGCGATTCATGGACCGGCCTGGGCTGCCGTGAAGACGGAAAGAATCTGCCGCAAGCTTTCGGGAAACTGCGCGCCGAGCAAAGCCGTCAGCGGGACGGCGACGTAAAGAAGAATTTTCAGCAGAAGCTCACGGCTGAAATGGATTTGGCCGGGGCTCGTATCGCTGAGCAGGCTCAAAGCGGTGTCCCGATCCATCTGTATAAAAATCCAAAACACTGTCCCGATAAAGGACAAGATAACGACCCAATTGAAGAACAGGAATTCATTTCTCGGCTGAAACGGGTAGGAAGTGACGGCCAGTAGCATGAGCAAAAGCCCGGCGAGAACAAAGTATGCAAGATTTTGCAGCGCGGGAAACACGATGGCCAAAAAGTTAACCAGGCGGCTGACGATGAATTCCTCAACTTGATCGAAGAACTCTTTCCCCCCCGGCGCGGGAGCCGTCGGGGCGCCTTCAGTGAGGTTGGGAAACCAATGCCCTTCCATTGATTCTCCCAGTGACTGCAAGAGGCGAAACAAGGCGTGGTGGGTGCGGCAACGGAACTTGAGGGATTGCCGCCAATTCCCTTGGGTGCCGCTGGCGCGCTTCCTGCGCTCCGCATCCGTGGTTGCAGGCCCTTCGGCTCGGGAATCATAGGCCCATTGCAAACGAAGAGCCTCACTAAGCTGTGACGCGGCGATGTGGGCTTGGGCCTCCCATTCGGGAAGCGACTGGCGAAACCATGCGCGCAGGCCCGCCTCCGTGTTTTCAGCCTGCGCCAGAACTCTGGCCGTGCGCACCAGGCGGCCAGCTTGGTCCACCGAGGACTCCAGCGCGGCAAAGACCGAAGGCGGGTGGGTAAGATTCATTTTGGCGAGATACGGCCGGGATTCGCGATAGCGCTTGAAGGCGGCCAGCAGTGGGTGCCAGGAAAGCCGTTGCAGAAGCTGGTGCAGGCTCCGCCAGGCAAAAACCAGGCGGAGAAATTCCATGAGGAGAGCCCAATAAACTACGATGAATGCCGCCTCGAATAACCAGTAAAAAGGGGCCGGTTCGAGCGCCCGAACCAAACGCGTGGCAAAGAAATAGTGCCCCACGATCAGCCCCAAGGCCATCAGCGAGTAGTATCGCCCCAAGGAAATGACCGAGGAGCTTTCCAGAATGCGCTTTACACTGTTCTCGAGTTCTCCCACCCCACTGAATGAGCGCACGCCGAGGGTCAAAAAACTCAGCCAGGAATGCGGCTTCCCGGCTGTCCCCGTTGCGCGGAGGACGTCGAGCAGACGCAGGCGGCGGTAGGAACACGACGCCCAGAGGCACGCCCCTATTGCCACGCAGGAGAGCGGCAAAAGGGGTGAAAGACCTCCGCGCAGGTCAAAGGAGCGCAAATGATTGAAAAGCCCGGTGGCGGGATACTCCCGGACGTCCTCGAACCACCTCACTCCTAATAGTGCGGTGAGAAGGGAGAGCAATGCGCAACTGAGAAGCGCGAAGACGACAACCTCGGGAGCCGACACGGGCTGGTAGGAACGGGCCTTGCGGAAGGCAGATCCGAGCATGGACGTCGCCAGGAGCAGTAATAGAATAGTGAACGCTCCGATGCCGGCCGCGATTTTAGGAGTCGGAATGGTTTCTAGGGTGCTGCCAAGTTTCCAAGCTGCCAGGAAGGGGAGACAGAAATCCACCATGACCACGATATAAAATGCCAAGATGCTTACGCAGCAACAGAGGAGAAACAGCCGGCAATCGTACCAATACGCCGGGGAAGCGGTATCTCCCAAGAGGGCGGAAACCCGGCCCGCCCCTCTCTTCTCCGGCCGCCAATATTGGTTGAACATCAGAATGGAAAAGGCGGAAATGAAAAGGCTGAGGGCGATGACGGCGACAACGGAATCCTCCGCATAGATTCCGCGGCCAACGGTGAACTTCTCCCGATGATTATTGCTACCCCCCGATGCCGCCGGCGAATACGTATAATCGCGGTCGTCTTTCCATCTCAATAACCTGACGGGAAGGGTCTCTTGGTCTCCGATCGCCGTCACCCATAGGGACGGTTTGTGTAGTTGGGTTGACGGCGCGCTCGCGGATGCCGCCAGGGGCCTCCCATAATCGACCAGCTTCCCATCTTGGCCAAGCCGTGCCAGAGTCGCGTTGTAGACCCCCTCCGCCGCCTGATTCGAGAATTATAGACGGGTTTTGCCCCCGCCGTAGGCATAGGTCCAGAGCTGCTCCAGATTGAACAGCGGATACGGGGTAAAAGTGATCATGCCGCGGGTGGCGCTATTGACGTCCGGGTAGGCGTAAAGAAGGTCGGAGTTAAGTGTGAAGAGGACCGTGGAGGGGCAATGCTGACGGACCTCCTGCGCGAGAAAGGTCACATCGCGCACATCGGTGGCGACGATTCCCACGTAGTTGTACTGCTCGCGGGCGATGGTGGAGAGAAGATTGGCCAGGGTCAGTTCCGCCGACTGAACACTCAAATCCGTGAAGGAGGGAAAGACCTCGCGCGGCTCGGCGGTGTTATCCTGCGCCAGCGGGCCGGAAGTCAGGTTGCTGCTCCCGGTTCCGGGTCCCGCTTGCCCTTGCTGGGACGCTGCCTTGCTGGTGGCGGCGCGCAGGCGCGAGATGTGCATCGGAAAGGGCAAGCTCAAGATCTCCGGAGGGGTTCGTCCGTTACCGCAGCCCTCGTGGTCCCCGCCGGCTGCCACTTTCTCCGGAGCACTTTGATTCGTAAAGTTCTGCCCATACGCGGTGTTGCCTTCGGTTAAAATCGCAACCTTCTTATTATTATTATTGCTCAGACCGGCGATGTAGCATGCGACGGCTTGAAGCGTTTCACTGTCGGGCGGCACGGTGGCATAGAAGCTGTCACGGCGCTCGGCAGCTTGCACAATCCAACCGGCATCGATGGCGGTGGCCGTCCCGGAAATGATTTGAAAATGTACCTTGGCGAAATTGCCGCTGGACTCCCTCCACTGATCGAGGACTAAGCGCAAGGACACGGCGGAGCCCGAGAAAGAGGGTCCCATGATGCGCAAAGTGTCGGGCTGCCCCGAGCTCTCCACGGGTGGAAACCCTGGCGGCAGCTCGGTGTGTTTGGGATCCCAGGGATAGAACTGTGACATCTGCTCGAGCGCGGAGAGCAAGGCCTGCTTGTGAATTCCCGCGGTGGGGGTTTCTCCCACCAGAAAAACGAGCAGGAGCTTCCGGTCCTGCGGATCACGAAAGAGCATGAGGCCGGGCAAGGAGTCGTAGAGCATTGGATGCCAGGAGGGAGCGTTTTCGCTGGTTCCGCTCGTCTTCCCGAACCACGGCAAGGCAAAACGGTCTATCGTGAAACCTGACGCTTGAGCGGCGCTTTCCAAGGACTCGATAAAGCTATCGAAAAAGCGGGGCAAGCGGGAGCTGATCGGATCGGGCACCGTGGCGATGAGAAACTCGATACGATAAGGCGCCTCCGCCGGGTGGCCCGATGGCGCGGCCTGATTCCCCTCGCTCGCGAATAGAAATTTGGCGACGAGGTCCTTCGCCGAGGGGAATCCTTGACTGCCAGGGGCGCCCTCCGGCGTTTCCGGTTTGCCTCCGGGTGTGCTCGTTGCCGGTGCGGAATTATTCCCGGCCGTGCGGGTCGCCGTGGTCACCGGGTACAAAAATGCCAATGAGGCGAACACCGTGAAGAGGAGCGGCGCCAAGCGTCGGGAGTCCATGGTTTACTCGGCCAGCAGTCCCTTGAAAAAACCGTTGAGAAGCCGATTGCCTGGGTCATAGGTCTTCCGCGCCTGGGCAAAAACCTTGAGGCGATCTCCCAGGCCTTTCTGTCCCTGGGCCGCCGTTACTCTCGCCGTCTGATTCAGCAGCGGAATCCCGCCCTGATTGCTGCAAAGATCATTGTAAGCATCCAGGAAAGCTTCCCACCCGGGATTGGCCGTGGAAACAGGATCCACCGTCATGGCATTGCCATCGTAGGAGTAGGACAACAGGGAACTCTGGTCCTTCATCACACGATACCCGACGCTCAGCATGTTGGTGCGATACCCCTTCTGTTGGTAATAGTCGCGGGAAAACTTGAAGTAACCGGCCATGATGTCAGCAAATCCCGCTTCCGGAAATGCCCAGAAACTGAAGGTGTAACTGCTATTATTGGCCGGCACGGGATAGCGGATCATCTGCTCGGAGGCGATGCTGTAATCGGCGCGAATCAAATTGTTCAGCTTAAAGCGCCACATGGCGCAGAAGCCGTCGATCACACCATAGCGAATCGTAGGGTCTGAAATCTCCGCTTCCACCTGGCGGCAGAAAGCCGGCCCCGCCGATCCCCACAGATAGTTGCGCAACGGCCAAATAATGTGGTTGGGTGGTCCCGATGCGCCGGGATTGTATTTGCGAAATTCCACGGTGATGGCATTGTCGAAGGGGAACACGTAATACATCATGGATTCATTGCGGGCGAAAAGCTGCGGCAACTTTTGGACGAAATCTTCCAACGTGAAGGTCTCGTGGTATACCGCCATAGGGAGGATGGGACGCACACGGAAGGTGGCGGCGGTCACGATTCCGAACAAGCCGTAACTCGAACGGACCTGTTGCAGCAATTCGGGCTGGCTCTCGTCGATTTCCAGAATGTCGCCGGAAGGCAGGACCATCTCGACTTGTGTTGCATACGAGTTCACCTGGCCATATTCGCCAGGCATGGAGCCATCTTTGGTTCCTGAACATGCCGCGCTTCCCATCGAGAGGTTGCCGATTTCGGTATTCACATAAAACTGCAAATTCTTTTTCGCGAGTTCTTGCGCGACATCGATATAGAGGGCTCCGGCTTGGGCTGTAACCGTGTCCGCCGTGATCTGCTGGATCTGATTCATCTTGGACATCATGATGAGGGTTCCGCCCTCCACGACTCCGCAGGGGGACGTGGAGTGGTTTGAGCCGATGGCCCTCACCGGGGCGGGATACTTCACAGGGTCTTTCAGAATCGCAACCACGTCCGCAGTGGAGTTGGCCTCTACGACGACTTGCGGGTGCGAGACTAAATCCCCGAACCAGTTTGTGACCGGAGCTGCTGGCATGAGTGATCTCCTTTCGTTTTACAGCGTTGCGCGCGCAAACCCAACACTCGGCATCAGAAGCCCGCGTGGCGGGCGTATCGGCCTCACGCAAAACTTCCAAGTAAACGTCTTCGCTTTAGCTGCCCGTACCGGGAGCCAACGGGTCGTAAGTGATTTGGACGAATTGCGCCGTAAAGGCCAGAAAACGCATCCGGGCCTGCATTTGAAACACGGGATCGTTCGTGCCCGTCACCTGGAAGGAGGCGAGGAAGCCGACCAGGTTGCCTATCGCGGCCAGATCTTCGAAGGTCTTGAATTTGAGATAGCCCAGGCCTACCTGGGTACCCGGCTGGCCGGCTTTAACTTCATAGATGTGACAGTAAAGAGTGGTGTAATCCCAGAGCACTTCCTGAAAGCCGTGGAGAGTGTCTCCGCTAGCTTTTTGCATGTACTTTATTCCTTCGAGATAGAAGCTCCTCCCGTCCGGCCGGGAGAATACCAGGTGATACCGCATTTCGGCTTCGCCGGTCGCAAGGTTGACCTCGAGGTAATTGAACCGGCTATTTTGTGCGTCGACGGCGTAGGTTACGTTCGCTTCCCCGAGGAATTTCGCGAAGGTGATGGTGCCCGTCATCTCCGCCTCGTGTTCCGGCGCATCAATAAACTCGTTGATGTCGCGGGCCGTCATATTGACGTCAAACTTGCAATCGACCCCGGTCCCGGGCGCTCCACTGGTGGGAATGAGGTTCGCGATGGTGAGATCTCCCGCCCGGCCAGGAGCTGGCGTGGTCGCTCCCTCAAAATACGAACCCACCATTTCTTCGCTGAACGTCAAGCTGAGGCCGTCGGGGAGGTAGACATCGAGGAAGGGCCTCAGCAGGGCTTGCGTGGGAAGGGCTTTCATGTCGGTTCGCGTCAGCATGTAGTAGAAGCCGAAATTGCCGGATGAGTCGGAATGAAAGATTCCGAGCGAGAGGTTGTCCAGGGCGGAAGATATGGCGGCAGGTACAGCCGTTATGTATTTCCCCACCAGAAAGTCACTGCTAATCTTGCGGATTGCGTCGTGGAACGGGGTGAAATCGGTCAATTGAAAATGATCCTGGAGAAAACTGGGCAAGACCAGGCCTTCCATCAAGCCCATCAGGAGGTAGCGGCAGGCCAGGGTGCCATCGGGCTTGGCATCAAAGTTCAAATACGCCACGCCGCCCGCATGGTTGGCATTCGAGATGACGTCCATCCTCCACACGCCTTGCAAGTCCTGGGGAGTGGGGACGGCGCCGGATGCGTAGAGCGCCGTATGGTCGTCCACCGTCATCTGGTCGAAGCTGTGTTTCCGGGTCATCGGAAACGTGAACTGGCGAATTCCGTTCGGATACTCTCCCAGATACACACGGCCAATCAGCAGGTCCTGATTGATCACCTTGAAGATGTCGTAAAACCCCGTCCAGGGCGCGTCCAGGTATTTCAGCAGAATGTATTTTGCCGCTTCCAGGGTCCCCGTGGGCTTCGCCAGGGTGATTTCTTCCAGGCTGTTTCGCGCGTGGATGCGGTCGTCGGTATCGCTGGTGATCCCCGTGTAGTTGTTGCCGACTTTGTGGAACTCTTTCTTGAAGCCGGTGAAGATCGCCGATGACATGACGTTCAAAATATGATCCTTGGGGAAGAAACCCTTCCAGAACTGGTCGTTGCGGATCGTGCGGGAAGCCACATCGATCTGAGGTGGGCCGCCTTGATTGACGAGGGTGTCAATGTCGAGTGATGTGCAGCGGCGGAAAAGGGGTTCCAACTGCGCCTCACTGTAAGTTGAAACCAGAAGTGGATCGATGGTTGACACGCTCACGGATTTGTTGGGTTGGGGATAAGCATTCCCCTGAAGAGTTTGGATATGCCTCTCAACAGCGCGCTCCGTGAGTGCCGAGATGGTAAGCAAGGGATTCACATTCAGAGCAGACGGGACAAGCGAGCCATCGCAGACAAAAAGCCCCTCGTGAACGCTGCCATCTCCGGAAAACACCCTGCCGAACTCGTCGGCGGATCCGTGGAGATAATCCTCGCCCAGTGGACATCCTCCCAAAGGATGCGCCGTGACCAGGTGCCTTGTTTTGAAGATGTCCCACAGAGGATTGGAGATAAAGTTTGCCTGCTGAGCGCGCGCGTGCCGCCGCAGCTCCGCATTGATACGCGTGAAAATGATCTCCCGCCCCGCGCCGTCCCACTGGATATTCATACGTCCATCGGGTTCATACCAGGGGGCATCGAAGACCATAGTGCCGCGGGCGTCATCGTGGGCCATACACAGATAAAACATGGTGTGATTTAGCGCGCCGTCAATCCGGTAGGGGTGCAGCAGGTCGCTATCGTTGAGCGTGCGCTGCTGCTGCGCGGCCTCATTTCCTGCGTACGTCTCATCGCCATGCAGAAGGGCAAAGGCCGCCTTCGCTCCCAGGATGTAGGCGCTGGGGAAGGAAAGGTCTTCCACAGTGAAGCGGTCCTCGACCGGCACGTTGCCATCGTAGGAAATCGCGCTGACAATCGTGGGACCGGGCGGCAACGCTCCGCCGGCTACCGGGGGCTTCAAGCCGTACCCGAGCACGTTATCGACGTACGTTCCATCATATGCTAGTCCGAAGAAGTCGCCGTTGCCGCTGAAACTCGTTCCCAGTACCGGCGATACTGGCAACCCGTGCATTTCCGACCGCAACAGGATCTCCGGTGAGTTGATCGCCCCGGCGGCAAGCACGACATTTTTTGCATCGATTGTAAATGATTGGCTGGAGAGATCGTCAGCGACGTGCGACCCGTGAATCCGCCATCCTCCAGCGGCGAGCTTCTCAACCCATTCGACCTTGGTTTGCGTGTAGATTTCCGCCCCGGCTTTGCGAGCCAGGGGTAGGTAATTCATGTAGAGGGTATTCTTCGCACCCACATTGCACCCCGAGATGCAGTCGCCACAGTTGGTGCAAGGCTTTTGGTCGACGCCGTAAGGATTCTGACCATCGATGGTGAAGTTCACGTTGATGTTGAGCGGGTAGGCATGGTTGCCAAATTCCACCGCGCGACGTTCCATGGCCTGCACTTTCGCCAAGTCCATAGCGTGGGGATGCGGGCCCGCCGCAAGTACCTGCCGCGCCCGCAAGTAATAGGGCATCAAAACGTCGCGGGTAATGGTTCGAGGCCAATTGGTTTCCTCAAATACCTCTGGGTCGGGGATGATGGCCACATTGGCGTTGACCAACGACGTCCCGCCCAAGCCGGACCCCTTGATGACGGAAATATCCTGATAATTCAGAAACTCGTAGAGGCCCAAAGGATTGGCATCGTCGCGCAGAGTGGCCACGACGCTGGCGGTTTGGTCGGGGAAAGTCCCCACAGGCCATTCCCGGCCTCGCTCTAGAAGACAAATGGATGGCTTGGGATTGAGGTTTGCCGAAGCCAACCGGGCGGCAAAGATCGCCCCACCATACCCCGACCCGACAATGATGTAGTCGTACGCTTTCTTCCTATTGGCGAAATCGAGACCCAGCATGATGAACCTCCTTGGGCGATAGCCTGAATCGTTGATCAAGACGACGTGCCGACCATCTGCGCGCCCTATTGCCGATTGTCTAATTTTCACCAGCCGGAAAACTCCTTCATCCCCCTTAACTCGCCGTGCAGGCTAAAACGCTGGGGCGGTCGTCTCTGCCGCCAGTGCGAAGGAGGGTTCTAATCCCGATGCAAAGCCAGTCTGAGCGTGCACGTGGTTTCATTGTTTGAAAAGCCGGGGCTTCCGACTGAACCCGATAATTAAGGGAGCGTATTCCGCTTGCAAACTTTACTAAGGCTAATAACGTTTACAAACTGCTCAAGACATCCACAGACCGACAAAGTGCCTTCTTAGATGTTCAGATTCGGCTCATGACTACCGTACTGAGGGGCTAATCTTTGGTACATCGCGCCTTGATAAAAGTCAAGAAGAATATCGCCATAAGGCATATATCGTATCCAAACGCATGCTCATCCCTTGATCGCCAGACAGCAACCCGTCGGTCTTGACCTTGGGGGGGAGTGCTATTGACAGGTTGTCATTTGCGGTCTAGAGTCCGAGTTAGGGCGTACCTTACATTCAGACAGTGGAGTTCACCGAGGAGCGTGAACGTGCCGAATATTCCAATTACTGACGGCTTTGGCCTCGACCTTCAGGCCAGTCTCGATCCGAAGAGCGCCCTCGCGAAGTATCTCCAGCAACCCACCCGATTCTCGGTGTTGCAACAAGATTTGGCC
Source organism: Terriglobia bacterium (assembly GCA_050010335.1). Classification (GTDB taxonomy): domain Bacteria; phylum Acidobacteriota; class Terriglobia; order UBA7540; family UBA7540; genus Bog-366. Next base: position 17,996 of record JBEKLF010000037.1, read on the forward strand.
TCGCTTCAGGACGTCCCGCTCATCGGGTTTCCTCTGAAATCAACAGAGATCGGCCTCGCCTTTACGCAGCCCACCTCGGTTGCAGCCACAAGCCCTCAATTTGCCGGTAGTTCGGCAGTTGCGGCAACCCTGTGCGTGGTTACGGGCGGGAAGCTCTTTGACCCGGACCCCTTCGACAATCCCATCGAGGTGCCAACTGGGCGCGCCTACTTAGGCCTCGGAGTAAAGGCCACTCTCGCGCCCGGGGTAGACATCACCTCCGGAAAAGTGGCGTTTGGCTTCGCGACCGGGTCCACAGTGTGTTTGTCGCACTACCAGTCGTTTGCAGCCACCGCGATTGCCCCTACATTCAAGGCCGCGCTTCAGGCTTCCTTGCAAAACTACGTCATTCCGCTCAGCCCCGACGATTTCGCCGGCTTGGGGATCGGCGATGTCGCCACGATCGAAGGCACAGGCACACTTCAGATTTCGGGAACGCTTAACCTATTGACCTCCGTAAACCCACTTGTGAGTGTCACTTCTGCCGCGCTACCGGCAACGATTCAGGTCCAGGAAGGCGCGAAGATTGACATTTCGGCTTCCTTGACGATAACGGGTGATTTGCAAATCCGGATTCAAAAAGTTGACGCCGGGACGGTTCGCATGGGTTTCTGCCGGAAGCGCGGCGCCGATTTCACTGTTCAAGTCACCCCTTCGGTGGGCATAACGGCCGGAACCACTAACGTGGACTTCATTTCCGCGGTGCTCGGCGTGATTGGGCCTAACCCGATTCCTTCTAGCGACCAGCTTGCGGATGCGGGCCTTTCCAAAGAAAAGCAGGAAGTCATCGAGAACGCCCTAAAGGCTGCTATCCAAAGAAAGCTCGAGCTTTCTATCCAGGAAGAACTCCTCGCGCGCTCCTCGCAAGAGACTGCGTTCCTTTACGAAATCAGCCTGAATGACCTCGGGCCGGAGGGTCATAATGCAATCCAGGAAGCCTTGAGGCTGAATCTTTCCGCCTTGTCGGAATCGGGGCAATCGCTGCCCCGAGGAATCCGCGAGATTCAGAACCTTGTCACGACGACGCGGACGAAGGCGTACACACTTAAGCTGAACCTCTTGGGAATCTACAACTTCACTTCTGTGAGCGACCTGATCCTCAAGGGGACAGTTCTAACAGACCCGGCAAGCGGCGAGATCGTCATCACGGATACGGCCACCGCCAAGCAGGTTTCCGGGGCAATCAACTTCCTCGCCAATCCCGATAAACTCAGAAAGGTTCTGGCGCAGTCATTCCTGATCACCGCCGCATACCGTTGCAGTGGATTGATCGCGCATCCGCCGAGTTTGAAGGCCTCCTACTGGCACTTTGACGAACAAGCCAAAACCGATCGCGCCACCATGGCTGCCAACCTCAATGTCCTCAGCACCATGGGCCTGATTTCTGCGGCTCAAGAACAGCAAAGCCTCGCGCTGGGCGCAGACTTTGGCCATTCCACCTTCTATCTGACTACTAACTACGACGATTCGCTCAGCCAGGGTCTCTTTCTTCGCAATGATGGCCAGCCGCGCGCATCGAGCGAGTACGAACAGATTGGCCGCAAGGCGATGGAACTACTTATTCAACCCGGTAGCGAGGACGACTATCGATTGCGACCCCTGAAAAATGACGCAATCTGGCAGCAGGTCGAGGCGACCGGCGGCACGCTCGGCAATCTTGCCCTGGTCTTCCCTGATCTTAGCCCCGACTCGCAGATCCCAATCATCGCCGGGGACTACGTACTCATCGCGTGGTGGGCCGCCACTATGGCCAACATGGGTCAATCGTTGAGTGCGGCTAAGCGGTTTTTCACTACGGATCCTCCACCCGCCAGTGGCAGCCCGGCTTTCGAAAAAGTGCAAGCCGATTTGTGGCATCAAATGGCGGATGTCGCTCGCGACACGCACGATCGGTTCTCAGACCCCTGGGGGCTGCTGGCAATGGATTTGGCCTCCGGGCAGAAATCTGTAGCGAGCGCGCGGATTATGTCTTCCGGTTTGACCTTAGCAGTGGAACGAACCCAATCGCCGTAGTTTGCGAGGTCACTTGCCGGCGTTGGCTGATCAAAATTCGAACTGCCATCAAGAGCAGTCATTGTGAACGACACGGTTGGACCAAGCTGTCCGCCGGAGCCCCTCCCCTTGGCCAAGACAGGGTCGCTATCAATACGAGGTAATGCCTCGCTTTGTCACCTTCCCATTGACGAAGAGTGGCATTTAAGGCTATAAACCACTTAACTATAACGGCATTTATTGAAGTGGCTAAGGGCAAACATCAGATTACAAGAGGCTTTCAATGGGCGATAGGCCGCACATCCCCAGTCTGAAGAGTTTCATCATTTCAGCGCCTATTTTGCGGGAAATAGAGGCGCAGGGTGACGCTCCCCCAAAGCGTATTCCGATTATTGTGTGCCTGAAGGAGTCGGCGGAGCACCCCGAGTTAGGGGTGCAATCCTCGAAGGAAGAAATCGAGAAGTTTCTGCGCGACAAATGCGACCAGGTGAGCGATAGCGATTTCTATGTCTTCGCCTCCCTGTTTCCGGACGACATTAAGAAACTTGCCGAGCTCACACAGTGGGTCTACCAACTCTGGTTGGACGAAACGACTTACGGCCACTTGCTCAGCTCCACGGACACGGTCAAGGCGACATCATGCTGGCGGACTTTTGACGCTTGCGGCAAGGGCATCACCTGGGCCGTAATGGACACGGGCATAAACGCCGACCACCCACATTTCTCTACATCGAACACCGTGAACAAGACCCTCAGCCGGAACTTCTCGAGCTCTGGCTCGCTCGACGACCAAAACGGCCACGGTACGCATGTTGCGGGAATCATTGCGGGAAGGTGCCCTCCCTGGGAGGAAGGAAAGCCCTTCCACGCCGCGACCTTTACCGAAGAGCAGGGGGAAAGCCCTCAAATCACCGACCTAGCCGCGCCGCCTTCGGGCGTAGCGCCCTTGGCGAAACTCCTGAACATCAAAGTCCTGAATGACGATGGTACAGGTTCGGCTTCGGCCGCGATACGGGGACTCGAGTACCTTCGCAAACTGAATGATGTCACCCGCGGAATCCAGGTGGACGGCGTGAACATGAGCCTCGGCTATCCCTTTGACCCGCAGAGCTACGGCTGCGGGTATAGTCCTCTCTGCCAGGAAGTGACCCGTGCGGTCGAATCGGGGTTGATCGTGGTCATTTCGTGCGGCAATTGGGGGTACGGGCGAATCACGATGGGAACGGGCGAGCAGGCGGCGGTGGCGGTGGTCTCCTCCATCACCGACCCTGCCAACACGGAGGGCGCCATCTGCGTAGGTTCTGTTCACAAAAACTCGCCACATAAGTACGGAGTTTCCTACTTCTCATCGAAAGGGCCTACCGCGGATGGGCGGATGAAGCCGGATTTGGTGGCACCGGGGGAAAAGATCATTTCCTGCCATTCCCACTTTGAGCAAGGGTTTCACTACCGGGAGGCAAGTGGGACGAGCGCCGCCGCCCCCCACGTCTCCGGGGCGGTGGCGGCCTTTTTGTCCGGGCACAAGGAGTTCCGCGGGGACCCAGAGAGAGTCAAACAAATCTTTGTCAAGACCGCCACAGATCTCGGCCGAGACCGCGCTTATCAAGGCGCCGGCATGATCGATTTGTTGCGGGCAATGATGTCTGTCTGAAAACGAAAGGAGCCTCCGATATGGCACGTTTTAAGCAGTTTCACGACCCCGAACTCTCGATTTGGCAGGCCGCCGTGGGGGAAGTTGCGGCCAAGGCTGCCACAGGAGCTCAAGTGCAGGACGTGGGAGCTCCGCGCGTCGCCGCCAGCCGCCCCGATGACATGGATGAAATATCCTCCGAAGCCGCTTCGTACTGCGCCCAGGTAGATACGGGCACCCCCATCGCTCAAGCGACCGCAGTTCATCCGGCGACGGAGGGACTGCTCCAAACCGCCGGTTTTTGTTCTCTAACGGCACTCAAAATCGCCAAGGCCAAGATTCTGGGCAACCAGGCAGCTACGGAGCAATACAAGCAAGAGCTCGCCAAGTTTGGGGATTGCGACCCTGGCTACGCCGAAGCGGCGGCCAAGTATGCCGAGTACTTCGTCGCCCAGCAAAAGCAGATTCCCTATGTCGTCTACAAGAACTTGGGCGATTTCGTGTTTGACAACAAGCTACCCGCCAAGGCCAAGGTAGCCATCGTGGGCGATTGGGGAACCGGTCAGGATGCCGCCAAGCTGGTTCTCCGGCAGATCGCCAATAAGAAACCCGACGTGGTGATTCACCTGGGCGATATCTACTATGCGGGGACGCAATTCGAGGTGGACAACTACTTCTTGCAGCCTTGGAAACAGATTCTAAACCTTGCCGCCAACCCCATCCCGACGTTCTCCTTGGCCGGCAATCACGATATGTACTCCGGAGGCGGTCCCTATTATCAAATGATTCAGCAGCAGCTCGGCCAGCCGGCCAGCTATTTCTGTTTGCGCAATGCCAATTGGCAGTTTATCGGCCTGGATACCGGCTACCACGACCACAATCCGGCAGGCGGCGGAGCGGGTGCTACATATTTACAGGATACCGAGGTCACCTGGCTCACGGACAAGATGAACAACGCCGGCGGGCGCGGCACCGTTCTGCTTTCGCATCACCAGCTTTTCACGGCGTACGACAATATCGACAATAACGAGATCAACCTGCGGCTCTATCCGCAAGTCGCGCCGATTCTGCCCAAAGTGGCGCTCTGGATTTGGGGCCACGAGCACGACTTTGTGCCTTACGACGCCTATAAGGGCCTGGCGCATAGTTGTTGCCTTGGTCACGGAGCGTTTCCGGTGGGCATCGACGAAACCCCCAACCAACCGAAGTATCCCGACGTGCCGGTAAGCAAGGATTCCGATGGCAACAACATTCGCTTGGGGACAACAGGCGGGCTGTACAACCACGGGTATGCGATCATCGACATCGACGGCCCGGCAGGCACGGTGTCCTACTATCAGGATAGCGACGAGGACACGCCCATCCTCCAGCAGTCGTTGACGTAGCGTAGCGCCCGCCCTTCGGCCCTGCGGCTCTTCCACCGCGGCGGGATTTCGGCGGCGTGGCCAACGGAAGGGTGTCAGATGGATTCGAGGTGCATGAAAAGAGTCGGATTATACTAAGGCGGCGCGGACTGATCCCGCGGCGCTGGAAAAGCCCGGAAGAGCCGCAGGGCCTAAGGGCGGGCCCTGCGCTCCCCCCTGAGGAGGTCGTATGGCGCGACTGGCATCACCGATTGAAACGCTCAAAGAACACTATGCGGTAATCGTTATCGGCTCCGGTTACGGCGCCGCCATTGCGGCCTCACGTCTGGCGCGGGCTGGTCGACAGGTCTGCGTGCTCGAGCGCGGCCGCGAATTCCAGCCTGGTGAATACCCCAACCGTTCCACCGATGCGGTTGCCGAGATGCAAGCTCACTCGCCGGAGATCCCACAATTCGGGTCAAGAACGGGGCTCTACGATTTTCACATCCACCCGGACATTAATGTTTTTGTCGGTTGCGGCCTCGGCGGCACATCTCTGGTGAACGCCAATGTGGCCCTGCGTGCTGAGCCTCGCGTATTCGATGATCCTCGGTGGCCACGCGAGCTGCGGAACCCCGCGCCGGTGGACCAGACCGTCGAATTCGACCACGCGACTCCGCTCGAGGAAGCTTACGGCCGAGCCGAGGAGATGCTGAAGCCCAATCCTTATCCCCAGACTTACCCGGAACTTCCCAAGCTTAGCGCCCTGGAAGAGTCCGCCCAGCATTTGGGCCAGAAGTTCTACCGGCCGCCGATCAACGTCAACTTCACGGTCGAAGGCGCAAACCACGTCGGAGTGGAGCAGCACAAATGCAACGATTGCGGTGATTGCGTTACCGGTTGCAACTACGCGGCCAAGAATACCCTGATCATGAATTATCTGCCAGACGCCGTAAATCATGGCGCGGAAATCTCTACCGAAGTTTCCGTCCGCTGGCTCGAGCGCAAGAACAATCAGTGGCTTGTGCAGTGTGAGGTGTTAGGGGTAGGTCGGGAAAAATTCAAGGCGCCGATGATTGCCATCACCGCCGACCTGGTGGTTCTGGGAGCAGGGACGATGGGATCGACCGAAATCCTGCTCCGGTCGGCGCAGCACGGGCTAGCGCTTTCGAATCGACTCGGCGAGCGCTTCACCGGCAACGGTGATGTTCTCGCCTTCGGGTACAACACCGGGCAGGTGATTAACGGTGTGGGTTGGGGGCATCATCCGCCGGGAGAGATTCCCCCGGTAGGACCGTGTATCACGGGGATCATCGACATGCGCCACCAGCCGGCTCTTGTGAAGGGGATGGTTGCGGAAGAAGGCTCGGCGCCGGGAGCGCTCGGCGTGTTTTTGCCGGGAGCATTTGCCGCCGCTGCGGAGGTGGCCGGTACGCCGGAACCAGTTGCCACGACGGAGCGCATCCGGGAAAAAGAGCGCGAGTTGTGGGCGGATTTTGAGGGACCTTATCGCGGCGCCGTGCATCGCACCCAGACTTATCTGGTGATGACGCATGACAACGCCAGCGGCCGAATGACTCTGGATGCCCAAGGCAATCTCGCCCTGAACTGGCCCGGCGTGGGCGATCAACCCATCTTTCAGCAAGTCAATGAGCGCTTGAAGCAAGCCACCGAGGCGCTGGGCGGCACCTTCATCCACAATCCTCTTTGGAGCAAACTGCTCCATCGCAATTTGACCACCGTGCACCCGCTCGGTGGATGCGTCATGGCGGACAGTGCTGAGGCAGGGGTGGTCAATCACAAGGGGCAAGTGTTTTCGGGGACAGCGGGCGCCGGCGTTTACGACAGCCTCTACGTGTCGGATGGTTCGGTGATTCCCACTCCCCTCGGAGTCAACCCGCTTCTCACCATCTCGGCGGTCACGGAGCGGTCGGTTGCCCTCATGGCGAAGGATCGCGGCTGGAAGATCGATTACTCATTACCCTCTGCGCCAAAACTCTCCGCGCCGGTGAAAGCGGGAGTCGAATTTACCGAGACAATGAAGGGCTATTTTTCTTCAGCCGTAAAGTTGGCTACACCTCCGCTGGAGCTCGATAGGAGCTTCCAACAAGGGTTCGATCAGGGCGAAACGGACAATTCGCCCCTGCAATTCACCCTCACCATTGTGAGTGAAGATCTGGGTGATATGATCTCGAACCCCGCGCACGAGGCGCAAATGGTGGGAACGGTCGTGGCCCCTGCCCTTTCACCGAGTCCCCTCACAATTACTGAAGGCGTCTTCAACCTCTTCACGTTGGACGCGAATAACGTTGACACCCACAACATGCGCTACCGGATGAAGATGGTCGCGGACGATGGCCGCACCTTCTACTTCGACGGATTTAAGCAAACGCACCCTGATAGCGTTTTCCAATCGTGGCCTGCGACATCGACCCTCTACATAACGATTTACGATGGCGAGAGCGCGGCCAGCCCAATCCTGGGCAAAGGGATTCTCCACATCGCTCCCGAGGATTTCGCGCGCCAAATGACCACCATGAAGATCATCAACGCCGGCAGCCTGACCCAACGCATCGAGGCGGGAGCCAAATTCGCGAAATTCTTTATGGGGCCGTTGTTTGACACTTATGCCGACGTGTTTGTCCGCCCCAGCGTGTTCAACGTGGATGCCCCTCCGCGCCAAAAGCGCCCGCTGCGTGTGGGCGTGCCCCAAGTGGCGTATTTCAGGGCCTCGGATGGCGTGGGCTTGCGCCTTACTCGCTATCAGGGCGGCGCCAAAGGGCCGGTAATCCTTGCGCATGGGCTGGGTGTATCAAGCTTGATCTTCTCCATCGACACCATCGAGACCAATCTTCTGGAATACCTCTACGCGAACAGCTATGACGTGTGGCTGCTCGATTACCGTTCGAGCATCGTACTGCCCGCCGCCACGCTCCAGGCGAGTGGCGACGACGTGGCCACCAAGGACTATCCCGCTGCCGTCAGTAAAGTGCTGGAGCTGACGGGCGCGAAGAGCGTCCAGATGGTGGTGCATTGCTGGGGTTCCACCACATTTTTCATGGCGATGCTGGCTGGCCTCAAAGGTGTGAGGTCCGCCGTGGCATCGCAAATCGCGACTCAAATCCGCGCCCCGTTTGCCACCCATCTTAAGACCGGGCTGCACCTTCCTTCGTTCCTGAAGGACGTGGGCATCGAAACCTTTACCGCCTACGTTGACAATCATGAAGGCTTAGTAGCCAAGATCTACGACGAGGGCCTGAAGCTCTATCCCCTCGAGCTCACCAATCGCTGCACCAACGCGAGCTGCCATCGCATCAGCTTCATGTACGCGCCGCTTTATGAACATGCCAACCTGAACGAGGCAACACACAATAGCCTGCACGAAATGTTCGGCGTGGCCAATATGAAGGCCTTCATGCACCTCGCGCGGCTCACCAACACCGGCCATCTGGTGGACTTTAACGGCGGCGACGTTTACCTGCCGCATCTCGACCGGTTGGCCACTCCCATCACTTTTATCCATGGAGCGCAGAATGAATGTTTTCTCCCTGCCAGCACGGAAATAACGATGAATGACTTGGCCAAGGCCAATGGCAGCAGTCTGTACAAGCGGCACGTGATTCCTGGATACGGTCACATCGACTGTATTTTTGGCAAGAACGCGGCGAAAGATGTCTATCCCTTGGTGCTGGAGCACCTGGAGGCAACGCGATAGACAGGCCTCCACAGGGGCCGGCGTAGGGGCGGCTTTACGCCGCCCTATGGCGAGGTAAACTCGCCGCTACGTCGCCATGGCGAGGTGAATTCGCCGCCACAATATCAAGCTGGACCACTACTGACGAGCAGGACGCGAGGCGCGATAATGACCGAAGCAGATCCGACTTTGCAGCGGCTGGAAGATCAGATCAACTGGTACGATCGCAAGAGTAATTACAGCCAGAAAGTTTACAAGTGGCTCAAGATTATTGAGATTGTGGCGGCCGCACTCGTGCCCTTGTCGGCGGGTCTGCATCTGCCGGCTCCGGTCACCGGAAGCCTGGGGGTATTGATCGCAGTGCTCGAGGGGCTCCTGCAACTCAACCAATACCACAGCAATTGGATTACTTATCGGTCAACTTGCGAGACGTTGAAGCACGAGAAGTATCTATACCTGGCGAACGCAGGTCCTTATTCAACGGCCCCAGCCGCGCATGTGCTTTTGGCCGAGAGGATTGAATCCCTGGTTTCCCAGGAGCACGCGAAGTGGGCTGCCGGCCAGGAAGAAGCGGCCAAGCAAAAGAATGAATGAAAGGCACTGTCTTACCGGATCCGGACATGGCGCAACAAGTCTTTATTAGTTATGCATCCTCGGACAAGGCGACGGCGGACCGCATTTGCGCCGCTTTGGAGAACACCGGAGTTTCGTGTTGGATGGCTCCCAGGAATATCGAGCCAGGCACGGACTTCCCCACCGCCATCGTGGAAGGAATCAATTCGGCTCGCGCGTTCGTGCTGATTCTCACGGATCACGCCGCGGCCTCGCCCCATGTTCTCAGCGAAGTGGGCCACGCCTTCAACGGTAAGAAGCGAATTATCCCTTTCCGTATTTCGCAGCAGGCCTTGCCCGAGGATCTGGAATACTTCCTCGCTTTAACCCAGTGGCTCGACGCCCCGGAGGGTTGCACCGACCAGAACTTGAAGCGGCTTATCGACGCAACTTTGGCCGCGCTTGCGGGCGAACGAGTTCCGCTCCCGTTGCCGCAGATCAAGAATCGAACAACATGGGTTGCTGGTTCCATCCTGGCTTTGGTAGTCGTGGCCGGGGTGATCGTCTCCTTGAAATTGCGGAAGCCGCCCAAGCCTAACCCACCCTTGCCTACGCCAATTGTCGTGAATCCTCCTATTACCGGCACTTCCCCGCCCGGCGCGCAAATAAAGACTTGGCTCAACCCCGCTGACGGACTGAATTACGCTTGGATTCCTCCCGGAACTTTCATCATGGGATGTTCGGCGCAAGATAGCGAATGCAAAGACGACGAGAAGCCGACCCACCAAGTGGCCATCGAGAAAGGCTTCTGGCTGGGCCAAACCGAAGTGACGGTCGCCGCCTATCGCAAGAACGACGCCAAATCCGCCCGGCACGCTCCCGCCGGTGATGGCACTCTTCCCATGAGTGGCGTAAGTTGGGCCGAGGCAAAAGATTACTGCGCGGCGATAGGGGGACGGCTGCCGACCGAAGCGGAATGGGAATACGCAGCACGCGGGGGGAATTCTCAACCCTATTACGGGGTTATCTCCCAGATCGCCTGGTACGCGGACAACAGTGGCGACGCTCCCCATTCGGTGGGAAAGAAGCAGCCCAATGCCTATGGCCTGTACGACATGTTGGGAAACGTCTCCGAGTGGGTTCTGGATCGCTACTTCGACAAGTATTCTTTTGACTCTGTGGCGACGGGTCCCGGTGTTGAGCAGCCCCTTGCTTCGAATGCTTTGGCGGTAGCTCGCGGAGGATTCTGGGAGAGCGACCCCGCTGCCCTCCGCGTCTCTCGTCGTTTAGCCCAGGAAACGGATGGGGGAGAAATCCCTGTCGGCTTCCGCTGTGCGAGCGACCATCCCTGAAGAAGCATGTAGCGTGGGCGTCTCGCCCGCTGGGGCGTGGGCATCCTGCCCGCGCGTTCCTGGCGGGAGCGGGACGCTCCCGCCACAGAAGCTGTGAATTTATTGAAGAAACCGGATTTTTCCGCCTGTAAGTAATTGAAAAAACACGAGCGAAAAATCGGGAAATCAGTAATTTCACAGATTCACAGCGGGCGAGGGGCGCCCGCGCTATATCCGGGGGATCTCGGCTCTCGCTTTTATGTCGCGCGCCCCGGTGCTCGGACCCTCTTGAATCTCCCCCCAGTTCATGTAAAATCGGCATATCCTCATATCGCCTGTCGCATCACGAGGTTTTGAAATGCCTCTTCCCGCTGGCGCAATTCCCGGTATAGATGTGTCGCATTACCAGGCAGTGGTGGATTGGGCCACAGTGGCTGCGGGTGGGGTCCGATTCAGCTTTGCCAAAGCCAGCGAAGGTCCATCCGTCACCGATCAATACTTCTTGGACAACTGGAACGGAATGAAGGCAGCAGGTCTCTTGAGAGGTGCGTATCACTTCTTTCACCCCAGTGCCGATCCGCAAGCCCAAGCCAAGAACTTTCTCCACCGCCTAGCTGCGGCGAATGGCGGCAGCCCTCTGCTTGCGCCAGGCGATCTGCCGGCCGCCCTCGATATTGAAGTGACCGATGGCGCATCACCCGCTACTTTGCTCGCGGGCGCCAGCTCATGGCTGGCAACTGTGGAAGCCGCGACCGGCAAACATCCCATCGTTTACAGCTATCCGAGCTTCTGGAAAAGCACGCTGGGTAATCCTGGAGCCCTGTCAGGTTATCATCTATGGATCGCGCATCTGAATGTGCCCACGCCAATGGTGCCGGGGGGCTGGCCGGGCTGGGTCTTCTGGCAATTTGATAAACAACAGGTGCCGGGTGTCCCGTCCCCTGTCACTGACTTGAATGCTTTCAATGGGACCTACAGCGACTTACAGAACCTGGCCCAATACATGGGAGATTGTAGCAAGTAAAGTGCAAGCGACGACGACGCAACATCATTCAGGGTTGCACGTACACGGGGCTGGAGAACACCTGGGGGTCATATTGTTTCCCGTATTTATTAAGGTGGGACGTGACGGCCTCACTCGACTCTTGCAGATGTATGCTGCCCAGCGACGTGGCATCTTCACCCACGGTAACTAGCCGAGAAAGTTCATTAAGAGTTTTGGGCGCGCAATGCTCCTCCCAGAAACTCAACTGATATCGCCCCGGGGGAACATGGGCAATGACGATTTCGCCTCGGGCGTCTGTCACAGCAAAGTACGGAGTGTCAACGACCACGACGACGGCGCTCATTTGGGGATGGATGTTGCAAAAAATGTAACAGATTCCCGCGCGATCGAAGCGGACACCGCGGGTTGATCCCGCTTCGTAAAGGCCAAGGTCGAAACGCTTGCCATTGAAAAGAGAAAAGACATTGTGAAAGAAGGGATCGCGGTTAGGGAAATCCACCTGTGATCCCACTTGGACAGCCAGGATGTGAGGATCGAAAACCCTATTCTTCTGCACGAGCTGGGGGTGGGTCGATTCATTTTGGGCGCTCGGGCGAGGCGCAGATTGATCCGTGAGTGAGGTGAGCCAAGATACCACGCTGGCCTCGCGATCGGCGCGCGCCGCGCCGTTCGCAGCCGTAACGCTAACCTGCCCGGTAACCTGGGCCGCCCCCGCACATGCCGCGGAGCTTACCCACAAGAACAGGGTCACCAGGAAACGGACCGTCCTTTTTCCGGAACTCATAGGTTATGTCCATATCCACAAGCAGGTGGCTCGGAAAAACCATCTGGGGAAACGTCGCGCCGGCCTCATCATGATACTTTCCCAGCAAGACCCATCTCAGGCCATCGATTAGAACAACACCCCCATGCTGAGGTTTAGAGTGCCGGCCGTGTTCTTGCTGTTGGAAATTTGGAGGGTATCCAAATACCGGTATTCTATCGCGAACAGCAAATCGCTCCGCGGACGGAAGATCATATTGAACATGACGTTCTGGTTCTTGGCGATGGAGGTGTAACCATACGTCGTTGGCTCGTAAGAGTAGCGAAGGTCGCGAGCGAAAGGGTTATCCTGCCCAACGGCAGCGTTGAACTCGATCGCCTGCGTGGCTTTGAATTTAAGTTGAGTCCACCCTCCGATAGTGTTCAAACCGATCAGATCCGAAGAGGTATTCGACTCCGGCCCATCAAAAAGGACGCTCGTGCCCTGCGCAGCCCCCAGGCCTCCCAGAGCGCGCCCGCGATAAAACTCACCCGACAAGGCAAAATGGTTTCCCAAGGGAGCGTTCCAGTCGGCCGTGCCCGCCCAGGCATCCGTGGTCCGGCCTGCTCCATAATTCTGGCGGCTATAATAGCCGCCTATGCCCAAAGTCAGGGCGTGGTCCCCGACGCCGTGCGTCCAGGCCAGACGCGATCCCGCCGCCGGTATGCGCGATTGCTCCCCGCCACTTGGCGTCCGATAAAACTGCGAGGTGGGCGGTTCACCCGAGAGGGGATCGAGAATTCCCCCTTGCAAGAACAGGCCGTCCGTCTCCGAGAGTTTCAATCGATGCTCCAACCTCACCTGTGGAGTCCATGTCCAGAGATTGCCCGCATCGGCGAACGCGGGGTAGCCCAATGAAGCAAAGGAAGTCGGAGAGAGTGGCGAGAAGAAGGGAGCGTCCTGCCCTCCCACAATCGAAGTTTGGGCCCAATCCATGCGCATGGTTGCTGTGCGGAGGCGCACTACGTTGTCTGCGACGCCGTTCGCGACATAGGAGAATCCTCCCATGAAGTCGAAATTCACATTCCCGCTTACTTGAGCTCCCGCCAGGGTGGGGCCGTAGGCTTCCAAACCTATCTCGGATTGCCGCACGGTAGCGCCGACGCTCCCGCTGGTGCCATCCACCCCGCGAGGCAGAGCCACGTTCGGTACGTCCTGATTGTCAACCGTGCCACTGTTCCCGAACAGATTGAAAAGGGCAATGCCGCTCAGTTTCACCCGGTACTTGGATGCGCTTTCTACCTTGGTCTGGTGCTGCTCGTCAACCTTGGCCTGTAATAACTGCTGGTCTTCCTCCAGGCGGTTCACCCGTGCCTCGGTCGGCGGTTCCACCGTGGCTGCCGTGGGCGGCGCCGGTTCTTGCGCTGTGGCCAGCGCCTGGGGAACGCTCAATGCGCTCTTCGCTCCGGCGTCTGCGGTCAAGCTTGTCGAGGAGAGCTTTTCGCGAGCTCCGCGCAACTCCACGCGGAGCTCGCGTGTTTCCTGGCGGGATTGGGATACCTCGGCGCGCAATTCCTGAATCGTAGCGCTGAGCTGTTTAACCTCGCCTGCCAAGGTTTGCACGGCGTCTTCCAACGTGGCTCCCTTGGCGGGTGGCGAAGGTGAAGCGGACACCTGCGCGAGCGCAGGAAGACTGAGGAACAATATCCACAGCACGGTAAATACTGCTGTTGATCGATGTACGCTTGTGATTCTTACCATGGGAACCCCCTGCAACGAAGCTCGCGTCCCGCCCGCGCACTGGAGGGCAGAAGCCTACCGGGAACTCGGGGATGCACCCTCTTCCTCGCCAAACACCCGAGCCCGAAATATCCGCTGGTTTTGAATCCCAGTGTAATTCAATTCGCCCCACCTTCGGGAAAGGTCTTTTCAATTCGAGCGAGGATCGGTCGCGGAAATCGGGCGTGCCTCTTCGCCACACTGTTGCGTCAGACCGGTATTTCCCCGATCGAGGAAAAGCGAGCATACGCATCTTTGGCAAATAGGGTCTTTGGGGATATCAAGCTGGCTTCGAAACTGCACGGCTGCTTCACTGTTCAGGATGTCAACTAATGCCCCATCTTGAAGATTGCCAAATGGCCGGTGGAAGAAACACGGGCGGACGGCGCCGTCAGATTCGATCACCGCGGAAACCCAGGGCGCGTTGCAGCGGGGGGACGTATTGTGGATACCCCGCCAATGCCCGCTACTGTGTAAGCCAATGCGACGGAGCTTTTCCGGGCTTTCGCGGATGAAATGTGACTTAATGCTTTCTTTACAATCGGTTATAAGCCGTTCAATCTCGTTCATCAGCAGGTCCAGATCATCCGTCGTCAAGGCGACGTTGGCTGCGGCGCCTTCCGCCCATTCCGCCGAGTGGTTGAAGGATTCTGACGAAATATCGGCAGCGAGGAAGGAGATTGAATTCAGCTTCAACTCTTGTGCCGCCCCCACGGCAGCCCGCAGATGGCGAGAGTTCTGCTTCTGCACGGTACACCGCCCGTGAATCGGCATGGAGGGGCGGTGCTCACGAAGTGCGCGAATCGCACGCTCCAGCCGCTCATAAGCATTGGGCACACCGCGGATGCGGTCATGAATCTCGCGGGGCCCATCGAGGGAAACAATGACGTCGTCCATGCACTCAGCGACCTGGGGGGCATGCCGTTCGAGAATTAAACCGGCGGTAAGGAGTGTTGTGCGGATTCCTTCGCGGCGAATCATGCGGGCCAGCGCGTATAGATCCGAATGCATCAGAGGCTCGCCCCCCGAAAAGACCACCCACCGCACCTTGAGTTCACGCAGGCCGGCCATGTGCGGGGCCAAATCCTCGGCCGTGATTTCGCGAACCTGCCGAATCCTCCAGATATCGCACATCACACATCGGCAATTGCAACGGCTGTGGGGAAGGATCACCAGAATAGGAAGTTCGCGAATGACGTGGGCAGTTGGAGCGGTCTCCGTGATGGCTTGCGCTTCCGGAGTTCTAGCGCTCATACTTCCACCCTCTCGAACACCACCACAACGTGATCAGCCAGGGCGCGAAGGCCCGGGCATCGGCCGAGTAGCGGATCGATCTTAGCGGCCAATCGAAACAGCCGGGCATATCGCGCGGCCAAGTGCTCCAGGTACGATGGTGGCACAGCGATGCCCGTGCCCTTCCAACTCACCAGGCGAAAGTGCGGCCAGAAATATTGACGCAGCGATCCGACGGATGGATAGCGAACAAGCACACTGTGGCCGGGCGCCAGATTCGCGACGATGCCGTTGCCATGGAGCCGGCGGAAAGCTTTCTTGAGGTTGCCACGCAGGGTATACCAAAGCATTTCCCAAAGGCAGAATCGCCCAAATAAGCACAGAATAGCCTTGCCGCCCGGTCTTACGAGCTGTGCCAGGTCACGGGCCACGCAGGGCAAATCCGCCACGCAATTGAGGCCGGCAAAATTGGAAAGGACGCCGTCGTAGATGCCCTCCTCCTCGAGTTGGTCGATCTGCTCGATCGCTAGCATCCTGAAGTCGACGTGATTCCGTGGTGTGGCCGCTTGCAACCGCCGCCGCGCCACGGCGATCATTTCCGTCGAGGCATCGCACGCCGTCACCTGAATTCCCTGAGCAGCAAGGTGCAGCGCGTCGATCCCGGTTCCGCAATTAATTTCCAAAACTCGTTGTCCGGGGTGAAACCAGCGGTCCATTTCCCGCCAAACCGACTCCCGCTGCGCCCTGCCAATGAAAGAATTCGTAAAGCGGGAGTCGTACTCGTCCGCAACGGCGTCGAATGGCACGGCCTTGGGGGTCGGCGATGGCGCGGCAATATTCATGAACGTCATGCCTCCACTTCCTCGACCGCCGCTGTCATTCCCGCCTGCGCTTGCTCAATCCTCTGGCGCAACTCGGCCAAGAGCAAATCATCGCCCGGAACTTTGGCATTCTTCAGCCGATCGAGTTCAACTTCCGCCCGCAGGAGGCGATCGACGCTCTGATAATATCGGCGGGAGTGCCTGCCGCGGATTTGAAAATCCCGGTCAGAGCTCTCCGCCCAAATCTTTGGACTTACCACCCGGTCCTCCACCGCCTCGAAGTAAGAAGTCCCCCGGATGGGATAAGCAACGGTCGTCAGGAAGATGTCCGGATTGGATGCCTTGACATGCTGGATGGTTGATTGGATATCCTCCCATTCCTCGCCTTCGTATCCCCACATCAAGAACATGCCGGTCTGGATGCCTCGGGACTTGCACCATCCCACGGTGCTCTGGACTTGCGCAACGGTCACTCCCCGTCGCATGGCGTCGAGCACGCGCTGTGAGCCGCTTTCCGAACCGATCCAGATGCGGAAGCAATTCAATTCCGCCAGCAGATCCGCCACCCGCTCATTGATCCGGTCCGCTCGCGAAATACATTCAAAGGGGATGCTGAGGCCGCGGCGCTTCATTTCCGCGGCGAATTGAATCAGCCAGCCGTGATGAATCGTAAAGACGTCGTCGGCAAACCACAGCATGTCCGGGTTGTAGCGGGCGAGAATCCACTCGAGCTCATCGACCACGGCAGCCGGTTTGCGCCTGCGGTGGGTCTTGCCATACACCTCATGGCTGCACCATTGGCATTCGTAGGGACATCCCCGGGCGGTGATCATAGAAACGGAACCGGCGCCGTGATGGTGACGCCAGGTTTCAAGATAGCGCTCGATGGAAATGGATTCGCGGCTGGGCCAAGGCTGTCCATCGATATCGGGAATCTGCGCACGAGGCGGGGTGCGCCGGACGCATCCATCTGCCCCGCGGAAGGCAATGCAGTGGACCCGGCTGAGATCCTCATTTGATCCCCTACGCAGGATGGGCAGCAATTCCTCCAAGGTCACCTCGCCCTCTCCGATGACGACGACGTCCGCGGCCGCCACCAGGTATTCTTCCGCATAGGCCCCCGGCTCAGGCCCTCCGGCAACAGTTTTCCAGCCCGCATCCTTGGCCGCGCGCAAAATGCGGATCACGCTTCCCCGCGTCATGAGGTTGGCATAAACCCCCAACACCGCGGGGGGCTCGCTCGCGAGAAGGTTTTGCAGTTCCTCCCGGGACGAGAAGGTTGTGTCGAACACCTCCACGGTGAATCCTCGCGCCCGCAAGTGCGAAGCAAGGTAAAGAATCCCCAGTGGCGCATAGGGCTTCATGATCTGAAGCTCCTTGGGATCGTCGCCAAGGAAGAAACCGTGAGTTAAGAGGATATCCACAAGAATCAACCTGTATGTCCTGGTCTCTTCCAACCTTGTTCACCGCCGACAACTTGTCCGGGCGCGCGATGGCAAGTTTCGGAGTGCGGGAGCTTGCTCCCGCTTTTTCTACCGCTGACTTGTCAGCGGTGGGTTATTCGCCGCGACGAGTCGCGGCGAGCAAAAGCGGCGACGAGTCGCCGCACTCCGAAAGACCTCTCATCGCCGTGGTGAGAGGGGTGGCCTAACCACATTCCACCGTAGTGCACGCCAGCACGGGAAGGAGCGTCGCGTCCGAGTTGCGGCACGTTTGTTCGAGTTGTTCGACCCGCTTCCATCGCTCCGCGATCTCCTGTGAGTCGGCGGAAACGCCGGTTGCGGAAGGTTCGTGAAGGGCAAATTTCCACGCTCCGGGCGCACTCCAGAACTCCACTTCGGCGTGCAAAGCGTCGTGGAGGGCGCGATAGAACTCGCTGGTGTAAGCCCCCTTAAACATCATCGACAGGTCTTCGCTGTCGATCCAGTTCGTCTTTTCACCCAATTGCTCGCGAACCCGCTCATAAAATCTCGTCCCAGGAAGAGGATAGGAAACAGAAATACCCACGTCGTCCGGCTGTGTCTCACGAACCATGTGAATGGTTTTTTCGATATCGCGCCACGTTTCTCCCGGGTAGCCGAACTGGAGGAAATAGCAGGCGCGGATGCCGTTCTCCCGCAAATTCTCGCGGGCCAGTGCGGCCTGTTCAACCCGAATTCCTTTTTGCATCGCATCCAGAATTTTTTGCGATCCCAACTCCACCCCCATCCACACTTCCACGCACCCGGCGCGCGCCAGCCCCGCGGCTGTCTCCTCTTGCATCAGGTCTGCGCGCGACTGCATTTTGAAGGGGACTGTGGCGCCGTGCAGCTCGACGTAGTGAGCCAATTCTTGCACCCAGCGGTTGTTGATCCCGAACAGGTCATCGGCAAACCAAAGATGGTCAATATCAAACTCTTCCCGAAGCGTGCGCATTTCCATTGCCACGGATTCCGGCGAACGCGCGTGGAAGGAGTCGCCGTAAATCGGCTTCGCGCACCAGTTGCACCGGTACGGGCATCCCCGGCTGGCGACAAGGTTGAGCGAGAAGAAGCCATGCGCCTGCCTCCATACGCTGCGGTATCGCTCCATGTCAATCAGATCCCGCGCGGGAAGCGGAAGGTGATCCAAATTGCGCATGAGCGGCCGGAGGGGAGTTCGAACCGGAGGCCCGGCGCGCGCCCCCCGGTATACCAGGCCGCGGATGTTCTCGATGTTCCCGCTCGAATGACGCACGAGAGACTCGGCCAGGTCCAGCAGCGTCTCTTCCGCCTCACCTAAGAGAATGTAATCGGCGGCCCGATCCAAATATTTCTGGCTGTGATCGGAAGCGTCGGACCCGTTAACGGCCACCTTCGAACCATAGGCCTTCGCCGCGTCGATCATTCCAAATGCCATCTCGCGCATTCGCGTTAAGCACATCTTGGAAAGGAAATTGAAATTGTCTTCGTAGATTGCAACCACCTTGGGACGATGACGCGCGAGGGCCTCGGGAAAGCCCTGTTCGGGATCTTCCAGCATGCTGTCAAACAGCGCGACGGAAAACCCGTATTGCCGAAGAAGCGCTGCGGCATAAAGGGTCCCCAGCGGCGGGTAAGGCTGCATCTTGCGAAGCTGCTTCCGGTCGGAGTAGGGGTGATAGGAGTGAGTCAACAGGACGTCCACCAAGATGCATACCTCCCCTCAGCAAACTTCCTGCATGCCCTGTCGCAGCGTTTGCCCCGTCAGCAGTGAGCGCCGCGTAACGAGGCGCTCGGTGGCGCGCGCGAGCCAGAGTTCCCACGGAATCGCGAACTCGTTCCGGCGCAATCGCCAGCGCAACGGCGCGCCCAGCGCCCGGCGCATACCGCGGCGAATCCAGGGAGCTCTCGCGGCGACTTTGCGGATCTGGTTGTGAAGTAGAAAAAACTCGAGCATCCGCCTGAGGCGGTCGAGTTCCTTGCCTTGCAGCCAGGGCAAGTGGTTGCTGCCCAAATCGACGTTGGCCCACTCTTCCAGGGATTGGGGCTCGCGCACGCCCATTTTTCGCAGCTCGGGCCATATAGGAATACCCGGGTAGGGCGTGAAGATGTTGGGAGAAAAGCTGACGTTCGCGTGTTTCGAAGCAATGTCGCTCATGATGCGGAAGGTCTCGAGACGGTCCGCTTCGGCTTCACCCGGATATCCCAAAATCAAATTGAAGGTCACGCGGATGCCCGCCTGTTCTGACTTCCGCGCCGTCTCGTACATCTCGTCGATGCGCTGATGCTTTTTGTTCATGAGCGCGAGGACTTCCTGCGAGGCCGACTCCGTGCCGAACCCCATGTGGGAAACCCCTGACTCCCCCAGCAGACCCACTTCCGCGTCGGTCATCCGGCACAAAAGATCCGTGGAAGCCTGGAAGGTCCAACGAAACCGCACTTTGGAGTCCAGAAAGCCCCGGGCAATTTCCACGGCGCGCTTGACGTTGACCGGGAAGTTGGAATCGAGCAAGGCCACTTCCCCGATCCGATGCCGTTCCACGAGTTCGGTGACTTCGGAAACCACGCGAGCGGCGCTGTAAGCGTTGAAGCGGCGCTTGTAGAACACCTGGTCCGTGCAGTAGTTGCAGGCGTAAGGGCACCCTACGCTGGAGGCGTAGGGAAGATTCCGAACTCCCGTTGACTTCTCGTAGGCATCGAAGTTCGCCATTGCAAACGCCGGCGTGGGCAGGCGCTCCACGCTTTCAACGGGCCGTTCTGGGTTCTGAATCGCCTCGCCGCGATGCTTGAAGGAAATCCCTCGCACGGATTCAAGAGATGACCCTGTGCGCAGGCGTTCTGCCGCTTCCCGTAAGGTCAATTCTCCTTGTCCTCGAACCACAGCATCTACGGTGTCTTCGCGGAGGGTTTGCGCCGGCAGCAGACTGGGATGCCAACCGCCATAGATGATCGGAAGCTCGGGGTGCAGCTCGCGAACGCGGCGCGATACATCCATGGCGGAACGGATCATCCGTCCCGTCAATAACGAAATGCCCAGGCAGAGGGCGTCGGTGGTTTCTCTCGCCAGTGATCCCTTGTATTCGTGATCGATGGATGCATCCACGATCGAGACCTGGAATCCCGCTTCAAGGAGTGGTGAAGCCAAACTGAGCAGGCTCAGAGGCGGCCCCAGGGGGGGACCGTCGTAAGGCGGATGAAAGAGCACTACTTTGTTTTTCATGGCGAGTACGCCCCGCCGTCGTTTCGAACGTAGCGCGGACCTGTTCTGTAGGTCCGCGGTTTTTCCGTGTCAATCCGGGACAAGCTTGCGGACCGCCGACTAATCCTGGACAAGCTTGCGCATTGGGGACAAGCCGCGGACCTACAAAACAGGTCCGCGCTACGTTTGCCTGGCAGATGCCCCGATCGAGCAATTAGCAGAATAGCCGCACGGGCCCGGAGTACGTGTCACGGTTCAATCCTAGTTGTGCAAAAGAATTGTCACCGTCCAGAAGACTTGCAGGGGGGCGGCCGTAGGGGTAGGGCTTGCCCTACCCTCGGTTTTCAATATTATCTGAGGCGGAAACTTACCTGTGACGTGGAGTTCAGCCGCAATCGACGAAGGGCAACAACACGTGCTTTAGGCGGCGAGGGATTCAAGTTGGCGTAACCAAGCATCAAAATGGGGGCATTCGGCGCGAATTGGGGTCAGCCCAATTTCCAAAATCGCTAGCGTGCCCAAGAGAGGCTTTTCGTAGCCCCGCACGAGCTCCTCAACACGCTTCGACGGCGCAGTTACAGGGGAATCATCGATGTCTTCCGGCGTGCCAAAGCTCTCACGAATCCGGCTAAAACTGGGTTCCAGATCAGGCCGGCAGATGCCGCGGGCGAAGGCGGGGCAGTCACTGAAAAGCAGGCCTTCGAACTCGTGCACCACTACGAAAGGTAAGAATCGGTTGATATTGAAATCTGTCCCGATCTCAAAGGCCAAATCATCGCGTAACGCTTTTTCCACGACCGACGCCTTCTCGTGACCCGACGCACCCACGGCTGCCGCGCGTCCCGGCCATGCCCGATCCCCGTGTTGCGGTAATGCATAGAAATCCACCATGGTAGTTGCGACGCAGCCCGGATCCTGCCGAAGGTGGTTGATGATGTCTTTTCTGACCGGGAGCCACGGGCGGATGCCGCCACGACTACGCCTCTGTCGCGCATTGCCTATGATCCGAGCGCTAACCGACTCATAGCCACAATGAAACAGGTGGCTTCGAAGGACTTCATTAACGAACGTTTCTTCTGTCTGGCCTTCTACATGCACAAGCAGTCGGGCCATCGTCACTCCGGATTGGGTCGCCCCGCGAATTCATTCTTTTCCCAAAGTTGGCCAAGACTGTAGTCTTTCAGCCATTCGGCCAGACGCGCCGATTCGAGGCGGGTGATCTCAGTCGCACCGCCCACGCGGTTGGCAACCAGAACATCGTCAGGTTCAAGATGGTCCAATAACAGTGACGACTGTGTCGACACGATCACCTGGGTGTTCGTCGAGGCAGCCCGAATGAGAGACGTAAGCATTTCAATTGCGTAAGGATGCAGGCCTAACTCGGGCTCATCGACAAGGATGACCGAAGGGAGATACTGTTTTGGCTGTAAAAACAGGGTCGCCAGAGCAATGAATCGAAGAGTGCCATCAGAAAGCGACGACGCGTCGAAGTATTGATCCGAGTTCTTATGCCTCCATTCAAGTTTGATGTCATCCGGCTTGAGCCTAAGCGGTTCCAATCTGAAATCATCGAAAAAAGGTGCTACGCGCTGGACCGTCCGACGAATCAAGCTGTAGGACGCCTCTTCCCTTTCGTGAAGAAAGTACAGGAAGGCAGCAAGATTGGAGCCGTCAGGACGCAAGAACCGATTGTCATCCACCTTTGCAGTCTTGCGCATGGGCGAGGTCGAGCTCGTATCGTGAACATGATAGACACGCCAGCCGCCGACGAGAGGACGCAGCCATTCTGTTTCGCCTCCCAGGGCGCTCTCGTCAGTGGCACTGCCTCCTTCCCCCTCCTGGCCGAATCGCGGAGTATAGGCTTTCACCGTCCGATCTGTGCCATTCTTATCCCGCTGGGAAATGAACTCAAAGGACGAATACAGGCTGTCGTCCTTCGTCGGCGCAAGGTGCAGCTCCCAGTAATTTTCAGGCCGGGCAAACGTGACCAACGACGAGAGTCGAATGTAAATTGCCTTTGTGGTCTTGGACCCAAAGTGCAGCACCTTCTCCGCACCGCCAGCCTCGATCACATAATTCCGCAGGCGTCCTTCGCGAATGGCGTGGAGAAACTCGAAAACGCCAATAAAATTCGACTTCCCTGAGCCATTTGCACCGATCAGTACGTTGCAGCCAGTCAGTGGCAGTTTTTCTATCGACGCGATGCTCTTGAAACCGCGGATGGTGATGTAATCCAGCGCGTTTGGGGGCATATGATTAGGGGTCCGTACGGCAGGCAAGCCGCTTGGGTTTTGCCTCCGCCTGTACTTCGCCGCCCCTAGAATAACTCACGGCAGCCATTTTTGGCAGATATATGATCCAGTGCGCGAGGGGCATGATAGCCACAACCGTCACGAGCCGATGGGTGGGTAGGGACTCATTATGAGATGGCACGGCGATCCTGGCCCGGGCTTCGCGTGGGCAAGAGGATCAAGTGGAGCTTGCCGGGACAGTTTTTTCGCGCCGGGAGAGGGTGGCGTACGAACCGGGGGAATGGTCTTGCCTGCGGTGACTTCTCTCGGGCGAACAAGCTTGTCAGTCTGAGCGGGTCGCCCATCCCCGGGAGCCGCGCCGACAACATCTTTTCCTGCGGCGTCATTCGGGAATTGCAAGGGAAGGTTCCGCAACATGATCCCGTCGAAGGAGTGGCCCAACAAGATGAAAGAACCCTTGATACCGGCATCCGCCAGTAGGTTGTGCAGTTCGTACACTGTCTGCGGGAACGTGCGGGGCTGTGGCTCTACCTCCCTCCCGGCGGTACCCGCGCGGGCATAAGAGCATGCCCGCGCGAACGCGGACACGCCTCCCTGAACAAAGTATCAGTCGGCCGAAATGCCGCTCGCACCGCTCTCAAACACCACGGTGGGTCCGGCATTTTTGTTGTCGCCGGTGCAATTCAAGTGCAGCTTATATCCGCCCGCGTTGACCAGCTTGCCGGGTGGGGGAGGCGCAGCATCGGTGGCGGCTGCCGCCGTCAGGCCAGAAGCAGCCACCAGCGCCGTCAGGATCTGAACAAAGAATAAGAGCGCGTTCCGTCTCAACTGCGTCGATTCTGAAGTTTGCATCTTTGGTTCCAAGACCTCCGGTGATCTACTGAGAATTGCAAGATATCGTGACAACTACGTCCGTAGCGCGGGCATCCTGCCCGCTGTCTCGGGAGCGTCCCGCTCCCGCCAGCGCGCAGGCAGGATGCCCACGCCCCAGCGAGCGAGACGCCCGCGCTACGAAAACAGTTCGCCACTACATTTTGCAACCCTCAAGATGTTCGCTGCCTAACATTATCATTACCAGATCATTACGGAGGATGCGCCAGCCCGGATTCGATGAGCATTCTCATCTCCGCTCAATAGATTTGCCGCATCAAATCAAACCCAATGAAGAGGCCGCTTGGCGTATCCGCCGAAGGCTGGCCCACGAAGGTTGCACGAGTTCCGGCGCGCTGTGAGACGACGGTCCCGGGACTATTGGAAAATCCCAGGGTGAAAGCGTGCTGCAATACCCTTTCTGGATACCAAAGGCGTATGCCGGACGGTGAATCCCGAGCTGCGGTCCGTTAACCAGAGTGGGAAAGACCTCGGAAACCAGGGCCACGGTGGGGCGAATATCCAACGCGCCCCCGACTGCCAAAACGAAAGTGTTGAAGCCGGGGAGATTCGGGGGAACCGATGCCAGACTCCCACCCTTGGAAATCAACTCGCGATCCTGAAGCGAGACGGTGGGCACCAAGTAAAGCTGGGCGCGCCGCGTGACAGTGCGCGATAACATCAATTCGAAATTGGTAGTGAAGTTCTTGGAGAAATCGTTTTGCCCGTCCAAAGAAGCCCGTACGGCGGCATTCAGAGGATTCCCGTCATGCTCGTCCAGAAAGTTATAGGCCACCCCCAATTCGATGGGGCGGCCGATGAGGCTCGGCGAGCGGTAAGCGCTGACCGAAAGCTTATCGGTAACTCCGAATCGCAGGCCAAAGGAGGGGATGGCAAAGTCATCGAGCCCGAACAGCGTATTGCCGGACCCGGTTCCGCTGAAGGCGGGGGTATAGGGGAAGCGATGGGTGAAATTGAGGTACAAACCGTGGCGGTCCAGCCGGCGCCCCGTGGGCAGGCTGAAGAGATAATCGTCGGCAGGCGTATACACTTTCGCCATTTGCTTTACCTCTGCCCCGGGCGCCCCCTGGTCAGGATTTCTCCTTTGCCCAAGCCCCCGCACAAATGCTGCGACCGCGTTGATCTCGGCCTCCGACAGCTTTCCGCCCCACGCGGGCATCGCAGTCCCAGGCTTCCCCTCTCGGATTGTCTTGGTCACGGCTGCATCGGAGAGAGCCGCCTGGACAGCGGGGTTCGTGAAGTCCGGGGTCTTCATTGGGCCCCCGCCCTTTCCGCCAGCCCCGTGGCAACCCGCGCAATTGTTGGCAAAGATTTTGGTCCCCAACGGAACATCCGGAGGGGAGGAGTGTGACGTTGCCAGGTGTGGGAGGGCCTCTGCCGAAGACGCGGAGGGCGAATCCTTTTCTTGCTCTTGTATGGTCCGGCTGTCCAGATCAACCACATAGGTTTTTCCATCGCGCGCGATCAGAACCGTAGAGGATGATCCCGGAATGAAGTGGACCCCCAGGCTCGCTGCCAAGGAAACAGTTCCTCCGGCAGGATCAGCGGTTGCCGTAGAGGCGGGGGAGGAATTTGCGGCTGCCTGAAGACTTTGAGTTTGGAGCGCCAAGGAGAGGATAGAGACCATCGGCACGAGAGCGGCAACGGCCACCTGAAGACTTTTGGCGATGCCGGGAGCCTTTCTGGACGGACTCCAGAGGTCCATATTGGGACTTTGCTTGTGCATAGCAGTCATCCTCCTTTGCGTATCAGAACACATGTACCACGCCGGCGCCCATGCGAAGTCACTGCGATTCAGACAGTAAGAAACCAGGCTGGGCGGCCGACCAGCGCTCGGTCTGTCAACAGGTCTATCCGATCCGCCCGCACGGCTCTTGACGGCCTTTCCGACGGCCAGTTGTCCACC
>JBEKLF010000038.1:0-48667 GCA_050010335.1 Terriglobia bacterium
ACCGCGTCGAAGACCTTAGAGGCCTGCATCGTCGCCACCATGTCCTCGCCCTGCACTTTCCTTTGAATGCTTTTGAGCGCCAGCCCGTCACGCATGCGCCGGGTGCGCCGCATCCGCCAGAACGTTTCGCCCATTTGCTCGACCAGATGGCTCTCCAAACCCCGGCGGGGTTCCAAATCCTCCAGCAGGGACTCCATCATCTGCTGGTACTCCCGCGGTTCCTCCCCCATCCCCATTAGAACTTCGAACCGCGACTCTTTGATGAATTCCTTGCGGAAATTGGCCACGGCGGGGTTGACTTCGGCCTCCGGCGTCGATCCCGCGGAAGCGCTCGCGGCGTTCACTTCGTGCTCGTGCGCATTGGGCAATTGCGGTTTGCTTTCGGCAGACATAAGTCCTCCTTCGTATTCCTTGACTACTAGCTACTAGATAAGTATACACATCGACATAGCCTTAGTCAAGCACATAATGAGGCTAGATGAAGATACCTACAAAGGGGACACGATGCCCGACCGAAGTGGGAGGGAGATTCGGCGAGCGCAGGCTCGCAAGGCGAAGCCAGGAGGAGACCGCAGGCCTGAGCTCGCCCTGCGCCAAACAACCCGCCTGTCTCAACTCTGATTGGTGGTGCCGTCCCGACTCTCAACTCGCGCCCTGCGGACGACGTGGACACGACCAGCGGCGAGATGGTTCCAGACTCAGAGTTCAGCGACTAAATCACGCCTTGCTCTCGCCTTGCGGCCCCCACCCTGTACATCCTGACAGACCAATCGATTAGACGCTACGCCCGCTTGGTGACTACCCAAGAGTTCACTTGAAAGAACGCTCTTCCAACTGCAACCATTCGCTTCGTTCGTGGTAGAATCTGCCCCGTAAATTCTCTCCGTCCTCGACAGCCGCGCGAGGTGGCGATGAAATTCCGCAAAACGCTGACACTTCTCATACTTGCGATAGGTCTGGTCTTTGCCCTGCCTGCTTGGACGCAGCAAAAGCCCTTTACCCAGGAGCAGGTCAGCAACATGGTGCGCGCCGGTCTGGGAGATGATTCGGGCGCGAAGCTGCTCGAGCAGCGCGGGATTGATTTTGCCCCGGCCGAAGTCTTTCTCCAAACCCTCAAGGCCGCAGGCGCGAGCGAGGCATTTATTAACGCCCTGCGCGCCGCCAAGCCGTCCGAACCCCCAAGCGCCAAGAAGCCGCTGAACCAAGTGCAGGTTTTCGCCCTGCTGGTGGGCCAAGTGTCGAGCCATCGGGTTACCATGCTGGTCGAGGAACGCGGAATCGATTTTGAGCCCACGGATGACTACCTTCAGGAAGTCCGCTTGGCCGGTGGTGACGACGAACTAATTATCGCACTCAAGGGTGCCAGGGTGATAAAGCCAGAGCCCATTAGTCCAACCGCGCAGGCGCGACAGACGGAAGTTCGGCAGCATGTGGCGCGAGGTGCGGAACTCCGACGGAACCACCAATACGCAGAGGCTGAACAGGAATATCGCGCGGCATTGCTACTTGATTTCGAAAATGCCGACATTTACGTAGGCTTGGCCGCCGTGCTGATTGCGCAGGGAAGAGGGGACGATGCCGTGGCCGCCGCCCGCGAAGCGGTACACCTGGATCCGAACAATGATAGGGCGTACGCCACCCTCGGCCTCGCCCTCGGGCAGAGAGGCGACTGGGACGGTGCAATCGCGGAATGGCGGGAAGTGGTTCGCTTGGACCCCAATAATGGGCCAGCACATGGTCTCCTCGGCGAGGCCCTCGGGCACAAGGGCGACTGGGACCGTGCAATCGCGGAATACCGCGAAGCGCTACGCTTGAATCCGAAGGATCAGAACACGCACGTCGACCTTGGTTTCGCGCTGGGACAAAAGGGCGACTGGGATGGCGAAATAGCAGAACAACGCGAAGCGTTACGATTGAACCCCAATAACGAGATGGCACACTACTACCTTGGGTGGACGCTAGGGAACAAGAGTGACTGGGATGGCGAGATAGCGGAGGAACGGGAAGCCTTGCGCTTGAACCCGAATAACGATATGGCGCACGCCGCCCTCGGCATTGCGCTCGCGTACAAAAGAGACATCGACGGCGCGATTGCACAATACCGCGAGGCTCTTCGCCTGAACCCGAACAACGAAGACGCGCATTGCCAGCTCGGTTTCGCGCTCGGAAGCAAGGGCGACTGGGATGTAGAAATCGCTGAAGAACGCGAAGCGCTGCGCTTAAACCCCAATAATGCCTCGGCGCACTACTACCTCTGCTACGCCCTCGGAAGCAAGGGCGACTTGGATGGGGCCATCGTGGAATGCCGCGAAGCCTACGTTCTCGATCCCAACAACGCCACCTATAAGCGGAGCTACGAACACCTGCTGCACCGGATGAATAAATGACAAACTGGCGCGGCAAAGGCCGGGATTTCCGGTGTTCGCAATGCACCCAATGCAAAACGCGCGACGCATGAGCTAGCCGCCATTGAATCCTTAGTTCTTGTCCTTCGGCTCCATCGTGCGTTACTTTAACCCGACGGTTGGATTTTGTAGCGGCTCCGCTCCAAAGGAGATGTGCTATGCAAATCTTCCAGGCCAATCTCTCCGAGGTTGTTGACCCAGACAGCTTTCTTCAGGCTTGGGAAATCGACGCCAAGCTTAACCGCTCGCCTAGGGTCGATTTCGACTTTCAATCTAACCATGGTGTGGTTATGCGTGTGCACTCCACCCCTACTAACCCGTGGGACGAGGCCAGTTTTAAGAAGACTGTTGCCCTCGCGCTTCACCGGGTGGGGGTGGCACCCCAATGTGAAATCAAATGGCTGGAACCGGGCGCGAGACCTTGAGAAACAGGTCCCCGCTACCTGTTGCATGTCAAGCCCGAGGTAAACTCCAAGGACAAGAGAGAAGGCGACCATGAGCAATACTGGCTGGTATTACGTACTGAAGTTTGATTCCGAGCCCCCAACCGGGCCCGGAATCATGAGGCACCCCGTCCAAGGCTATGCAGAGGCACTAAAACTCAAGGACCAGTCAAATGGAAGATTATCACAGGAAGATCGTGAGAGAGGTGTCCATTGGGATATCCAGGAGGCGGCTCCGCCCAGCCCCCCGGTAAAGCCGAAAAGCAAGCGTGGGCGATCACGGAGACAAAATCCATCAGACCGCCAAAACAAGCGATGAGTTTCGGACGGGTTCTGTCTCAGGGGACCCTGGTAGCGCAGCGCGGCGGAGCCGCAACCAAACAGGGCCGAAAGCAGTCCGTCGCATAGAATGTCTACGCGCCCAGAGCCTCTATTTACGCGGTCGCTACGGGCGAAGCCGAACAATTCTTGCTAAAAAAACAAGAATTTACGGTATTGCAATACAGACCTGTATTTCAAGGTCTGCGTCTCTTCTTACCGGCCGCGCCCAAGAGCTGCGGACCTACAAAACAGGTCCGGGCTACTTACTCAGGCAAACTGCTAGCTCAAAGGCTCGGCTCTGTCTTTAGGTTGGGCACGAAGATGCTTGCCCAATTGAGGGCTTTTGCCGCTGGGTGTAGTATCTGTAGCCATGTTTCCCCGCATAGCGCTGGAACTTCTTCTCGCTGTTGGAGTCCTGTTCATTGGCCTTACCTTCTGGCAGATTCAGAAGCGGGCCACGTTTCTGAAGAGGGCAATTTGCAACCCTGAATTTCTACAATCTGTGATTTCCCTCAAAGCACTTTCAAATCCGCCTGCGCTGGTCGCCTTCTTCGCTAAAAAGAGGGAGATGGGCTATGTCTCCAACATAAGCATTGCGGTGGAGGCGGATCGGCTGGCACAGCGGCGTCCGAAAATGATTTCAGTAGCGTGCCTACTGTGTGTGCTTACATGTTCCTACTTCCTTGGCGTCTCGTACCTTGCCATTAACGGCGTTCTCTTTCTCTTACTGTCAATCAACCCGCTATGCCTATCAGGTCGGGAGAACGCGCTTGAGCAGATTTTGACGATTGCGGTTATCCTTTATAGGTGGCGCGGTGAGAACCCCGCCGAGTGCGAGGCTTGGATTGAAAGGGCGTGGGCGCTTCGTCCGGTATACGAAGCTGTGAAGGCCGCGAGCAGCACGTGTGCTAACTCAAGCGAAGTCGATGGGAGGTGACGCGTGGGCTTCATAGATCACTACTTGGCGAGGATTGGGAATCATACTGCAAACGAAATGAAGGTCGCGGTCGGGTTAGGTCTTCTTAGGAGATACGACGGAATGTACCGACAGGAATTTGCTTCCTTTTTGGCCGCAGCGGTAGTCAATCGGGTGTTTTGTGAGGAGGCCGCCCAACCGGACGCGAGTAGGTTCCTGGCGGAAAACCGGGAACTGGTGGAAAAGGAAGCAGCGTCGTTGAGTAGCGACAACAGCCTGTGTTATCTGCTCACATGTTCCGTATATCTGCACTGCTACTCACGCCACGTCCAACGTGGAGGGAAACACGGATTCCTCTACAATCCTTACCTCGGCTATATCCGTGCCCTGAGTCACCCTGTTGATGACTGGACGACCTACAACGAGATCTGTTCTCGTTTTGAGGAGAAACTTGATCACGCTGTCGTAGAACCACTTCAGAGTCTACTTCAACTCGGAATATTTCGTCCGTTGCCGAGAAATCCGAATGCAAGGGACATTTACTCGCAGGTGCATTTATTCGCGGTTTCCCAGGGGGTGAAATTTCAAACGGGGCCTGCCTCCGGATAAACTAACACGTTGTAAAACGGCGGGCCGGCTGGCGCAGAACCGCATTTCAAGCTTTGCGGCATTTCTCACTTCGCCCGAGGACTCCGGGATCAACAAAACAGGTCCGCGCTATGCTTGCTCAGATTGTGGTAACTACCTGACCCAAGGCAAAATTGCAGATATGGAGAGGATCAGATTAAGCTATTGAGAGAGATATCACCTGCGTTAAATGCTTCAGTTGAAGAATACCTAAAGCGTTTGCCCCCCCAAGGCAGGGCGATGGTGGAGGATATTAGACGCCAGAAGCGAGAGGGGGTGCGGCCCCGCCCCTCGACAACCCTCATCGACCGCTCTTCATTACTAACCAATGAGCACCGAAGATCACTTCTTGATGCTGTAGCTGCTTTAGTTGACGAGAACTTGACCGGTCGGTCCGATATGTGTCAGCAGTTCGCAGACCTTCTGCATCGTGGTCTCACTTATCTGAATTACACTTCCAGGCCGCAGGAGATTCACCGCTGGAAGCATGCCTGGGTGCGCGTCGGCGAGGAAGTAATTGATGGCAACGTTGATTGCCTTTTTGAAAATCCGCGGATTCCCAAAACTGTCACTGTTGCGCCTTACTGGGGGCCAGTCAAACTGACCCCCGAAGACAGGCGGCTTCGGCAGGAGCATGGGCTCGGTTTACCGCCTGACACGGATGTTTCAGACGTTTGGTGGCCGGAACTAAAGGACCGCCTTGATATGGAATTCAAGTGAGATACTGAGAGCGGGCCAGCGCTCTAGTGGCGGATGACTTCTCCTTCGATGGCGAACCCATGGTCGATTCCCAAGACGGATTGGCCGTGGCTACCTCCGGGTCACACAACCTTAGGCGCTGTTCGAACTGCAATCTCTGCCCCAGCCCGGGTCACCCCTTCATCATGTCGTCAAAAGTGAGCTCCGCATCCCTCATGATTTGGCGAAGGATTCCTTTGCCCAAATCGCGTTTGCCGTGGATCGGGACAGTGGTTCTGCGCCCGTCGGGATGAATGAAGACCGCATGGCTTCCCGATTGTCGATCTAGCGCGAAGCCGTGCCTATTGAGGATGGAAATGACTTGGCGGGAATTGAAGGAAGGAAGCTTGGGGCTCACACCGCGACCCGTACCTTATGGGAACCCACTTCTTCGTAAATCGGCTCATCTCGGGCAATTCGGCTTTCGACATGCAGCCGGATGGCGTCTTCGATGAGTCGGCGGGCTTCCTCCTCGGTCTCCCCCTCGGTATAGCAACCCTGTAGGGCAGGACAAATGGCCACAAACCGGCCATCCTCGTCCCTCTCAATCACCACCGTGAATTCATAACCCTGCATCGTTTCAAAACCTCCGACCCTATTGTACATCGGCTCCCCAGCGCAGACTGCGGTCTTTTTACTCCTGCGCTTGGCGCGCAGGAAACGATCACTCCTTTTGTGATCGTGGCCCTTTCCTTCGATGATGAACCCGCGGTCAATTCCCAAGACGAATTGGCCGTAGCCACCTCCGGGTCACAAACCTCCGCCGCCATTCGAACTGCAATCTCTGCGCTTGTGGGCTGGGGCTCCCGCGGAGATGTAATCTCTTAAACCTCTAGATTTGGCGCCAGGGTGCCACAGGATGCGCGTTGCGATAGTGGGCCGGGTAAGCACAAGTCAGGAAAAAGGGCGCCTGAACACCTATGTTGGACTAGCCTTGCGCTGGCATCCTTCGGTACGTCCTGACTTTCCCACCACATAGAGACTACGCCGGTTTGGTTTCGTGGCAAGCTCTCCGGTCGTTCCGTCCGCCGCCCCCAGTCCTTCGCAGATTCATTGCTCCGGTTCGCATTCGCCGGCCGCCAGTTGACGGTAAGCCGCTTAACCGCGGATGTGGCCTGCGTTCGCAGATTTAAGTGGCCGGCGGAGGCACGTGGTTCAATGTCTGCGTTTGTCGTAGTCCCGATCTGAACAATCTCGAAGCGCAGATGTCGTAGGGGTCGCAGACTGCAACAGGCAGCAGTCTGCGCCAGCCCCGTGTCCCGTCGTTAGTGCGGATGTGGCAATCCGCGCACAGCGCGGAAGGTGTCGCGGGCGATCAGGAGTTCCTCGTTGGTGGGAATCACCATGACCCGGATGCGGCTACCCTCCGATGAGATCTCACCTTCCTTGCCAACAACTGCCGCGTTGCGAGCCGAGTCAATCTGAATTCCAATATTGCTAAGCCCCTCACAGGCCAGGGCGCGGATGGCGGGCGAATTCTCGCCGATTCCGCCGGTAAACACCAAACCATCGACTAGTCCCAACGCCGCGCTGTAAGCGCCAATATATTTCTTAATGCGATAACAGAAGACCTCGATGGCCAGTTTCGCCTGCTCATCTCCCTTGGCGGAAGCCATCATCAGTTCGCGCATGTCGTTCGACTCGCCGGAAATTCCGTAGAGGCCGCAGAACTTATTGAGCAGCGTGGACATGTCGTGCAGCGTCAGCTCGTCTTTCGACATGATGTAGAACAGCGCGGCAGGATCAATATCGCCACAGCGCGTGCCCATCAACAGGCCCTCCTGCGGTGTAAACCCCATGGAGGTGTCAATCGAGTGGCCTTTGTCGATCGCCGTGATCGAGCAGCCGTTGCCTAAATGCGCGGTGATCAGGTTGGCCTCGTCGCGCGCCTTGCCGAAAATCTTCCGGTAGCGAAACGCCACGTAGCGGTGCGAGGTCCCGTGGAACCCGTAACGCCGAATGTGGTAGCGGCGGTGGTAGGAGTAGGGTAGTCCATATATATAGGCGTGCGGAGGGGAAACGGTGTCAGGAACCGTTTTTTACCCTACTCGGCGTCTTCTCGCGTGGGACTGTGTTAGTATTCCACCCAAGGAAAACCGGGACAACAGGCACCATATTTCCGATTTAGGGATACCGTCGGCAACCGTGCTTGAGCCCCAAAGGGGCGATCTAACGAAGCCCAGGCCAACGGCCTGGGTCAGCGGGACCCAAACCGATACCCGAGCCCTGAAGGGGCGGAACAATCCTTTTTAATCCCAAACCAACCGCTCATCGAAGGCAATGCCGTACGCGTCCAGCGGCTTCCGGAATTCCGTGAAAGCTGACCACGCGGTGGTGGGTTTCTTGTTGCGTGATGCACGTAGATTTGCGAAAGGGATTGCGGAATGAGGGAGTACCTATCTCGCCCTTTCAGGGCTGACGCCGAAATGGCGGGAAATCTGGACCCAGGCCGTTGGCCTGGGCTTGGTTATTTCGCCCCTTTGGGGCTAAATCAACGGCCCTCTGGGGCTGAATCTACGGCCCTTTGGGGCTTAAAATATTGGCAGGTTTCTCCGCGACCCGCAAGCACCTGGACGTATCGTCGCGTTGTCGGAACCTAGCCGCTGCCGTGTATACGTGGCTGGCGAAGATACGTGGTCCAGTGTCTGCGTTTCTCGTAGTCCCGAGCTGAACAATCTCAAAATACAGGTCCCGTCGGGATCGCAGACTGCAACAGGCGGCAGTCTGCGCCAGCCCCGCGCGGTAGAATGAAGGTGCCAGGTGCCAGGTATCAGGTGCCAGGGAGACGCCTTTCGTCTTGCACCTGAGACTTTGACCCTGGCACCTGGATGGATTCTCAGTGCGGATGCGGCAACCCGCGCACAGCGCGGAAGGTGTCACGGGCGATCAGGAGTTCCTCGTTAGTGGGAATCACCATGACCCGGATGCGGCTGCCCTCCGTTGAGATCTCACCTTCCTTGCCCATGACCGCCTCGTTGCGAGCCGCGTCAATCTGAATTCCCAGAGCGGTGAGCCCCTCACAGGCCAGGGCGCGGATGGCGGGTGAATTCTCGCCGATTCCGCCCGTAAACACCAAACCATCCACGCGTCCTAGCGCCGCGCTGTAAGCGCCAATGTACTTCTTAATGCGATAGCAAAAGACCTCGATGGCCAGTTTCGCCTGTTCGTCTCCCTTGGCGGAAGCTGTCATCAGTTCGCGCATATCGTTCGACTCACCGGAAATTCCGTAGAGGCCACAGAACTTATTGAGCAGCGTGGACATGTCGTGCAGCGTCAACTCGTCCTTCGACATGATGTAAAAAAGGGCGGCAGGATCAATGTCGCCACAGCGCGTGCCCATCAACAGACCCTCCTGCGGTGTAAACCCCATGGAGGTGTCAATCGAGTGGCCTTTGTCAATCGCCGTAATCGAGCAGCCGTTGCCTAAGTGCGCGGTAATCAGGTTGGCCTCGTCGCGCGCCTTGCCGAAAATTTTCCGGTAGCGAAACGCCACGTAGCGGTGCGACGTCCCGTGGAACCCGTAACGCCGAATGTGGTAGCGGCGGTAGTAGGAGTAGGGTAGTCCATAAAGATAGGCGTGCGGGGGGATGGATTGGTGGAAGGCCGTATCAAACACTGCCACTTGCGGCACCTGCGGCATCACCTTTCGCGCCACATAATAGCCGCGCAGATTGTGCGGATTGTGCAGCGGGGCCAACTCGATACATTGCTGAATTTCCTCCTCCACTCCTTCGTCAATCACCACCGAGGCCGCGAAGCGCTCACCTCCGTGCACCACCCGATGCCCCACAGCCTGAATCTGCGAGATGTCCGCCACAGCGTGGCATTCTTTAAGCGCGGCAATGGCACGGGTCAGCGCGGTCTGGTGGTCGAGAATCTCCTCGGTCGTGGACCTGGTGGGATTGGGTGGAACCGACACCTTCAAAGTCGCTTCGTCAGTGCCAATACGATCCACGCTTCCCTTGGCAATGCAGCGGTCAGTATCGGATTCAATGAGCTCACTGTCGGTCTCGATGAGTTGGAACTTGATGGAAGAACTGCCGCAATTCAAAACCAAAATCTTCATTGCTCACCCCAAAACCTTTCACCGGTTGGATAAACATTCCATGGACATTTCATCCTCATCCCACCGTCAAAATAGCAACAAATTATTACAGCGCAATATAACACTCTCGCATCCATCCTACAAATTGGGGGCCAAACTGTACGCCAAATTGTTCACCCCGATATTCATACTGATTGCCTCGAGTATCCCTGTCCGATATCATAAACTCCTCACATCATGTCGAATGACCCCAACTCGGTGGTCGTGCGCGTGGAAGGTTTGCGCAAGCGTTATGGTGATTTGGAGGCCCTGCGGGGAATCACCTTTGAGATTAAGGCGGGGGAAGTTTTTGGCTTGCTGGGGCCCAACGGCGCGGGGAAGACGACTGCCATCGAAATCCTGGAAGGTCTGCGCCAGCCGGATGGCGGCACCGTAAAGGTCTGCGGCATGGACCCGGGGCGCGAGCGAGCTGCGCTCAAGGAGCGGATTGGCGCGCAGCTCCAGGCCACGGTGCTGCCGGATAAGATTCGAGTGGAAGAAGCCCTTTCCTTGTTCGCCAGCTTTTATCTCCAGCCGGCCTCCATTGAAATGCTGCTGGAGCAATTTGGCCTGGCGGAAAAGCGCCGGACGTTTTTTGAAAACCTTTCGGGTGGCCAGAAGCAGCGATTGGCTTTGGCCTTGGCCATGGTGAATAACCCTGAACTCGTTTTGCTCGATGAGCCCACCGTGGGCCTTGATGCCCAACTGCGCCGCGACATCTACGCCCTCATCGAACGATTCCGGGAAGAGCACCGCACCACCTTGATGACGACTCACTATATCGAGGAGGCTGAGCGCCTGTGCGACCGCGTCGCCATCATCGACCGCGGTCAAGTCATCGCCTTGGGGACACCCCGCGAGTTGGTGGTTCACTCCCGCAAAGGCACGCGCATCGAGGTGTCCCTTGCCAAGCCCGTTCCGCCCGACCGCTTGAAGCAGCTCGACGGGGTGGCCGATTGCACGGAAGCCGATGGCAGGTATTTTCTTCACGCTCAACCGGCCGCACCGGCGGTAGCAGCGCTGGTGCGCTTTCTTGAATCAGATGGCAACGCGCTGCTCGACCTCCACATCGCTCAGCCGACCCTGGAAGATGTGTTCGTGGAAATGACCGGTCGGCGGATGGAAGACTAATGATCGGGTCATCTGGCCATCGGGTCATTTCACCATTGATCTCAGAATAATCGGATGGCGCGATGAATCCTTGCCCCAGCGTTTCAATGACCCGATGAACAAATGGCCAGAGGGCCCGATTAAAATGATGCCCTCAATTCGAATTGCTCTGATGTCGATCAAGCTGGTGATGCGCACCAAGACGGCGCTTTTCTTCACCTTTCTCTTTCCGCTCATTTTCCTTTTTGTTTACGCGGGGCTCTTTGCCCGAGGCCATCCGGAAGCGGTGCTTTACATGTTCGGGGCCGTCGTGACCCTCAACATTATGGGAAGCGGATTCTGGGGGCTGGGATTGCAATCGGTGATGCAGCGCGAGCGCGGCAGCCTGCGCCGCTATCGTCTGGCGCCGATCGGGCCGGGCTCGATGGTACTCAGTAGTCTGCTCGCGAACTATCTGCTCGAGCTTCCCACCATTGCGTTGCTGGTCTTTTGCGCCATGACGTTCTTCCACATGCCGCTCAAGATCAACCTGTTCACTCTTCTCATCCTGGTTACCGTCGGCATCTTCTCCTTCGCCGGATTCGGACTCACCATTGCGAGCGTGGCCAACACCATGCAAGAGGCGCAGGTTTACAACAACGTCGCGTGGTTCACCCTGCTCTTTCTCTCCGGTGTCACGGTGCCGTTACCCATGCTGCCCCATTGGATCCAGAGCTTCGCCGCCTTTTTGCCCGCCACCTATCTGGTCAGCTCATTTCAAGCCATCATGGTAGGCGGTCAATCGCTTTATGATCAGCGGGCGGCAATGCTGGTCCTCCTCGCGTCAGGAACCTTCGGACTGCTTTTTGCCTGGAGACTTTTCCGCTGGGAAAAAGAGGAGAAAATCTCCACCCGCGCCAAGTTGGTCTCCATAACCTTTATCGTGCCCTTCCTCGTCATGGGGACATGGATGATTGGGCGCGGAAGTCTGGCCGCGACATCGAAAGAAACCTTTTCGCTAATCAGCCAGCCGCCTGCGGCGGAAGAGCAACATCTTGCCCCCGGCGACAGCATCTTGCTGAACAATTTCGAGAGCCCGGAAGAGTCAGAAGAGATCCTCAAAACCTGGCAGGTTTCGACGGAGGCGAATGCTCCCGGGCGCTCGCTGGGGGAATTCGAGGTGATCTCCCCCGGCGCCGACGGCACCGCCCATGCGCTACGATTCAAGGGGCGCGTCGAAGCCGCCTCCGGCTCCGAGCGAGGAACCATCACTGCCCGGTATCCTTTCACTCTCCCCCCGGGTGCTCCGATCATGCGCGGCATTCAATTTGAAGTAAGCGGCGATAATCGTCTTTTCCAGGTCAAGCTTGATCCGTCCGACCCCACACTTCCCGTACCAACCCTTGCGTTTGTCCCTGACCCCAAGTGGCAGAGCATTCGCTTGCCGGCAGCTTGGCTTGCCGCCCCCGGCCTCTCTTCTCACAAAAGCACATTGGTTTTGGAGTTTCGCGTCGACGGCCCCCCCGGAAGCTTCCATCTTGACATCGATGAGATTCGGTTTTACTAATGCCGACACTTCACCCTTGTTCCCACTACATCTTCTCCGGGACGGTTTTGGAAAAGGTTTGCCCTACTGGGGAATGGACCGATTGGGCTGAACCCTGCGGTTAGCCAATGTCTAACTTCGTGTACTTGTCATCCGTAGACTTACCACCGCTATTCTTCAGGATGGCAAAAAGTGCTCCCCCAACAACGAGACCACCAAACACGGCAATGATAACCATAGGATCGAATGAAACCTCCGACGATAGACTTGTTCCTAAGTTTAGATACCTCTCCCCTTCCAGAAGTTCCAAAATTTTAGTAGTGGGTCAATTTGATAATGTAGCGGCGAGTCTACCTCGCCACATGGTAGCGTAAAGCCGCCTCGACGCCAAAGCGAATATCGGACGAACCGCGGCCCTACCGAACAGGCGCTACGCTTGTCCGCCCAAGTCTCCGTGAATCAGCGGTTCCACCCAGGCTTGAAAATCCTGAGGATACTCAACCGGCAGCGCGCTAGCGTCATCGAGCTTTTTCCATTCCTCCGGAGGGAATTCCCAGCCGCCCGCTCCCAAATTCTCGTGAAGCTGCCGCAGATTACGCGCTCCGATGATGACGGAAGTGAGACCGGGTACAGCGAGCAGCCACGCAAGGGCCACTTGGCTGAGAGTTTTTCCCAAGCGAACGGATGCCTCTTCGGCCGCACGCAGAATCTGGAAATTCCGTTCCGTAAGGAGTCGCTCCACCCAGGAGCGCGTGGAAGGATCCGAGTCCGCCAGGCGCGATGCCTTCGGCTCGACCTCCCCGGAGCGATACTTCCCACTGAGAAAGCCGCCGCCCAAGGGGCTCCAAGCGATGATCCCGACACCTTCATCGCGGCAGAGAGGCAGGATCTCGCGCTCGATCGGCCGGCACACCAAACTGTACTGCGGCTGAAGGCAATCGAAACGCGCGTAACGGTTCAGGGCAGAAACGCCGAGTGCCTTGGCCAATTGCCACGCGCCAAAGTTCGAGCACCCAAGGTAACGAACCTTTCCCTGCCTGACCAGCGCATCGAGCGCTGAAAGGGTCTCTTCCAGCGGAGTGTGCGGATCAAAGCAATGCACCTGATACAGGTCAAGGTAATCGGTTTGCAAACGCCGCAGGCTTGACTCGATTGCCTCGAAGATGTGCTTGCGCGAGAGCCCTTTGCGGTTTGCCCCGTCACCGGCGGGGAAGAAAACCTTGGTCGCCAACACCACATCATCACGACGGCCCTTCAGCCCTCTCCCCAGGATCTCCTCGGAACGCCCGTCGGCATACCCATCGGCGGTGTCTATGAAATTGCCTCCGTGCTCGAGGTAGGCATTCAGAATTGCCAATGATTCCTTTTCATCGCAGCCCGGCACGCGCCGCCCTCCGGGCAAGCTTCCAAACGTCATGGTGCCCAAACAGATTTCCGAAACTTTTAGACCTGTACGCCCCAGTAATCGTGTACGCATGAATGTCCCCTAGCGTGGGTGTCCGATGGTCGAGGTTCAGTGTCCAATGCCCGAAGTGAATAAGGCCGGGCCGAATTCACAGATTATCACCGCCCTGCCAGCTTAAAGACTAATCTCTCCTTCGGGCCGCGGACTTCGAACCGCGGACGGACTCATTTCCCCCCTTATTTCGCTTTGAAGCTTGCGGCCACCACCAGCGTGCCCCACTGAATCGTGATTGTTCCGCTGCCGCCATCCACTTTGCGAAGCGTTAGAATCAACGTCTCAACAGAATGGGCCGCCTTCGATTGCTTCAAAGGCACGAACACAAGATCCTGTGACGTATCGTGGTCCGTACCCCACTGTCCGTGCTGCTTATTGAAAGCCAGATTCCAGGTATCGCCATCGACCGCCCTCTGCAACCAAAGGCTATATTCCCCGGCTGGGACCATGCCATCAGAAAAATCCAGATCGATGCCCGTCTTGAAGGTTGTGGAAGTGTCAGCGCCCAGCCGCCAAAATCCCTTGGACGGCAAATTGCTGAGCAACTCATCCGGGGTGCGTCCCTTAAGCGAGGGGCGTCCATACTCCACCGATACCGTTTTCCCATTCAGCGATATCGTGGATGTGCCGCGGGGATTGCCCTGTGCCATAGCCACCACCGCGAAACAGGCTACCAACAGCAAAATGGGCGCTGCCATTGCAATTCTTTTCATTTCATCCTCCACGCTCTGCTGATGCATTCATTGGAGGCGATTAAAACCGCCCCAACAGGCATGTAGCGCGGACCGGTTGTGTAGGCCCGCGCTACAATTGCTGGCTGTTTTGTTTCCCTATTTTGCTTGGAAGGTGGCGGTCGCCTCCAAAGTGCCCCACTGGATCAGGAGCTTTCCGCCATTGCCCGCTTTGCTGAGCGTCAAGGTCACCATCTCAACGGACTCAGCAGGTTTCGATTCCACCAAAGGCACTGAGGCAAAATCCTGGGATGCGTCGTGTTGCGTGCCCCACTGACCGTGCTGCTTGTTGAAAACGAGCTTCCAGGAATTGTCACTTCCCCTCGCCATCCAAATGCTGTATTCCCCGGCCGGTACTGTAACGTCGCCAAAGGCCAGGTCGATCCCGCTCTTAAAGGTTGTGGAAGTGTCGGCCCCCAACCGCCAAGCCGCGCCCGGTTTCAATTTGCCCAGCAACTCATCCGTGGTGCGTCCTTTGAGCGAAGGGCGTCCATACTCGACCGAAACCGTCTTCCCATTCAAGGTTGTGGTCGATGTGCCGCGAGAATTGCCCTGCGCCATCATCACGGCCGCAAAGCAGGCCACCGCCATCACACTGAGAACTCCGATTGCAATTTTTTTCATCTCATCCTCCCCGTTAGATCGATGCAGTTAATGAAGCTACTTTACATCGGCCAAACAAGCAGGCAGCGCGGGCACGTCTTGCAGGTCCGCGCTCCCCTTGTTGGCCGTTACTTTTCGCTATTTTGCTTTGAAGCTGGCGGCCGCTTCCAGCGTGCCCCACTGGATTGTGAGGGTCCCACCACCATCCGCTTTGCTGAGGGTTAGAGTAACCATCTCAATGGACGCAGCAGGCTTCGATTCCACCAAAGGCACAGACGCGAAACACTGCGACGGGTCCGGAGCGGGCTCTCCCCATTGGCCGTGCTGCTTGTCGAAGAGCAGTTTCCAGGAATTGTCTTCCTGCCGCTGCATCCAGATGCTATATTCCCCGGCAGGGACCGTAACCTCACCAAATGCCAAGTCGATGCCGGTCTTGAAGGTCGTTGAAGTGTCGGCCCCTAGACGCCACAGACCCCCCGCTTTCAACTTGCCAAGCAATTCATCCGTTGTGCGTCCCTTGAGCGAGGGCCGTCCGTAATCAACCGAAACCGTTTTCCCCTTGATGGTCAAGGTCGATGTGCCGCGGGGGTTGCGCTGCGCCAGAGCCACCGTCGCAAAGCAGGCCACCATCAGCACACTGAGAACTCCCATTGCAAATCTCTTCATCTCATCCTCCTCTTGATCGATTCTCTCAGTTCTACTTAGCACGCCTTCTCACGCTACCAGTTTTCCCACCCCAAAGTGGTGATCCCATTCTGGAGCATTACTGCCTGCACGTCCCGCGCGATGCCGCAAGGGCCGCCCAGCCTTGAAGAGGCAAACGCCGGCAGGCCTTGCGCACCATCCCCAAGACTCATGGATCGTCTTAAGACAGCCCAAACAAATTGCGAGGCGTGATTATAGCGCCGCCGCCGGTCTTCCGCCAGATGTGTCTGCAAAATCTGTGTCTGCAAAATCTGGCCGGTGGTAGGTGGTAGATGGCATATGGCTGAAGGGTTCCTGACCTACCTCATGCGACCTACCACCCACCTTCGTAAAGGGGGTTTACGGACTCGGGGCCTCATGTCAAAATGGCGACATCGTGCCGGAACTTCCCGACATCGTCGTGTACATCGAAGCTCTTGAGCCGCGCATCCTCAACCAGCCGCTCGAGCGTGTGCGCGTGGCAAGCCCGTTTCTGCTCCGCACCGCCACCCCACCGCTTCAGGCAGTAGAAGGGGAATCGGTGCGGGAACTGCGGCGCGTGGGCAAGCGCATCGCCATCGGCTTGCAAAATGATCTCTGGCTGGTGCTGCACTTGATGATCGCGGGGCGCCTGCATTGGAGCAAGCGGGGCGTGAAGCTAACCCCCAAGCGCGCGCTGGCGGCCATGGATTTTCCGCAAGGAAGCTTGCTGCTGACCGAGGCAGGCTCGCAGCGCCGCGCGTCATTGCACGTCGTTCAAGGGGATGAAGGTTTGCGGGATCTCGACCCGGGTGGGTTGGAAGTTCTCACGGCTGACTTTGATTCCTTCGCGGCGCGCCGCGCCTCCGGCAACCACACCCTGAAGCGCGCCTTGACGGACCCACGATTGTTCAGCGGCATTGGCAATGCCTACTCCGATGAAATCCTTCACCGCGCACAACTTTCTCCCGTTACACTCACGCAAAGGCTCGGAAGGGACGATATTGCGCGCCTGCAACACGCCGTGCGCAGTGTTCTGGTCGAGTGGACCGACCGGCTGCGCGCCGACGCTCAAGGCGGATTCCCTGAAAATGTAACGGCCTTTCGTGAGGAAATGGCGGTCCATGGCAAATATGGCAAGCCCTGCCCACGATGCGGGACCAAAGTGCAGCGCATTCGCTACGCCAACAACGAGACGAACTACTGCCCAAAGTGCCAGACGGGCGGCAGGCTGCTCGCCGACCGCGCCCTATCACGACTGATGAAACAGGATTGGCCGCGAA
Source organism: Terriglobia bacterium (assembly GCA_050010335.1). GTDB lineage: Bacteria > Acidobacteriota > Terriglobia > UBA7540 > UBA7540 > Bog-366. The sequence goes on from JBEKLF010000038.1 coordinate 16,909, forward strand.
CGCTGGAAGAGTTGGAGTCCTTAAAGAAACGAGGGTAGTGCCATGCAGTTGGAAGGAAACATTCCCGGGGTTGGTTGCGCGAGAGTGGAAATCACTAACGAACAGATCAGCTCAGTTGCCATTACCGGCGCTACGAGTGCTGGACTGCCGTTTATCAGCCCGGGATTTGTTGATATCCAAGTGAACGGTTTTGCGGGAGTCGATTTCTCCAGCCCGGACCTGGACGTGGATAAAGCGATCAGCGTGTTACCCGCCATCTGGAGCAGCGGCGTCACCACCTTCTGCCCCACCCTCATCACCAATTCGCTCTCGATGTTGGCGAGGAATTTCGCCATCCTCGAGCAAGCGGCACGCATGAACAGGGATTTTGCTGATGCGGCTCCTTGCTACCACTTGGAGGGCCCCTATCTTTCCCCCCTCGGGTCGCACGGCGCGCACGATCCCAAGTGGATGCGGCATCCTGATTGGGAAGAGTTTTTGGAATTGCAGCGCGCCGCGGGAGGGAAAATTGGAATCGTCACGGTGGCCCCGGAACTGCCCGGCGCGGAGGATTTTATCCGCAAGGCGCAGACCGCGGGAGTCGTCGTGGCCATCGGCCACACGGACGGCCGGCCGGAGGACGTGCATCGCGCGGCGGCTGCAGGCGCCACGCTCAACACCCATTTGGGGAATGGCTGCCCCGAGTATCTCCACCGGCACAAGGCTCCCCTGTGGGCGCAACTCGCCACGGAATCGTTAAACGCCAGCTTGATTTGTGACGGTTTTCATTTGCCTCCTGACGTGGTCAAAGTCATAGTCGGCGTGAAGGGGATCAATAAATGCATCCTGATTACAGACGCGGTCCACGTCGCCCTTTTGCCTCCTGGAAAATACACGCTCGTAGGAACACAGATTGAGCTTTTGCCTTCGGGCCAGGTCGTTACGGCCAATCGCGTCTCGATGGCCGGCTCCGCCCTGACCATGAATCGAGGGGTGGCCGTATTCATCAAGTTTTCCCACTGCACGCTGGCATCCGCAATTCAGGCGGCGACGGCGAACCCCGCCAATTTGCTGCGGCGCCATAAGGTGTGTTCTCAAGTGGCCGCGGGCCAGCCAGCGGACTTGGTCCTTTTCCGGCAAGAACCTGAAACCCTGAAGGTTGAGACCGTCTTTGCGCGAGGCCGATGCGTCTACTCCGCTTAGCAAGCTGATGAAGAGGGGCGTAGAGGCGGCTCTACGCCGCCATTGACACTAGGAATCGTTGGCGCTATGGCGGGGTAAACCCGCCGCTACGTCGCCCCCCAGTCTGGTTGAAGTGCAAGGGATAAGAAGCGATATGAAGGTGGAGAAAAACTCTCGAGCCCCCCATTCTATTGCGAGCAGTTTGGTGTATACTTGACCGGCGGGGCGGGTAGCACCGGAATCGCGAACAACTCATAGGCGGCGCGAAAGCGGAAGAGGTGTCGCGATGCTTGATGCCTTGGCCAGGATAGTATGGTCCACGCTTCAAGGTAACTCAACTTCCTCCCCGACGGTCAAGCTTCCTTAAAGACAATCTTGCCATAAAGATCGGGGAGGGGTTAAGTTATGAGATTCTCCTATCGCCCACTGTCAGTTCTACTGGCAACGCTTTTGCTCGCCGTTTCACCATTGCCCTCCAGTGCGTGGGGGGCGACCCCGCCATCCCCTGCGGGTCCCAAACGTGCGGATGAGTCTGCCCCCCGAGGTCCCGTGCCGTCATCTCCCACGCTGGCCATTCCAGGTCCACTATTGCCCTTTCTACGCTTGGCGGCCGTCAGCCGGAAAGCGGCGCCGGAAGAAGTGTTGCCTCTTCTTTCCCATCAGGTCGTCATGGATGGATTTGGCGGGTCAACTCGCGGCTCATCAGCCAGCGAGTATCTAATTCTGGTCAGACGGTACGTGGACCAGGCTCGAGAATTGCAAACGCTGGCGGGCCCGGATGGCATCATTCGCGTTTCCAATTGCAATGATGCCACCCGTCTCCTCAATGTAATTGGCTACAAGCTCCAGCAACCGTGCGGGCCGGGAACCACTCTCGAGACTGCCAATCCCAAGCGGGCCTTTACCACCGTCGATTCCGGTTTCCCTCTCGCCGATTTGGAAAAGGCCCTTCAGAGCGGCAAGCCATTCGTCTATCCGTTTAACAACACGCAACTGCCGATACTGTTTGACGCGAGAGTTTGGATGGAAAACGACCGGAACAAGAACCACAAGGACCTGTTGGACGCGCTTTTGGGCGATCCGGACCTGCCTCGTCTTTACTGGGCGCTGGCTCAGATCGACGAAGAAACGCGATCCGCCCTACGGGTGAATCCGGGCATCGAGAAGCTGCTGCCTTATGCGGCACTGCTGGATTTCTATGGCGAGCAGCTTCGCATTCGGTCAGGGCAAGTGCTGGTCCCGGGAGGGCCTCAGGCGGAATCGGCATGGGAACATTTGGTCGGGGCGAACACCCATTCACCGGGAGATTTCGTCATCGCGCTCCTCTCCAAGGATGGCGGGTGGCTGGTCCCGTATTATGACGCGCTGTCACGAGTGGACGGGCCGCAGCAGGCGTACTTTGCAGACCCCAAACGCTTGGCGCGGTTTTACCAGGCGCTGCGAGGACGAGATGTCTCTCCCGGCCCCGCGAAATCGGTGTTCCGCCCGGACCCCGGACTGCTGCTCTTGGTCACGAGGATGCTATTGGATTCGAACGGCCAACCCCATGTGCCGGGAGGTTTGGCTATATGGGGTGAGATCCTTCGGACGGCAAACGATTCGAAATTCACCCGCGGCTGGTCTAAGAAAGTCGGCCGTGTGAATACTCCGGAGGATTTGATTGAGGTTCTATTTGGTCTTTCTCGCGATTACAGACAGAAGGGACTGCTGCAAGCGTACTTGGCGCTCAGCGAAATCGACCGCGCGCGCGCCGGCGGAACACCTTTGAGTCCCCAGACGGCTCACTTGCTCGCAAGTGAGTACGTGAAACTCGGCAACCAATACCCGGCGTATGCTGAGTTTCATGACCTTGACGATACGTCTATAACCGAATTCATTAACACCGCGGAGGCCATTGATCAAATTCGAGATCCCACCACGCGAGCCGAGGCGACAGGGATTTTGCAAGCCCAGAGCGGACTTTGGCAGATCCTGGCGCGCCAGGGACAGATTCCCGTCGCAGATTTGAATAATTCCTGGCAGCGGGTTTTCCATCCCTTTGACACCATTCATACTTCTCCTGAGCTTTATGATGCCACTCGAACCTCGCTCGCCGAGCTTATGCGCGCCGCGACGGGGAATCCCCGGGTTTCTCAAGACGAAATCATTGAGTTGGTGGCGGGGCCCAAACCGACCAGTCCAAGTCGCGCCCAGATTCGAGGAGAAATCGCGGATCGCATACGTTCGGTCCTGGAAGCGCAACGCCTGGTTTCCCTCAACACCTTGCTCGCACTGGGCGATGGCCTTCCCCTGGTGGCCCAGGGAAAAGCCCAGGCTGAAGCCCTGGTTCCCCTTGCCGAAGAGTTGCGCGAGTTTGAAATGCCCAAGCCCATCTTTTCCACCGGTGAAAAAATCGAGTGGACGTCCGCTCATTTTGGCGATTCGCACACGCGGGCCGAGATGGATACGAACATCGTCGGGGCCCTGCACACGCCGGGCGCACCCAAGGAAATGGCGAACGCACGTGGCCGCCTCGTCCCCTTCTTGCGAGATTTCCTGGTTGGCCTGAATTACGCCTATTACGAGCCGCCCGGGGCTCAAATGCTCCACAACAACCCGCTCTTCATCCGGCGCCATGACTTCTCCGGTGGTTTATCCCGGGGATCAGAGCCACCTTGGTCCACGCCCGAACTGGTCGGCCGCGGAGATACCTCGGGAGGCGGCGTGCGTCTGACCGGCGGACTTGTCGGCCTCGCTTATGCTCTGGGGCAAGTTGAACAAGAGTTTTTCGTCCCGAGAAATGTCCAATCCCTCATCTGGGAGGATTTGGTTCCGTCCTTGTTGAATGGCGCGGTCTTGCCGCGTTGGTGGCAAATAACTCCGAAGGAGCTTCACGCCGTCGCCCTCTACCAACAATTTGGTGAAGAACTTCTGACGAGCGCTGGGCAGGAGCCGAGCCTGCGGCAAGAGATCCTCCCCATCCTCGCCAATCGCATGGTTTCGCGGAGGCTGGGCCAATTGGAGAAGGACCTCGACGCCGGGCATCCGGAGGTAACCCTTCCCCGTCTGACACCGGCCGAGACCTTCCATCTGGGTCTGGAGTTTCAGCGCCAATATCCAGTGGAGATGACCCGATGGGGAAAAGCCGGGGAGGAGATTCAAACCCTCGCGCGGGAATCCCCCCAGGAAATCAATCAGCCAAGGATGTCGGAAGACTTCGGCATCCCCCACCCCGCTTTGGCGCAAACCAACGCCCGCGAGCTTCTCAACTTGCGGCCTTTCCCCACTTTCCTCGGTTACTCGAGTTACCTCCTGGCCGAGACGTGGGAGTCCAACAATCTCTACTGGGCCCGCTTGGCGGACGAAAAAGGATTGCCTCCCGAGAGCCTTCATCAATTGGTCCCCATGCTGACCCAACGCATGGTGGAGAACATCTTTGCAACCCACCTGGATGACTGGCCCGCGCTCTTACGCGCTCTTTGGGAAACGGGCAAGGAATTTCAAGAGGGCAAGCTTCAACCTTTGCCCAAGATTACTGCACAGGACCCGCTTTGAAGCTGATCAAGGGGTTGGAGGAAAGATGATTATGGCAAAACGAATCCTTTTGCTCTCGATTATGTGCCTGGGAGTCTTCTCCGGCGGCAAAGTCTGGATGGCAGCGCAGCAAGACAAGTCCGACACCGTCTTTCACGTCAACGTCAACATGGTGCAGTTGGATGTGGCGGTGACCGATAAAAAAGGGGATTACGTTACCGGCCTCAGCCCCTGGGACTTTGAGATCTACGAAGACGGAATTGCCCAGAAGATTGCGACCTTCGGCGAGGAGAATGAAGCTCCGCGGCGACTGGAAGATTATCCCCGCAAGGACGGTGCCATCGGCGCCGATCTTCCCACGAAAACCGGTGGGCGGGGGCATGGCAGCACGCCCCTCATGCAAGTGGAATCTCCTGACCGGGTTGCCTCCATGGTGGCAGGCGCTAGCGTCTTCATCCTTTTCGATACCAGCAACTATATGTATCGGGGATTTGTGTTTGCCCAGGATGCGATTGCGGAATTTGTCCGGTCGCTCGACCATCCGTACCGGGTGGCCTTCTATTCTTACAGCCGCAACTTTTCCCGCATCTGCATGCTCACCCCCGACCGCTCCATGGCGCTGAACGGGGTGCGTGAAACCGTGGCCGGGGATGATGCCGCCCTCTATGACGCGCTCCTGTTGACTCTCCGGGATGCTTCCCAATATACCGGCAGAAGGGTGATTGTGACCTTTTCCAACGGACCCGACAATTCCAGCATGGTGGCGCCGGAGGATGTTCGCGAGGTGGCCCAAACCGAGGGCATCCCCATTTATATGATCAGCACACAACTCGCGCGCCTCGACCCGGTTTCTTCCGCCGTCTTCGGACGCATGAGCTCCAGCACGGGAGGCAAATCCTACTTTGCCAAAGACTGGCGTGACCAGCAGAATGCCTTCGCTTCCATCCGCGATGATCTTGCCCATCTCTACACGCTCACGTATTACCCACAGCCGAATCCCAATTACGGTTGGAGGAGCATCAGCGTGAAACTGCCGGGCCAGGCCTTTAAGGATGACCACGTTCGCGCCCGGAGCGGCTATCGGCCGCGCGTCAACCGGCACTTTGTGCAGACTGCGGCCACTCCCTGAAGGAGTCCAAAGAGTCATCTGCAAGGCTGGAAAACGGATATTGTTGGGCTGCCCTCGATACCCTCAGGGAGGCCTTCAGGCGGCATGCCCACCTTGTTTTTCCAAATTGGGCGGATACGGAGAGCCTAATTTGGACAATCCTCACGTGGGACCGACCCCTTCCCGCATCCGTCTTCACTTACCTCGCGCGCGGTGGCAATTCCCACTTGAGCCATGGCTCATACTCAAGGGAGTGGCGAGCGGTTGGGAGACGAACGCAAGGACGATCTTGGATCCGACGGGTTTGCCATTGAAGGTGGCGGCCATGAACCGGAAGCTTCCCACCACAGCCTTGGCCTCATCGGTCAACGGGGGAAGGTCACGGAGGACTTTTACATTCTCCGCCTCTCCCTTCTCACTCAAGGTAACCTCCAACACCACAGCCCCGGCGACGACCGTGGTATCCGGATACCTCGGAAACACGGCGCGCGTCACCTCCGCCGGCTGGAACTCCGCCTGGATGGCTGCGTCGCTCTGGGGTGTTAGCGCTGGAAGGGGGACGGGGGCCGCGGAACCGGGCGGACGGAAAGTGACCGCCACAGGCATTCTCGAAGCGACGGCTTTTCCATCGAGCGTGGCCGGCGAGAACTTCCAATCTTGTACCGCTTGGACCACCAGTGGCGTAAGTGAAGCAATATCCCGGCGGAGCTCGACCTTCTGAACTTCTCCCTTATCAGTTATGAGGGCGTCCAACACTACCGTCCCATTGCCGGCGACGGGAACGGTAATGTCCGTGACCGAAGCGGTTTCGGCCGGGTGAAAGGGAGACTTATCGCTCTCCGCCTCGGTCTGCGCTGCGAGCGCAAGAGTATTCGCGAGAACCGCGATCACAAGGAGCAATCTCCACATCATAAGACTCCCCCGTTCAAAGGACGAAAACCCCCTTGATGTAATCGCTCGCATTCACCTGCTCGTCGGAGAAAACCTGACGGAAATCCTCAAGCCGAAAGCGGTGGGTGATCATGCTGTCGGTGCGAAGCACGCCGTCGCCGACGGTCAGGGCGGCGGGTTCAATAAATCCTGCATTGTTTCCTGCCCCCAGCATGCGGACGTTGGGCATCTGCACTGTGTCGGGCACAAACGGCAACGCCTCTTGTTTGCAGTAACCGGCCAGCACCAAGCTACCGCCCGAACGCGTAAGGCTGACGCCCAGCGGAACCAAGGGGGTATGCCCGCTGGCCTCAATCACGATGTCCGTCCCTTCCGGATGCAGCGCCATGGTCAATGCCCTGAGCTGCTCGGGGTCATCGGTTACCTCGCTCGCTCCCCAGGACTTGGCCAAAGCCAGGCGTTTGGGTTGCTTGTCGAGACACAGAATGCGCCTTGCTCCTGAGGCCTTCAAGACCGCCAAACAGTTCAACCCGATCGGACCCATGCCTAGAATCGTCGCGGTTGAGCCCAAGCGGACATCACCGATTCGAGTCACGGCGATGCCCACCCCCAGAGGTTCCAAGAGCGCGCCTTGCTCGAAAGAAATCGCGTCGACGAGCGGATGCAGATTGTGGACGGGCGCCACGACATACTCCGCGTAGCCGCCGGACAGGCCGAATCCGATTTGTCGATACTCGGGGCAGCGCCGCCATTCTCCTCGACGGCAAAATCCGCACTTCAAGCAGGTAATTTCGTTGTCAGCCACCACCTTCCGCCCGACCCAAGGCTGATCGGCGGGCGAGCCAACGCGGTCAACGACGCCGCAGTACTCGTGCCCAGGGGTCAGGGGATAATCCACCATGTGCCGGCCGCGCAACAATTCGAAATCCGTCATGCAGACTGCCGCGGAGTGAATCCTAATCCGGGCCCATCCGGCCATCGGCTCGGGATCGGGCAACTCCGCCAGGCTCACCTCTCCGGGTCTTTCAAAGCGTATAGCTCTCATCGGGAAATCTCCCTCATTCGTTGAGGCGCTGCGGCGATGCTTGCGGCGAGATCACACCGGCCATGGGTCGCACTGTGGGATGTCCGTGCCACCTCCCACGCTTGTCGCACGGTCGGCCCCTCAAGATCGGCGCCGAAAATCGTCGCACATTCATGCCAATTATCGCATCATTATTGCATTTTCGGCCGAGAAGCCCGACCGAATCTTGCGGATCATCGCCCAATCGACTCATTTTCGTGCAAAAGGCCTCGTTTTGGCCATGACATTTTGTCATGCGTCCTTTTTTTTCATACACATCCCCGGAGGTTCCTTCATTTTTAACATCTCTTTTGTAGCGCGTGGTTTCAGCGATGCAGGATAACCACCCGCGGAGGTAAACCGACCGACAAACGTCAACGGATAGCTGACGGGAGGGGCAGGAATGTCCGATAACACGAAACCCGACGATGTTGCTGCGACCAGAGAGTGAACGCGGCGATCACGGCGAGGCACTGCGGTCGCCACGCCCGTGGCGGGCACGACGGCATCCTGCCCGCGCCCTACTGGCGGGACCGGAACGCTCTGCCACGCGTGCCGCCCGCCCCACCCTCGAATACTTCCTCTGGTGGTCACCCGGAACTCGTCAGGAGTCATCGGTGTTCTGCCCTAACCACGTTTATTATCATCAACATCACGGGGTACTGGCGGTAAGTCACTTATTTTTCATCAACATCACGGGGTGCCACTTTTCGTCACCATTGTTTTCAATAACATCACGGGTTATCCCTTCATTTTTGATATATTCTTTTTCTCCGCTGGTGGGGAGTGCTGGATTCACTAACTTGTTTGATTTCAGCGACATTGATTCTGTCATGATTTCCATGATTCACAGCTAACCCGTTTCATTGCTGGTACATCACGGGGTCCCACGGCACGTCGTGGTGTCTGCCCTTCTGCCATGGCCGTCCTGGCCATGACTCCTTCACGAGCAGGATGCACGTGGAACTTCGCTCGCGGCGAATGCCTGAGTATGGGCGGGACGCCCACGCTGCGTCCTCGACTGCTTAGGGGCCACAAGATGCCCCTACGACTCGCCACCCAGCACCTGCGACCTCCCACCCACCGTTCCCGGCCTTCGGTTCGGGCCGGGTTTTCGCGTAGGCCACTAGTGTGCGTGTTTCCACCCAAAGACAGTTCCCCGTATACTATCCGAGCAATAACCCAACCATTATGAGAGCCTGCAACGACCAAAAGCCCGATAGTACGCAGAATATTTGGCTTTTGGCGCTCGAAATCCCTACTGGCAGGAAACTCCATTGCTCCAGCCTCGTGGCCCGGCGTTTATCTATGTTTCGGCTTCGGACGCAATCCGCACCGTTCGGAAGTGTGCGCTGACTTGCTGCGTTGAGACCGCGGTGGGTTCCCTGCCGAACGATTCGCCCCTTGCGGGCCTTGAGGTAGAATGTTATTTCTTGATTCTGGGCGGGCGGGATACGCGCGGAGAAATTGCGCCGCGGTAGGAGCGACTGCACCGAAGATTACCGTAAAGGGAAAACGCCCATGGGGATCGAAAAAATCCTGCCCCTCGAGCAGGCGTACAAAAAGGTTGATGAGCTCAAGCAGCGAGGCGTGCGCGTGGTTCTTACCAACGGCTGCTTCGACCTGCTCCATCCTGGTCATACGCGTCTGTTTGCGGAGGCGCGCAAGCTGGGGGATGTCTTGATCGTTGCCATGAACAGCGACCGCAGCGTTTGCGCCCTCAAGGGGAAAAATCGAGCCCTTCAGCCGGAACGGGAGCGCGCGGAAATCATCGCCGCGATGGCTGCGGTGGACTATGTCACGATTTTTGACGACGAGTCCGTATTGAGTGTCGTAAAACGTATGATGCCCGATGTTTTGGTCAAGGGCGGACATTACACTCTTGATCAAATCGTGGGGCGCGACGATGTGGAAGCCGCCGGCGGGCGAGTGGTGCCGATCCCGGTTGTCCCCGGCTACTCCACCACCGCCATTATCGAAGCGGCAAGAAGAGCAGTAGGCACTCGGCTGTAAGCAGCATGCAGTTGGATGTTCGAGGCCGGCGGAAGGCAACGCCCCCGTTTTTCACGCCGTCAGCACATCGATCGTTTCCGTCCGCATGAGGGCGAGGGGCAACCTGCACGAATCCGTACTCCCTGCTCGGGCGCAGAGGTAACCCCATGACACGATGTACAAGGCGCGGGGCCAAACGAGTAGTATGTTAGTATGAAGAGCAAGGTAGGTGTGAATGCCAATCACTGTCGCTTCTCAGATTGAAATTGACGACCAGGGTGAAGCTTGGATCGTGGGTGCTAACACCAACGTGGCGGAGGTCATCCTCGACAAGATGGCTTATGGGTGGAGCCCTGAGGAGATGCATTTTCAGCATCCGCATCTTTCGCTGGCGCAAATTCATTCCGCATTAGCTTATTACTACGACAACCGGGAAAAACTTGACGCCCAGATTGAACGTGACTACCAGGAAGCGGCGGTGCTGATGCCTAGACTTTCCTCCCCTGCACATCGTCAGAAACTCCGCGCGCTGAAGAGACCCTAGTGAACCTGCGTTTCTATATGTAAGATTACCATGGCCGATCTTCATTCCCTCCTCCAACCCCTTCTTGAGCATGCCAGTGTGCGCGCGGCAGTTGGGGCGCTGGTTGAGCCTGCCGCGGCGCCCGTTGCCATCTCCGGCCTCACGCACGCGGCCAAGGCGGTGCTCATCGCAGCGCTGGCGCACCAGGCGAAGCGGCCGGTGGTGGTTATAACTGAGGACAATGAGGCGGCGCAAAACTACCGGCAAACGACCGCAACATTTCTTGATTGGCTAAGGCCCGGCGCCGGCAGCTCGGTCCAGGTGTTACCGGCGCTGGACTGCTCACCCTACGAAAGCCGTTCGCCCCACGCGGAGATCCAGGAACAGCGCGCCGTGGCGCTTTGGCGCCTCGCGCGAGGCGGCGTGAGTGTGATCTTCGCCCCCGTGGCCGCGGCTTTGGGGCGCTTTCGTGATAGCTCCTTCTACTCCTCGCTCGCGCTCGAACTCAAGGTGGGTGACGAGCTGAATCTGGACGACTTGGTGGAGCACCTGCGAAGCGTGGGGTACGAGCCGGGGGAACCCGTCGCGGCCGTCGGTCAGTACTCGGTGCGCGGGGGGATTGTGGACGTTTTCCCGCCCGAGGCAGAATGGCCCGTTCGCCTGGAATTCTTTGGCGACCAACTGGAATCCGTGCGGGAGTTCGACCCGTCGTCGCAACGCTCGCGCAAGCCTGTGCCCCAGGCGCTGCTGCTGCCGCTTTCGGAAGCGCAGCGTTCCCCGCAATTCTTTGAGCGCTTGGTGCGAGTGCTCGCCTTGCGGGCCCGCGAGCACGCCCAGTCGCGAGGCACGCCGATTCCCGACCGCGAACCCGACTGGGCCGCCGAGCACTCCAATACATTTCCGGGTTGGGAGTTTTTTGTCCCTCTCGTCGAACCCCACACACACACGCTGTTTTCGCTTCTAGATGGCCCCGTGCTGGTTTGGGACGAATTCCTCGACCGCCGCGTCCAGGTGGCACCTATCGTCGAGGGCTTGCGAGCGAGCTTCGAAGAAGTTCGCGACATCATCCCCCCCCGCCCGGAACCCCACGAGGTTTGTCTGGACGAAGCGGAACTCCTTTCCACAATCACGAGTCTTCCCCAAATCTCGCTCAAAGAATTGGGGATGGAAACCCTCGCGCCGGCCGCGGAAACCGGCGCGCAAGCGGTGGTCATTGGCGGCGACTTATATTTCCCGCCCGAGGGCGAAGACTTTGCCAAAGAATTGGCCAGCCTCACTTCCCTGCCCCCGACTGAGTCGTCCGAAGCCCCATTGCCCGACCCGCATTCACCCGATTTCGCTGAGAACAGTGCCGAGTGGCAAGCGACGAGTGACGGGAAACTGCTCGAGCCCGATAGCATCACGGCAGGCAAGACGCCATCCTTCGCCTCTGCTGACGATGACACCGACTTCGAAAATCGCAAATCACAAATCGCAAATCACAAATCGCCAGATCGCCCGATTCCCCGATGGCCCGATCACCCGTTCCTCACCCAGCCCCCTCCCAAGTATCAAGGGAGGATCAAGGAACTGGTCGAGGATCTCCGCGGCCGGGTGAAGCGTGGGGAATCCATCATTTTCGTTGTCCCCACCAGCGGCAAGGTGGACCGACTGCGTGAGATTTTGAAGGACTACGAAATCCCCTACGATCAGGTGACCGAGAGTAGTGACAAGCGGCGAGTGACGAGTGACGAGCGGGTGGGTCATTCACCCGATCGCCCTATCGTCCGATCACCCGATCACCCGATTCCTCCCCCTTCTTCCGGCGTGTTCATAGCGCGAGGGGAGATTAGCGAAGGTGTGGCCTTTCCCGATCTGAAGCAATTATGGCTGGCGGACACGGACTTATTTGGAGGCTTTGATTGGGCGGCGCGTGGGCGGCGCGAGCGCTCCGGGATCTCCAGCTTCATCTCCGACCTCAGCGACCTGAAAGTCGGCGACTACGTCGTTCACATCGACCACGGCATCGGCATTTATCAGGGCTTGCGACAGATTTCGGTGGCGGGCGCGGCGCGCGATTTCATGCTGCTGACGTTTCAAGACGAGGCCAAGCTGTACGTGCCGCTCGAGCGCCTGGACCTCGTGGAAAAGTATCGCTCCCATGAAGGCGCCAAACCTCCGCTCGACCGCCTGGGGGGAGCCACTTGGGAGCGCACCAAGACCCGCGTCAAACGCGCTTTGCGCGACATGGCGCAGGAGCTTTTGCAGCTCTACGCGGAACGCAAAATGCGCGGCGGGGTGGCCGCCCTTCCCGATACACCCTGGCAGCGCGAGTTCGAAGACGCTTTTGAATTTGAGGAGACGCCCGACCAGATCACCGCACTTGCCGACATTAAGCGCGACCTGGAGAGCCCCGAGCCCATGGACCGGCTGCTCTGCGGCGATGTGGGGTATGGCAAGACCGAGCTCGCCATGCGTGCCGCGTTCAAGTTGATTCAGGACGGCCGCCAAGTGGCGGTGCTGGCCCCCACGACGGTCCTGGCCTTCCAGCATCACACGACGTTTCGCCAGCGCATGGCAGCTTTCCCCGTCCGCGTAGAAATGCTCAGCCGCTTCCGCACGGCGCCGGAGCAGAAGAAAATCATTGCGGACGTGGAAGCCGGCCGCATCGACATCCTGATCGGAACGCACCGGCTGCTTTCCAAGGATCTGCACCTGCGCAACCTTGGATTGTTGATTGTCGACGAAGAGCAGCGCTTTGGGGTGGCGGCCAAAGAGAAGCTGAAGAAATTGAAATCCGGCGTGGATGTGCTGACCATGTCGGCAACGCCCATTCCGCGCACGCTCCACATGTCGCTCGGCGGATTGCGCGACCTTTCCGTCATCGAAACCCCGCCCCGCGGCCGCCTGGCCATTCAAACCACCGTCGTGCCCTTCAACCAGGCGCTCATCCAATCGGCCATCATGCAGGAGATGCAGCGGCAGGGTCAGGTCTTCTTCGTGCACAACCGCGTGGAATCCATTTTCCAAATGGCCGCGCTTTTGCAGCGCTTGCTGCCCACCGCGCGCCTCGGCGTGGCACACGGCCAGATGGGCGAAAAGGAACTTGAGCTGGCAATGTTGAAGTTCATGCGGGGGGATTACGATGTGCTGGTGGCCACGTCGCTTATCGAAAACGGCCTGGACATTCCCCGCGCCAACACCATCATGGTGAATCATGCCGACCGCTTCGGCCTCGCCGACCTTTACCAACTCCGCGGGCGCGTGGGCCGGTCGAACCGCCGCGCCTATGCCTATTTACTGATCGGGTCGGAAGACACTCTCACGCCCATTGCCCGGCGGCGACTCGCGGCGATGAAGGAATTCTCCGATCTCGGCGCGGGCTTTCGCCTGGCGGCGCTGGATCTGGAATTGCGCGGCGCCGGCAATCTGCTGGGAGCCGAACAACATGGCCACCTGAACGCCATGGGAATTGACCTCTACCTCAAAATGCTGGAACAGACGGTGGAGGAACTGCGGGGCGCTCCGGCCAAGATTGAAGTGCGCACCTCGCTCAATCTGGGCCTCGACATCAAAATTCCCGACTCCTACATTCCCGACGAGAATCAGCGCCTGCGCATGTATAAGCGCATTTCGAGCGCCGCCAGCCCTAGCGAACGGGCCGACATGGAAGCCGAGTTGGCCGACCGCTTCGGGCCGATTCCCCCTTCCGTATCTAATCTCCTGGATTACGCGCTGCTCAAAAGCGTGGCGGAGCGCCTGCTGGTACAAACGATCGAGCGCAAAGGCGATGAAATCTGGATCAAGTTCCATGAGCAGGCGCCGGTGGATCCCCAGCGGCTGGCGCAGTTTGTCCGGTGCCGGCGCGAATCCAGCTTCCGCCCTGATCGAGTCTTGCGCTTTCGCGGACGCGACCGCGACGGCAACCTGCTGACCCAGGTCCAAAACGTCTTGCAGGAACTGCAGGTCAAGACCTAAGATAAGGTGTCAGGTGTGAGGAAAGACACTTCGCATACTGATGACTGAAAACTGATAACTGACGACCAATGATTTGCGTTGGAGAAAACCATGAAACGATCGCTCAAACTTTTGGCAATCGCCACCCTGGTGGTAACTTTTGTGACGCCCCAGGTCCGGGCCGCCCACGTGGTGGAACGCATCATCGCGCGCGTCAACAGCGAAATCATCACCCAGCGCCAGTTTGAGCGGGAAAGGGACAAGCTTCGAGAGGAGCTTGCCCAACAATACTCCGGCGCCGACCTCGAAGCCAAATTGAATGATGAAAGCAAGAATCTTCTGCGCAATCTGATTGACGAGTCGCTGATGGTTCAGAAGGCCAAAGACGAAGATATTAACGTGGACACAGATTTGATCAAGAAGCTTGACCAAATGCGCAAGCAGGACAACCTGGCGACAATCGAAGACCTGCAAAAGGACGCGGAACAGCAAGGTGTTAATTGGGAGGATTTCAAGGAGCAGATCCGCCGCCAGCTCCTGATGCAGGAAGTCATCGGCCGCGAGGTCGGCTCCCGCGTCATCGTGACGCGTGAAGACGAGAAACAATATTACAACCAGCACAAAGACGAATTCAAATCGGAGGGCATGATCCACCTCGCAGAAATCCTGGTCTCGACAGAGAAGTACAAGCCGGATGAGGCGGAAAAGCGCGCCAAGGACGCGGAGGCGGAACTGAAGGGCGGCGCGAAGTTTAGCGAGGTCGTGAAGAAATACTCCGACGGGCCTAATGCCGACTCAAGCGGAGACATCGGCTTAATGAAAACCAGCTCCGTGGCGCCGGCCATCCTCGCGGCCATCGACAAGCTCGATACCAACGAATATACCGACGTGCTTCAAACCAAGAACGGCTACATGATCCTGCGGCTTCTGGAACACTTCAGCCCCGGCGTTCCCAAGTTTGAAGAGGTTGAATCGCACGTTCAGGAGATGCTGTACAACCAGCGCATGGCGCCCAAGATGCGTGAATATCTAAACCAACTTCGCCTTGACAGTTACATCTTTAAAGCGCCGGGATACATTGACACTGGCGACGTTACGCCGGGCGCGGCGCTAACCGCCGACAAAACTCAATGAAGCAAACCTTCGTCAAGGACCTCACGCCGGATTCAGCGGTCCGCAGTACCTTTCTGGTCCAATCGAAAGAACGTAAGCTCACCAGTAATGGCTCGGCCTATTTGGACCTCAGCCTGCAAGATACCACCGGCGTCATTTCCGCCAAGCTTTGGGACTACTCCGAACGCACCACTCCGCCCTTCGAAGCTGACGACATCGTGCAAGTGGAAGCGCACGTGGAAAGTTACCGCGGCGCGCCGCAACTGCGCATTCGGAAGATCACGCTGTGCGCGCCCGATACAGTGAACCTTTTTGATTATCTTCCCCGCACCCACCGCGATCCGGAGGAGATGTATGCCGCGTTGCTTGAGCGCGTGCGCCGCATGAGCGACGGCCCGCTACGGATTCTGTTGCTCGGCATCCTGGAAGACCCGTCAATGGCGGAAAAGTACAAGCTGGCTCCCGCGGCGATGAGCTATCACCACGCCTTCCTAGGCGGCCTCTTGGAACATGTGTCGTCGCTCGTCGCGCTGGCCGATCGCGTGGCGGATCATTATCCCTGGCTGCGGCGTGACTTGATGGTGGCCGGCATCGTGCTCCACGATATTGGCAAGACGGAAGAGCTGAGTTTTACCCGCGGTTTCCGCTACTCCACACGAGGGCAACTAATCGGCCATATCGCCATGGCGCTGGAAATGGTGCAGGCCAAGATTCACCAGATCCCCGACTTCCCTGCTGAACTCAAGGACGAACTCGAACACATTATTCTTTCCCATCACGGCAAGCTGGAGTTCGGCTCGCCCAAAGAACCCATGTTTGCCGAGGCCATGGTGGTGAATTTCCTGGACGAGATGGACTCCAAGCTCGAAGCTGTGCGCCAACAGTACGCAACGGATCAGGACCGTCCGGGCGATTGGACCGGACGAAACCCGGCACTGAAGCGAGAGATGCTCAAGCCGCGAAAAGAAAAAGTGTAAAGTATAAAAGGTAAAGGATAAAAGGACCCGCCGCTTTTTACCCTTTATACTTTGTCCTTTAGACTTTACCCTTCATACTTCATCCTTCATACTTCATCCTTTATCTTTTAAACTTTACACTTTATCCTTTCCCCCGATGACTTCTCTCTCCCCCGCTGACATCGCGCGCCTCCTCCCTCACCGCTACCCTTTCCTTTTTGTCGACCGGGTGGCGGAATTCGTTCCCGGACAGCGCATCGTGGCGATGAAGCATTTTTCCATGAATGATCAGGCCGCGCGCGGGAATCCTCCCGGCCTCGCGATGATCCCGACGGGCGTCATTCTAGAACTGGTCACGCAGGTCGGCGCCGTCCTGGTGATGGAGCGCCCGGAGATGGCCGGCAAGATCGCCATGATCCTCTACATTCCCTCCGCTCGCGTTATTAAGCCCATTGAGGCCGGAGACACGGTGCGCGTGGAAGCCGAAGTGGTGCGGATGAAAGCACAGTTTGGCGAGTTGCGCGGCTCCATCTTCCGCGACGGCGAATTGGTGGCCGAGGGTCAAATGCGCTTTGGCATCGCCGACGCCAAGGATGTCCTGCCGGGCGCGAGGTAGTAGATCAATTCATCATCAATTGAATCGTGTGGTGCGCCACATCATGATGCCACAGGCGACAAGAACGACGAGCATGGCGGAAGCAAGCCCCGCCAGCCAGATCCAGTTGATTTCCAGGTGGGGGATGACTGCCAACGTCCCGAAAGCGACGAAGATTGACGTGGCAGCAATCACCAGCGACCAATCCAGCCAAGTGCGCCGGAACGGAGTCTCGCTCTTCTCCTTGCCCTCCATGCTGGAGGCCACAAAGGCCGGATCAATGGCGTAAAGGTCGCTCTCCCTCTGTGCCGCTTCCTTCCAGCTTATGTATTCGCCCTCCGGAGCGGAGGAAAAAGCAATCGCCACGGCGCCCACTGCCATCACCAAGGAGCCCCCGACGACCTTCGCCAAGATTCCGTGAGGCGCACCACGCAATTCGCCAAAGACCAGGATGCCCCAGAGCAGTCCCCAGAGCTGGTTGGTATTGGAAAGTGGAATTCCACGACTGATGCCCACGTACTTGGCTGCGAAATTTTGAAAGAGATCCCCGATCACCCACATAAAGCCGCCCAACAACGGCCAGAAGAGGATTCCCCGGAATTGAACCAGCTCATGCCAAACGGGAGTCACGCCGCCCAGGAACACCACCGTCAACGCTGTAATGGTACCCATCTCGCCAAAGGTGAAGAAGGTGACGAAGGAAAGCGGGTTCATCCCGCTGATGTAGGCCTTGCGGTAGGGGATATACATCGAGCCAAACATCAGGCCGGCGCCCAACGCCGCCGCCACCCCCCGCAGGGGATGCGGGGATGAACTCTGTGAAGTGGACGCGAACGACAACATCAACGCGCCGCCGAAAATGATGACGGCGCCGCCGACCACACCCACCCAGCGCAGCCATCCGGCACGGCGCAGTTCGCGGAAGAAGAGAGTTCCCCACGCGATTCCAATCAGGCTGTTGGAATTCCACAAGGGAAAGGCGATGCTAAGGCCGATATCTCGCACGCCAAAGATCGTCAACGTATTTCCCACTGCCCACAGGCAACCAGCCAAAATACCCCACACCACCAGGTGAGGCGCTTGGCGGACGTCTCGGCCGATATCGGATGTGCCGCGAATCAGCGCCGGAAGGCTCCAGCGCGAAATGAACGCGCCAAGAACCATCATGAAGGAAATGATAAGTGGCGAAACCGCGATGGTCACGAGCTTCGTGGGCGCCTCGGCGGCGGCCAACCACAGCGCTGCCGCCATGCCGCAGAATACTCCCAGCCCCTGGAGGGTGCGCTGGCGTGATCGATCGGTCAAGCTTCCGGCAATGATTGAGCCCATGGGCATGTGCCCCTCGTGGAGATTTGGTAAGTTACTGGATGGCTCTCAATAGAATCAACCCGCCCAACAAAACCGCCAGAGGAACCCAAAATTGTACGTCGCGGAACATCGCGACCCACCACGTCCCGCTTCTTCCATTTACAGTTCGACTCTCGTCAATCGAAAGAGCCATTTGTCATCTCCCTAAAGGTCGTATAGTCCTGGTGATGCTTACTATCATAATCATTCCCGACCGCTCCGCAAGCCCCATTCCGTTGGGTTCTCTCACCCTGTCACATGGTGCACTCCTGTCGACCTCAGATGGAGTCACGGGGCGGGAAGGCGACCTTGCAGGCGGAAACCGCCAGTCGCGGTATCGATCACCTGCCAATCACCTGTGGGATGCGGACTCTGCTGGAGTCAGGGGTTGCGCTTGCAGGGGTAGGCCATTTTACGACCAAGTGGATTGTTGTCGGTTGCGGGCTTAGGGTTTACAGATTCCCCGTCACTTGGCCGCAAAGTCGCCGGCTGGCGGCTTGAGGGAGCGCTGCGTCAGTGCCCTGCTTTCAGATACACCTCGACTCGGTCCGTCGTCCACGTGGGGAGGCCGCTGCCAAATAGGTCTTGGTCTTCGGTCCATATGGGGGGATCAAGCAGCAAGACCTCGTTTCATTTGCGCCTACCGCTTCGCCAGCGCTTGAAATCCTTGATGATTTCCTCTTCGTGAAGGCCTGCGGCCGCCAGTATCTCCTGAAGGTGGGCCGCCGCCGCCTTCAATGCTTCTCGTTCGGTTTCGGAACGCTTGCGGCGGGCAGGAAGATAGTAGCCCACCGTGTCACCGTGACGGGTAATGGCCACCGGCTTGTCCGTCTGTAACAAGTAGTTCGCCAGCCTTTCTCGAAATTCACGAATGCCGACTTTGACCGTCTCCATATGTGTTCACCTGCGTACACATTTTAAGCCACGCCCTGATGCGCGTCAAATGCAGTAGTCGCAACACCTCGGCAATGTCGGTTTCAGGCCGCCTGGCGCTGACTCCTACCTCTGGGATTCTTCGGTCCCGAAGGGACTTCGTAAGTTGAACTCAACGCATCCGACCGAAAGCAAACCGAGAGGAAAAGTGTCGTGCGGCGAGGGTGCTGGCGGTGATGGATCGGAGTTCACCGGGACTGTAAACGCGGTGGTAGAAGGGCAAGGCGCAGGAGAGTATACTCTCGACGGCGCGGGGCCTGAAGAGAACGTCCCTTCGGGATCGCAGGGTCGAAAATGCAGGTCCAGAATGTCAGTTTCATGGGGTTTCGCGGGCCGAAGGCCCTAAAAGACAGACACCAAAAGACGGGTGCCTGCGCCGGCCGGCCATTCACCAAGGTTGTGCACCAACGGGAAGGCCCAAGCAGAAAGGCATTGTCTGTGACTACCTGCTGGAGATCACAAATATGAAGAGCGCAAGAAATGCAAACCCGTCCGAAATCATGGCCGTGTACTCCTTCGCGTTTTTGTTCTTCTGAGGGATATGGCCCAATCCAGCAAGCCCATAGAGCATACCCCCAACGATTGCAGCAGGGACCACCCAGCTCACATGAAATTTGCTGCACATTCCTAGAAACCCTACGGACAGGTTTCCAAATCCGACTTCCCTGACAATCGGATACGAACCACGGTCTTGAATGCCAAAGATCTCTTCGGCCGTGAATCGAGGCTGGATCACTTGACGCACTCCGGCACTGAAGAGCCGAACCCCGACAGCCCAGAAGACAAACCATCGCTCGATCAGGAAGATAACAGGGATGGTGTGCCGCGAAAGAATCTCCTCAGCACCCGCAGACGCTGCTGGGAGAACCAGCATCAGCAAAATGACAGCGGCAAAGTACATAGAGCACTCCGATATCGTTTACCTAGAATGGGTCATTTATTCCGGAATCTCCTTCTTCGGCTCCGATTTTCTCAAATTTCACGTCTCCTTTGGGGAATTGCAAGTTCTTCCGCGAATGACTACGAAAAGCCGCGGACCTACAGAACAGGTCCGCGCTACGTTGCTGGGCAATCAGGAAGGGCCGTGGAGGAATTCGGCTCGGAGCCGAATACCTCCGCGCTTCCTTGCTCTCGCCGCCGGGTGGCGCAGACATGGGGTTGATGTCTGCGTCCAAAGCGGGACTAGGAATTGGGGTAAGGCTTGGGTCGGAGGCGTACTGTCTCGCCGATTCTTTACGGCGCCGTCCGGCGGGCGGACAGGTCCCTGCTGCCGTGGACGATGGTCAGGATTTCGATTCGCTCTCCCAATATACGGTAGATGATGCGGTAACTCTGTTGGACCAACTCACGAATGTTTTCATCCTGAGTTTCGGGAACCACCCTTCCCAGCTTGGGGAATTGCAGTAGCCTTTCCACGGACAGCACCAACTGCTCAACGAGGTCGGCGGCATAATAGTCCGAGTCGCGTCCAATATAATCGCGGATTGCCCGTAAGTCAGCGATAGAGGGATCCGTCCAGATGAGCTTCATTCGGAGAGGAACTGCTTCTTCGCTTCATCGTGAGGGACGACGCGGCCCTGTTCGGCCGCCTCGATCCCCCTGGCAATCTTCTTCCGCACGTACATCTGATAAATCAGGTCGTCCCAGGAAGTCTCCTCGGGCAGGGCGTCGATCAATTTGTGCGCTTCTTCCCTTACTCCACCCATGTTCCTTCCTCCCTCGCTTCGTCACCAAAGTCTCTTCCAGAAATCTATCACAAAAACCGGCATTCGAGGTAGCGCGCCGCCGATAGGAGGTTTGTTACCCGCGGGTGGCGCAGACATCGGCTTGTATACCTGCGACCCTACCGAACAGGTCCGCGCTACGTTGCTGGGGCCTACGCCGTCAGATGCCGGCGTACCACGCGTACCCACCTTCCGGCGACGCCGAGCCCAAGCCCTTGCCGAACTGTTTGAGGTTATCGGTCAGGGTGAGCCGGGTGATGTATTTGACGTTCTTGTAGCCCAGTTGACGGGGAATGCGCAGGCGAAGAGGTCCGCCGAAGGGGACGGGAAGCTCACCGCCGTTCATACCGACGGCCAGGAGAGTTTGCAGGTGCAAGGCATCGGCCATGTCAATGCTGTCCCACCAGTCAGGCTGGAAAGAGCGGTAGACAACGTATCGGGCCTGGGGGAGAGCGCCCGCGAGGTCGAGGATGTGAGCGAGCGGGGGGCCACTCCACTCGGCAATATAAGACCAGCCCTCTTCGCACGCGGTCATGGTGATTTGGGTGCTACGGGGGAAGCTCTTGAGCTGCGCCATCGAGAACGATACCGGCCTCGGGACCATGCCATCGACCGCAAGGCGCCAGTCCGCAAACCCGCCCTGTTGCGAGCGCTGGAAATCTGCGCCCAAGGGAGAGACTGGGTTTGCGAACGGATCTTTCGAAATCTGCCTCGGAGCAAACTCGGGCGCCAGCGAGTGGCGAGCGAATAACCGCTGCGCCGCATAGGTCAGAGTTTCGCCCGCGCCGTAAAGGACGCCCGCATCGGGCGGGATCAGTCCATAACGCTCGGCGAGCTTCGCGGCCACTCCGAGCCCGGTGGCGCCCGCCGCGGCAACCAAGCCGGTGGTCAAGAGTTTACGTCTTGAAATCTTGCTCATGCTCGCTCCCTCGGTGGGGTAAGGCGGCCGGTGATCATAGCGCCCACCCGCTTCCGGAATCCGGCAAGATAAACCATAAAAACGTGAACCAAAAGAAAGAGCACCAGGAAGATGGACACGAAGAAGTGGATGGTGCGTGCGGACTGCCGGCCGCCCAAAATCGTGATTGCGCCCGGAAACACCGAGGCGAACGTCGGGGACATCGCCAGGCCCGTCCAGATGACCAGAGGAAAGAGAACGAAAATGACCAGCAGATAGGTCAAGCGCTGCAACACGTTGTACGACCCGGCGTCTTCCTCACTCGGCCGTCGGAAGGGCAAATGCCGCGCAATATCGCTCGCGAGCCTCTTTGGGGAGAGGTCAGACGCAGCGGGAAGCAGATTCCGCCGGAAGTGCCCGCGGAAGAATCCGAAGGCGCCATAAAGCAAGCCGGTCAATACTGCCACCCAGGCAGCTTCGAAGTGAAGATAGCGGCTCCAGCCGTTCTGGTCAGGAAGCACGTAACCGTAGCCGGTGGGGACGGTATCCCGGGAGGCTGGGATTGGGATTTTGAACAGGGTGGGAGTGTTGACGTTGCCGGTCTCACCCCAATAAAAACGCGGGTGAGAGATGAGGATTTCCACTCCCGTGACGAGTAGGGCCAGGAAGGACAAGGTGATGAGCCAATGCGTCACGCGAACGAGGGCGGGGTGCCGCGGACGAAGTGCCTCGGTCATCTGCGTCATTGTGGCCATGGCGCGCCTGTCGTGCAAAGGAAGCGGATAGGAAATGATATTGCTGGGCCCTCCGGCCGTGTGGCCGGTGAAGGCGAAACTTGGCCGGAACTCCCCTGACAAGCCTCCAGCCCCACGGATATGATACCTCTGGCTGGCTTTGAAAACAATTGTCCAGCACGGGGTGCGCGCGATTAAAGTGAAATAGCGGATGTAGCGCGGGCGTCTCGCCCGCTGGCGCGGGAGCGTCCCGCTCCCGCCATGAATGCGCGGGCAGGATGCCCACGCCCCAGCGGGCGAGAAGCCCGCGCTACATCCAGTGGGTCTCCGCTTTCACTTTTATGTCGCACACCCTCCATCACGTTTGCCAGCCGCTTCGGAAGATTGGAATTGCGGAGGTTAATCTCAACAAGATGAGAAGCGATTTTGGGGGGATAGGGGGTTTGGCAAGGGGAGGGCCTATTTTCAGAGCGGTTAGCCACGGGCAGAGCTTTTCTGAACGTGAGCTCTTATCGGAAACGTGACTAAATCCCCCAAAGTCGCCGCGCCATTAAATCCCAGGTTACCCGCCGCCTTGTGTTTACGAATGCCTGGCTTGGGATTCAAACTGACCCTCCAACGGGCGCGAAGGCCCATCGGGGGCCCTCTCGGAGGGCCGATGTGATGCTATAATGCAGCAGAGGAATCTACAGGAACAAACCCGTCAAGGTGGCCGGCGCAGAGCTCGTCGCCCGGGAGCGAGGGCGTTATTGATTGCGTACGCGGATTTGAATCCCAACACTTCTTACACGTTCGACGTGAACCAGGGAAAACTAGCTAAAGCGGAAGGCTTGGTGGTGCCGTAGCGCATGGTATTTCAAGACCTGCACATTCGCGATGTGGCAATCCGTCCGGCGCACATCCTGGCGCCGATGGCGGGCATCACTGACACCGTTTTCCGCCGCTTCATCAAGCGCCTGGGCGGGTGCGGGCTGATCATGACGGAGTTTGTATCGAGTGAGGGGATGATTCGCCAGAGCTTCCGCTCCGAACGCTATTTGTATTATACGGAGGAAGAGCGGCCCATCAGTGCGCAGATTTTTGGCGCTGACCCGGCGCACCTCGCCGACGCCGCGTGCCAAATCGAAGACCTGGGATTTGACCTGGTGGATCTGAATCTCGGTTGCCCCGCCAAGAAAGTGGTGAAATGTGGCGGCTCAGGCTTGCTGCGCGACCTCGCGTTGCTGGAAAAAATCCTGCGCGCGATTCGCGCCGCCGTGAAGATTCCCTTCACCATCAAACTCCGCTCCGGCTGGAGCGACGTGGAAATTGTGGCCTTACAAGTTGCGCGCCTGGCGGAGGACTGCGGCGTGGAAGCTTTGGCCGTCCATCCGCGCACCCGCGAGCAGGGTTTCAGCGGCCGTGCGCATTGGGAAATCATCCAACAGGTCAAGCAGGCCGTGCGCATCCCCGTGATCGGCAACGGCGACGTTTTCAAACCCCAGGACGCCATGGCGCTGCACGAGCAGACGGGCTGCGACGCGGTGATGATCGGCCGCGCGGCTGCCTCCAATCCCTGGATCTTTCGCCAACTTGCGGAATTCTTCTCGACGGGCGTCTACCGCGAGCCGACAGACGCCGACCGTTACGAATTGATTCGCACTTACTACTCCATGCTCATTGCGGAGGAGATTCCCGGCGCCATCGGCAAGATGAAGCAATTTGCCAGTTGGTTCAGCCACGGCGTGCGGAACGGGACAGAATTACGTCGGCAGGTGCAAAGCGCGCGCGAAGCCGGCGAGGTGATCGAACGCGTGGACGCGTTCTTTCGCTCGCTCGCCGCCGACCACGACAGGACGGAACCGGCAATCGCCTCTTGAGTGCGCATGGTAGAATTAATGGCATCCTCCCACGACGATCGACGATTTCAGCGCCGTGTCGAAGCGGCCATCGCGATCCGGATACAAGGGCTGGACTCCACCGGCCAGGAGCTCGACGAATCCACCACCGCCATTGAAGTCAGCCGGCGCGGCCTCTCCTTTCTCACCAACCATGATTTGGCCATCTTTGCCACCCTCACCGTCGTAATCCCCGGGCGCGGTCCCATGCGGCCCGCAGACGGACCCACCGATTTTTTCGCTAAGGCCATGGTAGTGCGCTGCGTCAAAGAAGATGAGGAGTACTACCGCGTGGGAGTTCGCTTCATGGGCGCCACACTTCCGATCTACAGCTCAGAGGGAAGCTAGCCGCATTTCTCACCACGAGTTTAGAAGGGCCTACCTTATAAGTCGCGCCATGCATCCCAACAATGCTTCCCTGCCGATATGCGGCGCGAAGCTTTGGAGTGCGGCAGCTTGCTGCTGCTTTTTCGCCAGCCAGCTTGCTGGCTGCCACTCTATCCTAAGCCGGCATGCTGGCCAGGATTGGTGCGCGCGTTCGAAATCCCGCGAGCAAGCTCGCGGGAAAGAAAGCGCCTGCGAGGTACCCACTATCATAAGCCAGCATGCTGGCCGGGATTGGTGTGGGCGTTTGAAATCCCGCGAGCAAGCTCACGGGAAGGAAAGCGGCAGCAAGCTGCCGCACTCCAAAGCTTCGCACGCGAGCACAAGGTATTTGCTTGCCGTTCGTCACTGTCGAGCGCTGAGCGCTTCCTGTTGGTTGGCCTGAGCTTCTTGCCCTGTCCTCGCCTTCTGCACCTCCTGCACGAGCTCTTTGGCGATTGCCTCGGCCGCGTGCGGGCCGTCGATGGCGATCACTTTGCCGGTGGCCAGGACTAACCCGGAACGGGTATCACTCATAGAGTAGGTGAAATCATAGGTGAGCAGGGGACGATCTACGTTCACCAGCAGTTCCCCGCCCCGAATACCATCCAGTACACTGATTCCGAGGGCGCGGAACTCCGGATTGCTCAGCAGTTCCTTTTCCAGCATAAAGGGCGAGAAAAATGTGGTTTTCGAGGTCACACGCAGGGTCCGGGCATTGGCCAGAGCCGTAATCGAGTTTGGTTGTTCCTCCCGCGTGGACACCAGACTGGGAACAACGGCGGGCAGCGCAAGATTCCTTCCCGCGCCAAGGGTCAGATGCAACCCCTGAGCTGGCAGCCCTCCGACGCTCTCCACGGGAACAGCAAATTGCACGCCGCCGGTATTCGGCGAGCCGGTGATGATTCCCAGAAGTTGGCCGCGCGAATTAACCAAGGCGCCACCGAGCGCGCCCAAAGGAAGGGCGGCCATAAACTGAATAACTCGAAAGCCGTGGCCTGCTCCCATAATTTCATCGGCCAGCCGAACTGGGCCCAGGACCCCATCAGAAAACGACCATGCCCATGTCCCGTCGGGGTTCAACACGTGGATTTTATCACCCGGCATCGCTTCTCCCAGGGCGGCGCCGGAGAGTGAGGCAAGTCCACTGGCAGTGAAGTGCAGTGCCGCCACATCCCGGCGCTCATCGAAGCCGATCATGTCAACCTGGTCGTAGACTTCTCCGTCCCTCAGCCGCACCTGCACTTCCTGAGCGCCTCGAAGTGGGCGATAAGCCGTGAGCACGATCCCATCCGGGCGAATGATTACGCCGGTATTCACACTCAGCACGTGACCGCCACCGTTCCCGACGAGGATGAGAACCATGGATTGCTCAGCTTTGTTAATGATGTCCGCGTCCGCCTGCCCGGTATCAGCCTGCACAGCCTCTTGTGCAGCCCAAACGGAGCCTATGGCCAACCCCAACCCCATTGTCAAAAACCAGAATACTTGCTTCATCGGATCCCCCTTGTTGATTCGTCTTGGCCTGTGGGTGGCAATCGGGCCGCCAAACTACAAATTCTTCGGGGGCATTTCAGCAAGTGCAGTGTTAGGGCACAAGCGATTGGCAACAAGGGGGATTGGAAACCTTCCAGGACGGCAGTAAGAGCCCCCACTCACGGCGAGGTTGAGAAAAAAAATCAGTGGAGGTTGGGCTTGGACGCCAGAAATGGCATGCAACGTAGGGAAAAGGCGGCGACACGGCCCCATGAAAATCGTCTGGAAATGTGGACGCGCGACTAGCCCCTGCGGTTTTTTTCCGTTTGCAACTGGCGGTAAGCTTCGCTTTTGGGGACGCCGCGGGCGCGGGCCACAATTTTCAAAGCGGCTCGCTCATCAACCTTGCGCTCCGCCATGACTGATTGGATTTCGGAGATGATGGACGCCGCGGGCGGGTCGCCTTCGCTGGTGTCTGATACGGCGGGCAGGCCAATCAGCACGGTGATCTCGCCCTTCACCGGCCGTTTCTTCAGATATTCCACGGTGCTTCCTATGGTTCCGCGCATGAACTGTTCATGGACTTTCGTCACTTCCCTGGCAACAACGATCTCCCGCTCACCAAGGAGTTCATGCGCGTCCTTCAGCATCTCCAATAGGCGATGCGGCGCCTCGTAGAAAATCAGTGTCTTCGTGGCGTCCTTGAGTTCCTCCAAGGCCTTTCTGCGCTCACCCTTCTTGCTCGGCAGGAATCCCAGGAAGCGGAACTTATCCACGGGCAATCCGGAAGCCGCCAGCGCCGCCACAAAGGCCGACGCGCCGGGCACGGGAATCACCGGAATGGTATGGCGAACGGCGAGGTGCACCAATCGGAAGCCCGGGTCGGAAACCACTGGCATGCCGGCGTCGGTGACCAAAGCAATGGTGCTCCCCTCTTCCATCTGAATCACCAGCTCGGGGGCGCGCGTCATCTCATTGTGCTCGTGGTAACTCACCATGGGCGTCTGAATCTTATAAGCATTCAGAAGTTTCGCTGTGCGGCGAGTGTCCTCGCAGGCAATCAAGTCCACTTCCTTGAGAGTGCGAATGGCGCGCAGAGTGATATCCTCAAGATTTCCAATGGGTGTGCCGACGACGTAAAGCTTGCCGTGTTCACCGTTGGCGGGCTCGAGTGGATCAAGGAAACTGGTTCGTGCTGGCATAAGAAGTTGACCGTCCGCAATACGAATTGAAGTCGAAGGAAGAGTGTATCAAGTCGGCGCGCGTATCTCAAGCCGGTCGGAAACTGATTCGAAAACCGCGAGTGGGATTTCTCGAATTTTGGAGGACCCCCGGTCCGAAGTGGGACGACGTCCGTCACGAGGCCCTTTGGGGGGACAGTCCGGATTCCGTCTGGGCGGTGAAGTGACAAATTGTCCTTTTTCGCCGCCTGGCACCCCCTCCTCCCGCCCCCTGCCGCTCCTCCCTGGACCTTTTGTGACCGCGACTTTCCCCATCGGGCACTATTTGAGATTGGCGGGCATCTTCGCTTTATCCACAATCGCATGATGTGGTACTATAAAAAAAGGTCGGAGCGGACGAATTGTGGGCCCAAGCTGATACAACCCCGGTGCGCTGTCCGCCATCCTTGTAAAGGGTTATTAAAATCTACGCGCCAGGGCGTAAATTTAGCCCAGGGAATGGGAACAAAGGTTCATGTCGACCAGCAACCTTCAGGTTGAAGCCAGCCCGGTGGCAATGCCGCCCAAGAAA
Organism: Terriglobia bacterium; assembly: GCA_050010335.1. Lineage (GTDB taxonomy): Bacteria > Acidobacteriota > Terriglobia > UBA7540 > UBA7540 > Bog-366. Next base: position 44,864 of record JBEKLF010000038.1, read on the forward strand.
GCGCCCCCGGCCGACCACCAATTCGAATTCACGTTTGTCGAGACCCCGACGGTTTTCGTTTCCGCCTTCCGGCAGATCCGCGACTGGCTTCGCGAGCCCAAGGTAACGGTGCCCGCGCAATACTATCGTGGCGAGGCCAGGCTGCCTGCCACCGACATGGCCCCGTGGTTCGTGGAGCTCCCCTCGCAGCTCCGTGTGGCCTTTGAAAAGCCGCGCGACCCGATCGGAATTTACAACCATGGGCAGCAGGAAAAGCGCGCGCTTTGCGCGTTCGCGTTGGCTGCGGCATTGGGAGCGGCCGGCTGGTTTTGGCGGCAAGAGACCACTTTACTTTTGGGCGTGATTGCCGGGTTTGCCTTGGGTGAATTGGCGGGCTCGCTGATTTTTAAGGCTCGGCCCTACCCTCCCGACATTTGGCACGACTTCCGGATGCAAAAGGCCTCCTGGGTCAATTCGGTGATGGTGCACACCATCGCCCTGACTCTGCTGTTGCTGCCTTACATCCTGACCCGCATGTGGCAGCCGGTGAAAGCCGCCACCAGGTCCGACGTCGTGGATATCTCCCCCTACCTGCCGATGATATCTCCGGGGACCAAGAAGGCGGGAGGCGGTGGAGGCGGCGGAGATCGCTCGCCGACCCCGGCGTCGAAGGGCGCGATTCCCAAGTTCGCCAAGACGCAGCTCGCTCCCCCCATGGCGGTCATTCCCAACACCGCGGCGCAGCTTCAGGTAGCGCCTACACTGGTTGGCCCACCGGAATTGAAGCTCCCGCAGATGAGCTCCAACATGAACTGGGGCGATCCTAATGGAGTGGTCGGCCCCGCCTCGAACGGGCCGGGATTTGGCGGCGGCATTGGCAGCGGATCAGGCGGGGGGATTGGTTCCGGCAAAGGCGGCGGCCTGGGCCCCGGCGAGGGTGGCGGCGTGGGAGGCGGCGTCTACAGCGTGGGCGGCGGCGTGAGCGCCCCCATCCCTATTTTCAAGCCCGAACCCCCATACTCCGAGGAAGCTCGCAAGGCGAAGTATCAAGGCACCGTCGTGCTGTTTATCATCGTCGATACCGCGGGCAATGTCTCGGAATGCCGGGTCATCAAGCCCCTCGGCCTCGGTTTGGATGAAAAAGCGGTGGAAACCGTCAAGACGTGGAAGTTCAAACCTGCCCTGCGAAACGGCACCCCGGTGCCGGTGCAAGTCACGGTAGAAGTCAGCTTCCGATTATTCTGACCACCCGCCTTGTGGTGCAGTTTCTAGAGGCGGCTTTACGCCGCCAGATGGCGAGGTAAACTCGCCGCTACAACACCGAACTGTACCACAGTCATTCGAAAAGAAGCCTTGACAAGCGCGTGCCCGCCCGTTTAATTCTATCTGATTGTCCCACTGGGAGGTCGTCTAACGGTAGGACTGCAGACTCTGGATCTGCGTATCGGGGTTCGAATCCCTGCCTCCCAGCCAATAAATATGCGGGTTTCGTGATAAGGGCTCTTTCGGAATCCGCTTCGTGTCAACACCGTGTCAACAAGAAAAATCGGACGACGCCAAGTAAGGATGAGAACATTTCCACCGTTCTCGGCGGAAGTGTTTTGGGGGGCCGCCGAGCGAGTTGCCCGGCATATTGGGTAAATTCTTCCAGTTTTGAAACCCGTGGGCCTCTATTTTTGGCAAGAACCGCAATCGACAATGCGCGTGAGAATGGAGATGGCTTGGCAATTTCCGATATCACTCTCATGGAATTGACAACCCTCGCGAGTAAGGGACGCATCCATCTCGACATCAGCCTGGAATCATTCTTGCGGGAAGTCGAGACCCGATTCGTTGTCCTACCCATCACTGGCCGCGTCTGCGTGCGCGCCCTTGGAGTCCCAGCAGCTTATCCTCAGGATCCGGCAAATCGAATGATCGGGGCTACCGCGCTGGCTGAAAGCCTACCTCTGGTTACCGCCGATCGTGAAATCCGTCGGTCGAAAGCGCTTCACACGATCTGGTGAAAATAACCAGGCTTACCGAATTTCGCATTCAAAGAGCGCAGGTAACCCTTCATTCAAGGCCGATCCGCACCGTTTTACCGAAAGGCGCCGTTCTGCGGGAATCGGTCACCCATAGCACGGGATATTCCCGGGTCTCCGGAAACGAATCGCAGCACAAGTCGCTGAGGTAGATAAGGCAGACCGGCGCGATATCATTCTCAGCGACCCACTCGAACGCCGGGCGGAAGTCTGTTCCGCCACCTCCCTTGGGTTCAAGTCGCACTGGTTCTGAGGGTCCGACCCGTTGGAGGAGTCAGACAAAGGATCGGACGGCACAGCGCCGTGGGTTTCCTTTGGACCGTTACCCATTCCCCCGCCAGCATTTGTCTGCGGCGGCGCTGGCTGCTGTTCTGCGCTCGCTCCCTCGCTTCTTCTCCGCAGTAACCGGGCGTAGATTTCTTCGGCGCTTACGTTCGCAAATGCAGGATCGATCAACGCCCCGGCCGGAAGCGTCAACCCGTTTCCGAGCACAATAGGGTTGATGGCCAGATCAGCGGCTGTATTCCAGAGTTCTGGATCGCGTTCGCCGCGGTGGCAGTGGTGTCCCAACGCGCAGTGTAAGACCTCGTGGGCCAGTACTCCCTCAAGCTCCGCCGGCTTGAGTTCGCCCACAAAGGCCGAGTTGTACACGATCCGGGAGCCGTCGGTAGCCATCGTCGGCAGCGAACCCGGCACCAGCTTCAACCTCAAACCCAGTGTTCCAAAGAATGGCTGATTGAGCAGAAGCTGCGTCCGTGCTCGGGTCAGCTTTTGTGCCGTGGTCATCTGAGGGCTCATGCCGCCATTCCTTCGTTCGGGGCAGGAACCGAGTAACCTGCCATGTACCCGGCCATGCGCTGGGCGATAATGGCCGCCGCTTTGGCGGTCTCGGTGCGAACCGACTCCGACTTCCTCGGTTCTTGGGGATCAACCAGTAGCGAGGCCCGCACCTGTGCGGCCAGCCGTTCGAGCTCCAGATCCGCCGTGACGTTCAGCTTGGGCAGAATGTCGACGAGTTTCACCAGATTGGTGATGACGGAATCGCGGAAGGGATATTCCACTCCCTCCTCCGTCACTTGGTAGGCCTGGAGGCGTTCGGCCAGGTGGGTCACCGCCTCGTAGAGGCGCTGCCAGAGGTCGCGGCTCGCGACCTGAAGCGACGCCTCGACGGCGGCCGTGATCTGCCGTTTGATTCGCTCTTTCTCTTCGTCGCCCAGAGAGACCCGGAAGTCGCCCGCGTCCGGCAGGGGCATCACTTTGGTCCCGAAGGAGAACTTGGAACTGAGTTCGTCGGGAGCGGGATAGTCCGCAGGCCGGAATGGGCCGCCGAGCCGTACTTTGGCCTCCTCCACAAGCTTTCCGGAGTCACGCGCCAGAGCCTCGACAGCCGGGGTGAACCGGTTCGATAGCTCCCGCATTTTCTCAGTATGGTCCATGTAGGCTGCGGCGGGGAGCACGCGATCGCCGTTATCGTCCCAGGGCAAGCTGATCTCCGAGATGTTGATCTATGGGGATGCTTGTTGTACAAGGTCTGACCGCCGCAACCCGCGCCCCGAGCATCGTCCACTAAGCCTCGTTCCATCGGCACGGACGCACGACCACCAGGGCGAGCATCGTCGCGAAAACGGTTAGAGTGACGACGATGCGCGCTGTGCGTGTCATTCTTTTGCCAATCGTGCGTTGCGCGTCTCCGGCATGAAGAAGTAAAGGATGCCGAACGCGGCCAAGGCGACCGCGGCAAGGAACAGGAAACCCGCGTTGGAACCAAAGTGATGCACGATAGAACCGGCGATGACCTGGC
>JBEKLF010000039.1:0-70757 GCA_050010335.1 Terriglobia bacterium
TCAACCGGCGATAGGTCAAGGGATGCAACCGCAGCAGGCGAGGAACCATGGCTACTCCTCCGGCGAGAAGTATGCCATACAGGGGCAACCTATGTCCCTTTAATTATGCGCGGATGTATAGCCTTCAGTGGACATCAAGCAATCATTCGGAAATCCGGGGTTTCGGGCCCGGATAAAACCGAAATGGAAACACGGTGGCGCAGCGAAGCCAGTTCCTGGGCAAGAAACCGCAGATCCTGGGGCTTGGCCTGTGTTCCCTCGGCTACCACCACCTTCACGTCCGCATCGTTGCCGCGCAGATGGGCGCGGATGCCGGCCGCCAGACGTTTCGCGCTGGCGCGGTCCAGGGCGCCTTCAATCTTCACCAGCGTGCTGTGCAAGGCGCGCTCCAGGCTAACGCGCAGGGAACCGAGCTCGCCGGAACGCAACGCCCAGGGAGTGGTGCGATAAGCGTTGCGGACCAACTTGGGGTGTTGGAACAAGTCGTACCGAAGGGCAAAGCCGGTCCACGCCGCTGCGGCGGGCGCCAGCCACGAACGTACGCGTGAGCCCAGGGGGGGCGGACCGAGGGCCTCTTGAATCTCCGCTTCCAGACGCACTGCGGCTTCTGGCCGCGGCCCGGAGCGCTTGGCGACGCGGAAAAGCGGCCAGGCGAAATGAATCTCCTTAGCCCAGCGCTCAGCTTTGGCGCGCAGGTAGGGAGAATCGGAATGGTGATAGCGCTTCCAACCTTGGAACCAGACCTCCACCGAGCGCAGGATGGACGGTCCATTGAGACGAAAGTCCGTGTCGAAGCACTCGCGCTGCAAGGCCTCGATCTCTCCCGACTTCATGGTGGGATGCGCCACCATGGAGGTGAAGCCATCGCAGTTGCGGTAATAACGCTCGGGGTCGGCCAACATTTCCGGGCGCATGCGCCCTTCCTTCATTATTCGCTCGTAGAACGGCGTGCCCGGCGTGGGACCATAGATGAGAAACTGGCCGTAGGTGGGCCGCAGCGCCAGGAATTCCGCCATCTCCTCGCGAATGATTTCCGGGGTGTGATATTCGAACCCCAGCATCATGGAGGAGAGCACGGTGATGCCGTGCGAGCGCAAGTCGGGAATCAATTCCTCGATGGGTTTGCCCTGCTGTTTCGGGTAGCCCGAGCGTTTCCCTTCGTACCCCACCCATACACCGTCCACGCCGGTCTCCAGCAGCTCCTGAGGAGTGAAGCGGCTCAATGCCTTTACCGACGCGAAGGCAAAAATGGAAAGGGGCGTGCCGCGGGCCAGCACCAGTTCGCGCATGCGGGTGGCGCGGTCTTTGGCGAGCAGGAAATCTTCGTCGAGAATCGCCATGCTCATGTGCGGGTCGACCTCGAGATAGCGCTCGACGACGCGGAAGATGTCGTCGCCCGTGGGGAGCAGGCGAATGTGGCGGCGCTTGAAGTAATGCGACGTGCAGCAGAAGTCGCAGCCATTGGGGCAACCGAGGCCGGCGAAGATCACGCCGGTGCGGTGCATGGGCACGGAAAAAACCTTCAAGCTGAGCCTCACCAAAGGATGATCGTAGGGCATGGGCCGGGGCGGCTCATTCAACAGGGCGCGAAAGAAGGCCACTCCCTCGCCGCGGCAGAAGTAGTCGCCGTAAGGCGCCAGCGTGGCGTCGTCCAAAACCGTTCCATAGCCGCCCAGGACAATCTTGGCGCGAGGCGCATGCTTGCGCACGAGCGCCACCACTTCCTTCATGCGATGGAATAAGACCAGGTTGAAAGAAACGCCAACGTAGTCCGGCCCTTTCTTCAGCTCGCGTATCAATTCGCGATGCGACGGGTATTGCAGTACCACCGCCGGCGCATCGAGGTTGGCGGCAATGTAATCCAACCCATAAGTAAAATTCACCGAGCGCGGGCTGAAGACCCCTTGCGCGCGGGTCACTTGTCCGTGGAGAACTTCGTAGCCCACGCTCGGAGCGTCTCCATGAGCGGGGCCGAGGGGGCGACAAACACTCGTCAGCAGAACTTTGGGACTGGGGCGGTCTACCGGCTTCGCGCTGGCTTTCGGTGCTTCTACAAGCGCGCACGGTGCAGCCCCCAACTTGGTTTCCATCCTTGCCTCATCTGCGAGGGCACGTGAGGTCTGCAAGTACTGTACCACGCGCCTCGGATTGACTCCAGAAAGAGTTTGCCCCGTGAGATTCGTTGATCGGGTCATCGGGTCATCGGGTGAATGGCGATTTGCCATTTGTGATTGGCAATTGGTGATTGGCGATTTGCGATTGGTGATTTGCGACTCTCGATCTTCGATTTTTAATTCTCGCTCTTGAACTTGCGCATCTCGACTTGCGCTTACGGGTTTGAGATTTTCAATTTCAGATTTGCGATTCCTGGCTTCGAACTTCGGCCGCATCGATTGGATTCGTCATCCCGCTGGAAACCGCTGATAACCGAAACGGGGGAGTGTGTGCAGCCCGCATGATTGTAAAAGGAGGGCGATCCTCCAAAGTGGTGCTGCCTCATCTTGGTGCTCGCTTTCGCCGATAAGCGATGCGGGGGGGTGTCACGCCGCGGACTGGGTCATCGGCCATTCCCAGCGGGCTGTCATCCTGCGCGTCGCGAAGGATCGCGTTTCGCCGGTTCCTCCTTCGGATTTGGTAGCGGCGCAGTGTGATGTGGGGGCGGCTTTACGCCGCCATACGGCGAGGTAAACTCGCCGCTACATCATCATCGAGGTAAACTCGCAGCTACATCGTCAAACTGTACCGCTACCTCGGATTTTGCCATTTTCCCGTTTCTCGTCATTCGCCACTGCCGTGCCTAACCTTTCCGGCTCGCCACTAGCCACTAACCACTAGCCACTGCTCCTCAATAACTCCCTTTATTTTCATCTAGATCGTGGGGTTGGAAGTTTAACCCATTCCTTTTCAATTACATCGTGGGGTAGGGACAGAACGATGTCTTCGACTCCCTGTGATTTCAATAACATTCCGGCTTCGCTCGTTGATTTCGGAGCATATTTTTTTCGGTGACCCACGCCACATCTAAAACATTTAGTTTCAATGACATATACTTTCGCAAGATCTTCGCAATATCCCCGTTAACCCCTTCTTTTCTGGTATATCGTGGGATACGACAATGTTTTTAGCGCTGAACCCCTGTGGCATGGCCATCCTGGACATGTCTCCTTCACGGGCAGGATGCCCGTGCCACTTCGCTCGGGGCACTCCTGGCCATGACCTTACATCGTGGAACCCCGCTAAGTTGCAACAAGCTGCCCGTGCCGCAGCGGAGCGCAACCCGACGAATCGTTTAATGAAGGGGCTGGCAGTCTCCAATGATCGAGCCCGACTTCCCCTCGGTATTCGCGCAATTGCTGCAATTTCGGCCAAGAAGCCCGAGAGATTGGTGTCGATTAGCGTGAGATTAGCGTGTTTTCGTGCGAGAAGCCGAATTTGTCACTAGACATTTTGTCGTTTTTACTGTGTTTTCATACACATCCCCGGAGGTTCCTTCATTTTTGACATCTTTTCGGGTCAGTGCTCCATTCCCGAGCTTGAAAAACAGCTTGGTGAATCGCCCCCACGCGGCGTAGGCTCAACCCTTCCGTTCAGTTAAGTCAATGTGCCCCTCTCCTCCCACCTACCACCTTCGACCTACCACCTACTGTTCCCGGCCTTCCTTTCGGGTCGGATTTTCGCGCGCGCGTACGGCGTGCGCGTTTTCACCCGAACATAGTCGTCCGTGTATTATCCGAGCAATAACCCATCCATAATAGATCCGGGCACGGACCAAATGCCCGCCCACATGTAGAATATTTGAGTTTTGGCCCCTGAATTTCCTGCCGGCAGGAAATTGGTATGCGGGACTTTCCGCGCGCGACAATTCCCCCCTGGTTCAGGAGGTCCGATTTGCGGTCCGATTCGTGGACTCCGATGGAGTCCATAGGACTCCAGAAATCGGAGTGGCAGGAGGTGGTCAAGCGTAGCGAGGGATTGAGGATTGCCATCCTTTCGGGGATCTTTCCGTTCCAGCAGTCCCGAATCAGCGGACAATTTCCGAGTGCGTCATCCAGGCACAATCGCCAAAAGTAAAGTGGGGGATCACATATATGGTTATGGCCAAATTAACCGGCCAATCTTTTAAATCACACCTCTAAGCGCTGTGGCTGAGAAGCGTTATTCTTCTCCAGTTGGGATTTTTCTCTTCAGGAGGAGGGGCCCCGCTTCCGGCTCAGATCTTGGCGGGTCAACGCCGGGAGGGAGCCCCCATGAACTACGATTCTTTTTATCCCACTTTCTGCCCCGCCAGACAAGATCGAAACCGATTGGTCTCGTAATGACGAGGAGGTCCTGCTGCGGCGATGCCCGATTTGCGAACGTGACTCCATCATCGGTCACGGTCGCCGCCGCAAGCAGGCGCACGATGAACATCACGACTGGATTAGGATCCGGCGCGGCTTTTGCCCAGGTTGTGGCAAGACCTTCACCCTACTTCCCCTGCTTTCTCTCCCCTACACCCATTACAGCCTACTGGCTCGGGCTCAGGCGCTGCGGCGACACTTCATGGAGCACTGTTCGTGGGAAGAGGCAACGCCCACGCTTAAGGACGCCGATCGGGTGCCCGATCCCTCGACCGTCCGCCGTTGGTCGGTCGGCCTGGACCGCTCCGAACCATCCGCTTCCTTTCGACGCCCAACGTTCGCCCGCGTGGCGCATTGGCTGAGGCGCAGCAGTCCGGCCGATCCTCAGACTGGTCCGTTAGGCGCGCTGACCCCGATTCTGCAGATTCTCTGGCCGCTGCGGCGCTGAGAAGTTTTCTGTTTCCCCCACCATTCTTGCCTGGGAACGCTGCCCTCCTTCTTCTAGGCTGGTCTCCGGGAGCTAAAACCGCGCCATGGGCGAGGACCTCGGACGACTCAAACAGAGACTTCCGCTGCTCGATTATTTGCGGCAGCAGAATTGGACCGGCCGGCGGGCGGGTCAGGGCCCCGAGTTCGTTGGACTCTGTCCGTTGCACCCGGAGACTCGGCCTTCCTTCTACGTTAATGCCCGCAAGAATCTCTTTTACTGCCATGGTTGCGGCCAAGGCGGCGATCTGATTCGCTTTGTGGAGTTATCCCAGCACCTATCCTTCCGCCAAAGCCTCACCTACCTCGAACAGCAAAGCGCTCTGGCAGACCCCGCCGCCGTGTTGGGGCTTGCTTCCGCGTTCTATCAACGGCAACTCGATCACTACCCGGAGGCACGGCGGTATCTGGAACAGCGCGGACTGCACGACCCTGCCCTGATCCGGGAGTTGCAGATCGGTTATGCCCCGGGCGGGAGCTTGCGGCGTCACCTCCTCGCCCAAGGCTACTCCCTCGATTTGCTGCAGCACACCGGCCTCGTCAACCCCCAGGGCCACGACATCCTCTACCAGCGCGTCGTCTTCCCCTGCTGTCAGGACAGCCGCATCGTCAACTTGTACGGCCGCAGCACCGGCGCCGCCTTCGCTCATCGATTCCTCCCCGGCTCCAAGGGCGACTTGGCCGCCTGGGAATCGCTCCGCTATTTCCCCAGCGTGATTCTAGTCGAAGGCATGTTCGACCTCGCGGTGTTGTGGCAGGCAGGTTTCCGTCACGCCACCTGTTCGTTCGGCATTCATCTCAGCCCCGGCCAGTTTCGCCAACTGTGCGACCGCCCGCGGACCGTTTATCTCACCTTCGATGTCGATGCCAATGGCAGCGGCCAACAGGCCACGCAGGCCTTAGCCCATCGCCTGCGGGCGCAAGGCATCACCCCTCGCTGTGTCCTCCTGCCCCCCGGCCATGATCCCAACTCCTTCTTCGTCCAGGGCGGTGACGCGCGACAGTTCCACTCTCTCCTGGAGGAGGCCCTATCATGAGGTTCCACGTCATCCGCTCGCAACCCCCCAACCCAGCGCCAAGTCCTCTTCGCCTGGTCGAGCACGAAACCGGCCTGGAGGTTGGCTGGGTCAATCGTTTCCTTGACCGCGAGTATGTCCGCCGCTTGGCGGACGCGAGTCTGCGTAGCTGCGCTTACAGCCTGCTGCACTTTGTGCGCTGGTGGGAGAGTCTTCATCATACCGGTGACGTGGTGGAAGGTGACTTGACGGAGTCAACGCTCCTCAACTACATGAAGTTCCAGTGCAGCCACCAACCTCCGTTTTCCAGTTCCACCATCAATGACCGCGTCGCCGTCGCCGATCGCGCCCTGCGCAACGAGTTCCCCGACGCCCCCGACCCGATGGCTCGCGGCTTTCAGCAAGCTTATCTGCGGCGCGGGCCGCTGGGCGTAGGCCGGTCGCGGGTAGCCATGAGCCGGTTGCGAGTGAGAGTGCCCAAACGCCAACTCGTCCCGCTCTCCGTGGAGGAGGTGGCACGTTTTTGGTCCAGCTTCCGCACCGCACGGGACTTGGCCATCGTGGGCTTGATGCTCCTGCAAGGACTGCGCTCGGCCGAGGTCTTGGGTTTGAATGAAGACGACGTGTTGCTTGCCGAAGCCCAGTTGCGCGTGCGGGGCAAAGGCTACAAACTGCGCTTCCTACCGCTGGCGCCGGAAACTGTGCAACTTCTCGATCATTATCGGCGGGTGGAACGGCCTGCGAACGGCACCGCCGCGCTCTTCGTCTCCCTCAAGGGACCGGCGCGCGGAACCCGCATGACTCTGGCCGGATTGCGATCCTTGTTCCGCTACCATCGTCAGCGCACCGGCATCAAGCTCGCGAACCCGCATCGCTTCCGTCATACCTTCGCCTCGGACATGGTACGCGGCGGGATCAGCCTGCCCGCGCTCATGCAGTTGATGGGTCACGCCGACATCCAGACCACCCTGCGCTATGTGCAGATCACCCCGCAAGACGTCTACCAGCAGTATACGCGCGCCGTGGCGCAGCAAGTCCGCCCCCTTCCGAGGCTCTCCTCATGAACCGCGCCCGGCACCCCCCGCTCTTGCATCCGCTGGCTCCCCTCTTCGACCGTGCCGTCGATTCTCTCGGCGCGGCGCTCAGCCCCGAAAGCCATCGTCACTACCGTGGGACCGTGCGTAACTTCCTCCGCTATCTCGGCACCGCTCACCCCGAGGTGAACTCCCTCGCGCAACTGCGACGCGAGCCCCATCTCCTCGGTTGGATGTCCCACCTGCGCTCCCAAACGCCGCCGCTCGCCACCTCCTCCTATATCAATCGGCTCATCGCTCTGCGCCCCCTGCTGACCGAACTGGCTTGGACCGAACAGCTTCCTCAACTCGCCCGCCTGATTCGTCGCGAGGACATCCCGCGCCTCCCGCAGAGACTGGCACGCCCGCTCACCGCCGAGCAGGATCAGCTTCTCCAGCAGGAGTTCGTCAAGCGCAATGATTGGGAGAGTAACACCTTTCTACTGATCCGCTATACCGGCATGCGCATTGGCGAGTGCGCCGATTTATCCTTCAATTGCCTCCGCTCGACGGGTCCCAATCAGTGCGCGATTCACGTGCCGCTCGGCAAACTCAAAATCGAACGTATGGTCCCGGTGGATGCGTTGGTGGTGACGGTCGTCCAACGCTTACGCTTCTTTCGCTTTCTCGATCCGCGGCCTCCCGATGGCCGGCTCCTGGCCCGGCGCAGCACCCGGGATGCCCTGGCTCGACAACTGCGCCGGTATCTGCACCAGGTCTGTCATTCTCTGAACCTTTCCGCACGCATCGTCCCGCACCAGTTGAGACACACCTACGCCACGGAGATGCTTCGCGCCGGCGTCAGTTTTCCCGCGCTGATGAAATTACTCGGCCACACCTCTCCGGACATGACGATGCGCTATGTCGAAGTGGCGCTGACTGATCTTCAGAGGGAATTCCAAGAGGCTCGTTCCAAACCGCGGCATCTGGTTCCTCAACCGAAAACCCCTTCCTCCCTCACGCGAATTGGCTTGGCCGGTGTTATCGATTCCTTGCACGCCGCTCAACATGCGCTGGAGATGTTCCGGCGGGCGCTGCCGGTCGGTCCTGCCCGCCGTTGCCTCGACCGGCTCTCCAATCGCCTCATCAAGATCGCCACCGAGGCACGCAAACTCAGCACACCCTGAGAATGGGCAGAGATTGGCCGGTTATGGCGACTACACGTCAAAGTGAGCACTCGGATTGTTTCCGAGTGGCCGACGATCCGTCCTGAATGTAGTGTATACTCGGTCGCAGCTTCGGGGCCCAAATGGAAATTCCAGCCCAATGGAGGGAGTATTTTATGCGACCATTTTGCCGAGCATTCGTACTTGCGGCAGGGATCGCGATGTTGGCGACTTCGGGATTGGCCCAGCACGCCCCGACCGCGGGTCCTTATAAGGTGCTAAAGACCGCCAAAGTTGGCGGCGAAGGCAGTTTTGACTATATTTTCGCGGACGTTGAAAGCCGTCGCTTGTATATCCCGCGAGGTGGTCCGGCGGGGCAACTAACGGTCTTCAATCTGGATACGCTTGAATCGGCCGGCGCGATTGCTAATGTCAGCGCCGGGGGCGCTACGGTCGATCCCAAAACCCACCACGGGTTCTCCACCACCAAGCCGATGACGATGTGGGACGCGAGCACTTTGCAAGTGATCAAAACCATTGAGGTGGACGGCCGTCCCGACGGGATCCTGTTTGACCCGTACAACGAGCGTGTGTGGGTGCTGAGCCACATGCCGCCCTATGCCACAGTGATCGACGCAAAGGAAGGTACCGTGGTTGGGACGCTTGACTTGGGAGGAGCGCCGGAGCAGGCCGTGAGCGACGGCAAAGGCACCGTCTATGTGAACATTTCGGACAAGGCCAACATTGCCGTGGTGGACGCGAAGAGCATGACCGTTACGGCCCACTACGATGTTAGCACGAAGGGCACGGGCGGAAGCGGACTGGCACTTGACGCGAAGAATCATGTCCTGTTTGCGTATTACCGCCAGCCGTCACCCACGGTGGTGATTGTGAACGCCGACAACGGCAACATCATTACCACTCTCCCGACGGGCATGGGTGTGGATACCGTGGCGTTCAATCCCGCCACGATGGAAGCCATCAGCGCGGAAGGCGGCGGCTCGATGACCTTCATCAAGGAAAACAGCCCCACCGACTTCGTGGTCGAGCAGACACTGCAAACCCAGGTCGGCGCCAAAACTCTTGCCCTCGACACCAAGACGAATCACGTGCTCACCATGACGGCCGAGTTCGGGCCACCTCTGGCTAACGCGCCGCCACGACCTGGAGGACGCCCTCCCCGTGGTCCCATGGTGCCGGGTTCGTTTTCAATTCTGATGGTGGGCAAGTAGTAACAGCCTATTGGAACTGAATCCACTGGGCGAACGACGGCGTCCGCCAGCACTCGGCTGCGAGCGCCGTGCTTGCTGATCTTTCCAAACTAAGCCACGCCTTGAGATGTCGGCAGACCGGGCATATCGGTTGCCCACGTCTCTTTGGCGGACTGTGCCTGGATCACGGGCCACTCGGAAACAAACCACTTGGCTGATAACGGCCTACCCGTGGAAGTGCGGTGCCGCATGTCTGGCAGTACGGAGAGCCGTTCAGAACCGCGCTGCACCGGTGGCCGTCCAGGCGAAAAGAGTGCGCTACTGGCAGGTGGACAAGGAACCCTTCAATTGCTTCCCGGCCGTGGACACGCACGCCTGAGCCCCGGCGGCGGGGCGGCAAAAGACTGTTGATAAACCCGCGTTACGTTGCGCGTGATTGCAGGTCGCCCGGATGGACAGGCGTGAGTCCGGTAAAGCGTTCAAAATCCCGAGGATTCAGAGTCAGCAAACGAGTGACGTTGGCATCCAGAAGATAAGCGGGCACCGCCATCAATCATGATCCTGGTAGATCGCCTCGCGCCGAAATGTCTCGTGCGCGAGACCTGGAATCGGTTCCACACCTTGGCGCAATTCCCGGAGCCAGGCGTGAAAATTCTTGGGTGCTGGAATTTTCGCCGAGTGTACGGCTTGGCGCCGGGCCAATTCGGTCAACGCCTCTTCGACAATCTGAGCAGGCTCACGCCCCGGTGAGCGCGCCAGTCGCTGGCGCAGAGCTTCTTCGGCTTGAGACGTTAATGTCACCTGCATGTGAACCAGTATAACTTGTGACGTCCACGCCCTTAAAGCGCAATTTCCCGAAGAAAGCGGGTAGCGCGGGCACGGCGGAGAGTCTGCTGGTGCGCGAGCCCATTACCGTGGTAATATCTTCCCATGCCTATGGCTCGATCGAAGGTCACCGCGCAAGGACAAATCTCAGTACCGGCCGAGGTGCGCCGCCGGCTGGGCGTGGGTCCGGGGTCGGTTCTCGAATGGCACGAAGAGGGCCGGAAAGTCGTGGTGCGGCGGTCCGGGCGGTACAATTGGGAGGATGTTCACCGCGCGCTCTTCCCCGACCATGCCCCCAAGCCTCGAACGCTCGCGGAACTGAAGCGGGCAATCCCAAGGTACGTGGTGGAACGCCATGCGCGCCGTTGACACTAACGTCCTCGTTCGACTCATCGCGCAGGACGACGCCCGTCAAGTTGCGGCGGCCCGCCGGTGGGTGGAGGAAGGCGTATGGGTCTCCACCTTGGCGCTCGCAGAAGCCCTCTGGGTCCTTTCCGTCGTTTATGACCGGGGCCCTGCCGAGATCGCTTTGGCCGTTGAAACCCTCCTCAACCATAGGGATCTGATTTTACAAGACTCGGACGTTGTCGCCGCAGCCCTCGTACGATTTCGGGAGCGGCCGAGCGTGGGCTTTTCAGACTGCCTCCTGCTTGAACTGGCACGGAAGGCAGGACATCTCCCCTTGGGCACATTCGACCGAAGTCTCAGCAAGCTGGATGGGGCCCGGAAACTTTAAGACTTAGTCGGCCCCCTCCTCTTTCTTACCTACCTGACAACAGGAGCGAAATTGCTTTTGCGGACAGCAGCCTTCATTATCGTCGTGGGGATATTCATGTCATTGCCAACGAATGGCGGGGAAACCGTGTCCGCGCAACCGGACTTTGGAGATTTGCGAGGCGCGGATTTGGTCTTATTGCACGGGAAGATTTGGACGGGCGAACCCGCGGAGGCCAAGAATAGCGCCGCGAAGTTTGCCGAGGCGGTGGCAATCGCCAATGGCCGCATCCTGGCGGTGGGGAACAACGCGGAGATTCAGGCCTACGCCGGCCCGAATGCCAGGGTCGTTGATCTGAAGGGCCGCCTGGCCGTGCCGGGGCTGATTGACAGCCACGCGCACTTCATTGACGGCGGCTTCCAGCTTCTTTCTGTCGACCTGAAGGATGCGCGCAGCGAGGAAGAATTCACGCGGCGCATCGGCGAAAAGGCAGGAACGCTTGCGCCCGGACGCTGGCTGAAGGGGGGCGATTGGGATGAGCAGGCGTGGGCCTCCGCCAAGCTACCCATTCACCAGATGATCGACGCCGTGAGCGGAAACCACCCCGCCTTCCTCAGCCGATACGATGGGCACGCCATTCTGGCGAATTCGCTGGCCATCAAACTGGCGGGAGTCACGCGTGCGACACCAGACCCGGTGGGCGGCGTCATCATTCGTGATGCAACGGGTGAGCCCACAGGAATCTTCAAGGACGCCGCGCAAGATTTAATCGCCAAGGTCATTCCCCCACCCACAGAAGCCGAGATGACGGAAGCCTTGCGCGCGGCCTTGGCGGAGGCGGCGCGGGTCGGTTTGACCTCTGTGGACTCCATCACCGTCGACGCGGATTCCTGGAACGGCAGCTTTACGGGTGAGATCCAACTCTTGCGCCGCGCCGAGCTGGAAGGCTGGCTCACCTGCCGCGTGTATGAAGTCATTCCCATCATGCACTGGGAAAAGCTGCGCGACGCGGGCATCGCGCACAACATGGGCGACGATTTCATCAAGCTGGGCGGTGTGAAAGCTTTCGCGGATGGGTCACTGGGCTCGGCCACCGCTTGGATGTATGAGCCTTTCGCGGACGACCCGGCCAATCGTGGCATTCCCCTTCCGCTGATGAGCCCACCGGCGAAGATGGAATCGCTCGCCAGCGGCACTGACCAGGCGCAAATCCAAATCTGCATTCACGCCATCGGCGACCGCGCCATCGCGGAAATTCTCGATATGTACGAGCGCCTGGGCGGCAACAACCCGGCCGCGCATCGCTTTCGCATCGAGCATGCCCAGCACATGCGCCCGCAGGACTTCGCGCGCTTCGCAAAGTTAGGCGTCATCGCCAGCATGCAGCCTTATCACGCCATCGACGACGGCCGCTGGGCGGAAAAACGCTTGGGCCCCGAGCGCGCGCGCTGGAGTTACGCGTGGCGCTCGATGCTGGATGCCGGAGCGCCCTTGGCCTTCGGCTCCGACTGGCCGGTGGCGCCGCTGAGTCCGATCCCGGGCATCTACGCAGCGGTCACCCGCGCCACGGTGGACGGTAAAAAGCCGGACGGTTGGTTCCCCGGGCAGCGACTTACCGTGGAAGAGGCTTTGCGCGCTTACACACTGGGTTCCGCTTACGCAGCTTTTCAAGAAAATGACAAAGGAAGCATCGCGCCGGGGAAACTGGGCGACGTGGTAGTGCTTTCCGATGACCTCTTCACCATCCCGCCAGCCAAAATCAAGGACGCACACGCAGTCATGACTATCGTGGGGGGCAAAATCGTCTACGAATCGAAATAATGTTTATCGGCGGCGGACCGGGGGGAAATCGGCCTTACTCCGCCAGTTTGCGCAAAGGGACGGAGAAACCAGGGAGCAACGGTGTAGTCAGCATGTCGGTTGCTTGAAGGCTTGCCACACGGGAGAAGCCTCGGCCCTTGCGGCGATAAACCTCCGCGGTACACGCTTCCGGATCAATCAACCAATATTCCTGCACGCCATACCGCGCATAGAGCTTGAGCTTGGTGGTGCGATCGATTTCCGCCGTAGTCTCAGAAAGGACCTCCACCACCAGGTCGGGAGCGCCCTGGACGTTCTTGTCCGTAAGCACCGAGGCGCGTTCCTTGGAGACGTACAGAATATCCGGCTCGACGACGTCATGAAGAGAGAAGACAACATCGAAGGGCGCAACGTAGACTTCACCGCAGCCCATTTCCTCCACAGAATTGCCCAGAACACGCGAAAGTTGGGATACCACTCTTTGGTGCGCCCTGCGAGGTGAAGGGGTCACGAACAGTTCTCCATCGATGATTTCATACCGCCTGCCGTTGTTGGGCAGGAGGCAATAATCGTCGTAGTTGAGGCGAGTGTCTACAAGCATGGCCAAATTATATCACCCCTGCGCAGTTAACTCCGGGAATGCGATTTGTGCTGCGGGCTCTACCCGCGGCCGGGAGGTGTATACTCTCGGTGCCGTTGCGGCGAATGCTAAGCTCTGACCGAGGTTCATCGTTGGGATTACGGAAAAACTGTTCCATCTCAATCATATTTCGAGCATGACCGAAGAGCATCTCAAGTGTTCAAGACAATCGAATCATTCGAAATTATTGACCGGGAGAATAACGTGAAAAACCGCACTCGAATACACTTTCTCCAGACCATTTTGCTCCCTGTAATCATGAATGGCTTTTGCTATTGCGCCGAGGGTGCCTCGACCGTGGCCTGGCAGATCGGCAGGTTTGACAAGTCGTCGATGGAATTCAAGCTGCATGAACCGCCGGCACCGAAGCCCGGAGCGGCTCAAGGTCAGACCGACTTGGTTTACGTCATCGGGAAGAGCAAGGCGGAGACCGACTGGCCCGCTTTCCAGGCGGGTTCGTCCAACGGGATTGCAGGCTACCGGGCCCATCCTTACGCCATCCAGTTCGAACTGCCCTCCGCCCCGCGGGGACTGTACACGCTGAAGGTGGCGTTGCTTGTGGAAAGCCCTCGCGTGCCCCGCCTCGAGGTGGCTATCAATGGTCATCGCGCGCTGTACTTTCAACATCCCGTGCTGGACTACACGGGGGGCGATGGCAGCAGTGTCTTTCTACCGAACTACTCCGCCGACACCATCACTGCCGAACTGCCCACGAGTTTCCTGCGGCAGGGGGGCAACGAACTGGTATTGACGGCGAATGACGATCCCACCGAGCGCGATGACTCCACAGACTCCGGGCTTTATTACGACGCGCTGGAACTCGATCAAGATGCGGAAGCCAAGTTTTCATCCACAGAACTAGCGGTGCAGGCTCTGCCCACGATCTTCTATACGCAGAAGGAAAGTGGGCTGGCTGAGTTGGTGGATGTTTACGTTCGTCACAATTCCCCATCCCTGGGTGGGCAGGCCGTCTTGATGCTGGGCCGGGAGAAATACACCGCCAAGCTCGCTCCTGGTTGGGATTTCGGCGAGCAAAGGGTGGAGTTCGCCGTCCCAGAATTCCCTAAGGGCACCCAGGGTGAAGTGGCCATCAGCCTGGGCGGCCACTCGCGACGCTTCCCCGTAACGCTCGATCCCGCCAAGAAGTGGAATTTCTTTCTCGTGCCGCACACGCACCTGGATGTGGGTTACACCGATTACCAGGCCAAGGTGGCGGAAGCTCAAAGCCGAAGCCTCGATGAGGCGATGCAGATGATTCACGACCATCCGGATTTTCGTTTCAGCCCGGACGGGTTTTGGTGCGTGCGGCAGTTTCTGGCGGAGCGCACCGAGGAACAGAAACAGCTTCTTTACCAGGCGGTGAAGGATAAGAAGATCTTTGTGCCGACGGTCGAAGCAAGTCTGCTCACGGGCTTCCCGTCGCTGGAGACGCTTATCCGTTCGCTCTACCCGGCTTTCGAGTTTAATCAGGAACACGGCGGGGACTCGAACTACGCAGACATCACGGACGTCCCCTCCTACTCGTGGTCGTATGCATCAGTGATGGCGGCAGCGGGTCTCAAATACTTTGCCGCCGGCAGCGATAACTATCGTGCGCCTGTCCTGCTGCAAGGCCGCCTGCATGAGAAGGCTCCCTTTTGGTGGGAGGGACCCGATGGTGGCCGAATCCTGATGTGGTACTCCCGCCACTATCACCAAATGAAAAGTCTCTTTGGATTGCCGCCAACGATTGCTGGTGGGCGCGATTCCTTGCCGCTCTACCTCCAGATCTATTCGCGGCCTGACTACAAATCGGACGCCACCATTATCTATGGCACGCAGGTCGAGAACACTGATCTCTTCCCGCAACAAGCGACACTGGTTGATGAGTGGAACAAGATTTACGCCTACCCCCATCTGAAGTACTCGGGCTTTGCCGAAGCGATTGGTCACATTGCCGGGCAATTCGGCGACGCCCTTCCGGTTGTGCGCGGCGATGGCGGCCCTTACTGGGAGGATGGTATCGCTTCCACGGCCCGTTCGGCGGCGCTCGAACGGACCAACGAGCATCGCGCACTGGCGGCGGAGAAGTTCTCAACTTTGAGCAGTCTGGTCAATCCGCGCCTGCGGCCTGACGCCCAAGCCTTCAAACAACTTTGGAATACCATGGTTCTTTATGACGAGCACACGTGGGGAGATAACCGCAGCGTTTCTGATCCGCAGTCGCAGGAAGCAGTGCGCCAGTTGGCCATCAAAGAGGGCTTCGCTAGCGAAGCCAAGAAGCGAGTTGACGATCTGCTCTGGCGCAGCCTGGCAGCTCTGGCGGACTCCATTTCCGATCCCCCGAACACCCTGTTGGTCTTCAATCCGCTGAGTTGGCAGCGCTCCAGCCTGGTGGAAATTGACTTGGAGAAGGGGTTGGAGCTTGTCGACCTCACCACCCATCAAACCGTTCCGTACGAGATTCTCTCCACCGGGCCGGACTATCGTCATGTCCGTTTCCTGGCGCAGGACGTGCCCTCGGTGGGTTATAAGGCTTACGCCATGAAACCAGCCCAACAGCCGCCCCCAACTCCGCCGGCGCCCTCGGAGGGGACTTTGGAGAATCAGTACTACCGAGTGGTTCTGGACGCCGCGAGCGGTGCGGCGAGAAGCATCTTCGATAAGGAACTGAACAAGGAACTGGTCAACGCCTCCAGCCCCTATCGCTTCAATCAATATCTCTACGTCACCGGAGCAGACCAACTTCCCAACCGGGCGGTGCAATTTAGTCCCGCCGCGCCCGTGCCCGAGTTCACCATTCGTGGCGCGGGCAGCGGGCGACTGGTGTCCGTAACCCAGCAGCCGTTTGGCGCGGTTGCGCACCTGGAAAGCCAGGGGGTAAACACTCCCAAGATCGAGACCGAGGTGATTCTGTTCAACGGCCAAAAGAAAATCGAGTTCGTCAACCGCGTGCACAAGACGGAGGTGTACACGAAGGAATCTGTTTACTTCGCCTTCCCCTTCGCCATGGATCATCCGCAATTCCGCTACGAAATTCAAAACGGCGTTGTAGATCCCAGCCGCGACCAACTGCCGGGTGCGGCAAAGGAATGGTTTTCCGTGCAGCATTGGGTCGCAGCGGAGGAAGGCGGAGTGTCCGTGGCGCTGGTGCCGGTGGATGCCTCATTGGTCTGCCTTGGGGATATCTTTCGCGGTGCCTGGCCGAAACAGTTCGGCGAGCGCCCGGGGACGATTTTTTCCTACGTGATGAACAACTACTGGGACACCAACTATGCCGCGGGGCAGGGAGGCGACTTCACGTTTCGTTACGTGCTGACCAGTGGCGATCACTTGCAACCTGCCGGCCTGAGCCGCCTGGGGTGGGAAGAAATGACGCCCGCTGAAGTGGACCAGATTACCTCGCAGGACAAAGCCTTGGATACCCCGCGGCCACTGGATGCCGCCCAAGGCAGCTTTGTACTGGTGGACCAACCCAATGTGGTTCTGGTGACTTGGAAAATGGCTGAAGACGGCGATGGAACGATCTTGCGCTTTCTGGAAGTTGGTGGCCAGTCGAACACGGTGGAGGTGCAAACTCCTCTCGTGGACGTGATGTCGGCTTGGAGTAGCGACGCCCTGGAAAGGAAACGAGCAGCCCTTGAGACCTCTGCGCATGGCTTTCGCGTTTCCGTCAAGCCGTTTCAAATCCTCACCGTGCGCCTGAAGGGGGCAGGAAACGTGCGGTAAGACAGTGACAAGTGACGAGCGAACAAAACCTTGGCAATCTCTGCCTGTCTGCTTGTCACTTCTCACTGTTTTACACAGCCGTTGAACTCTGCCCGCAGCCAGTGTAAGATTTGAACCATTGAAGGGCGCCTGGCAGCAAAGAAGGCTTGAGTCGAGCGGCAGCGCCCCATTGAGACCGATATGTGGTGGGAGAAAAAAAATCGGCCGGAGGGCGAACCTCCGAGTATCCCTCCAGTGGAGGCCCCACCGGCGCCTCGGGAAGTGAAAACCTTTATGAGCGAACCGACATCGAAATCCTCCAATTCATCCGCGGCAGCAACCCCGCACACCATTTTGGGCCGCACAGTGGTGGTGCAAGGGCAATTATCAGGAGGAGAAGATCTCCTAATCGATGGGCAATTCGAAGGGAATATCAATCTCGATGACCATTGCTTGACAGTAGGAACGGAAGGCCATGTCAAAGCAGAGATCCGTGCCCGGCAAGTCGTCATTCTGGGGTCGGTCACCGGAAACCTCTCCGCCCGCGAGAAGATTGATATCCGGCGCACCGGACATGTGGTAGGTGATCTCGTGGCAGCTACCGTGGCCATCGAAGACGGCGCCTACTTTAAGGGGAGTATCGATATCGCGCGCGGAGAGGGGTCAGGTGCGCCGCGCGATGGAGCGGCCCCGAATTCCTTGAGGACCAGCGCCTAACCTGATGTTCCCACGACAGGTCGGGAGGGGCACAAGCAACCACAACCGGTGCTCCACTTCGTCGCTCGAACCTCGCAACCAGCAGGGCAGACGGAAGCGTGCAGTCTGACATGGCGCTAAGCAAAAGCCAGGAAGTAGGCAGAACGGCGGCCGGCTCGCCGACCGCCAGCCAAGGTCTCCAGTGGCTCTGGCAGTATCTCTCGAGTGTCCGCCATCCCCACTTTTTTGAGTGCGGCCCAATCCGTCAATCTACTCTGGACGTTTTGCTGTTGCGAGGCGCCAAGCTCTATCTCGCGGACCTGATTACTCCCGCCCAGCAAAGCAACTCGCCTTTCTGGTCACGCGAAAGTAAGACGCCAGTTTTCTTGATTGACGATTTCCTGGCCCAGATACCTCCGATTCCTCCGGCATCACTTTCCGCGATCTGCTGTTGGGGGTTGCTGGACGTGCTCCCGCGCGAAGCGCTGCCCCGGCTGGTTGAGCGTTTCCATTCCTACCTTCAGCCGAATGGCGTGCTGTTTTCCATACTGCGCGAGCCGAACATGACCACCGGAGCAGAAACTCGCTGGTGGTTCGAAACCCTTACCGTCCTCGGGTCGAGCGATAAGACCCAAAAGCCTTTCCCCTACCCCGCACTCACGAATCGCGAAATGGAAAAACTATTCCCCGCGGGCAACGTTAAAACCTTCCTTACCCGCTCCGGCCGCCGCGAGGTGCTGGGAGTTAAGTAACGTGACCCGGGCCGCCTTTCCTGGGCGCAAAATGTTGAATGCTAACCCACTGCTACCCACTCGAATCTGTATGTTCATCCCGACCGAGAGTTTCCCTAACTTTCCTCATGATTGGGTCCTTCCCGAGATAGGAAAATAGTTCTCTCAAGCCATCTTTGCCGGTCGCAAAATCAAATTTACAGAGAAGCCTGGGCGGAACTGAAGGGGCATTCGTAGCAGCTTTATGCATTCCGTAGTCATACACCTCCCATCTCCCCCCACTCGTCAGAACCCCGTACAGGAAGATCCTGCCATGGCCGTCATCGAGGCACAGTTTCTCATCGTTCTCAAGCTCGCCTTCCTCAACATCGATCAGGCTGCGCGCGTTCACGTCAAGCTGCCTGCGATCTCTGTCGCGGAAGTTCCGGAAACTGATGGGTTTGACTTCGATTAACACTGCTATTTTGGAGCCGTTTTCTGCGAGCAACCAGAGATCACTCAATGGGTATTTACGTGGGCTTTGCCTGCTTACTTCCTTAGGTGTCAGGGTGTCCCAGCCTAGGCCCCTCAGAATGGGCTCAACAAATATTGCTATAGTGTCGGCCTCGCTCTGAGTCTCCTTCCGATAGGTTTCCGCCTTGACTGCCAGTTGGGCGGCCAACTTGTAATCACTGTCTAATTTAATCCAGCCTAACTCCAGGATAGGATCGATACTCATGTGATGACCTCCCGTGTGATGATATCTATAATGGCCTCCCAACAGCGGCTAGCATACACCCGATTGCCCCTCACATTAAAATGCCGGCCACGCAGAGTGTGATCTGCACAGGCGCTTCCGGAAAATTGCGCATTGAGATTTATGGCCGGACGAACCGATGGTCCGATCTTTACAGTTCCTTTATAACTATCATAAGTAAGCCGGGGGGAACCTCGCCCCACATCTTTGGGGTTTCCCAAATACGAAAAACTGATTAAGATTAATAAGAGACAGGACCACAGTTTCGGGCTTCAAGCGCCGCGCTCGTTCCCGGCAGGCAAGCGTCTGGTGTCCAAGAGGTTTTAGGGAAAAACTCAGGAGGGCAGAGATGAATTCGACCAACACCGCAACGGATTCGGCCAATTTTACGGAACTTTTGTGCGGGATAGGCCGATCGGCGGCAGGCACCCTAGAAGAGCGCGCGCGTTTAGAAGATCCCGCATTGCTGAAGACCATGCTTGAGCAGATGGTCCTGGTCCGCCGTTTCGAGGAAAAATCCGCAGAACTCTACACCCTGGGGAAAATCGGCGGGTTCTGTCACCTCTATATTGGGCAGGAAGCGGTGGCCGTGGGCGCCCTTTCCGCCACGCTGCCCGACGATTACATTTTCACCTCCTACCGTGAGCACGGTCATGCCTTGGTTCGCGGCATGGACCCTGGCGAAGTCATGGCGGAACTCTGCGGCAAGCAAAGCGGTGTTTCCAAGGGTAAGGGCGGGTCGATGCACCTCTTTGACAAACGCCGCAGCTTTATGGGCGGCCATGGAATTGTCGGTGGACAGATTCCCCTCGCGGCGGGGACGGCCTTTGCCGCCAAGTATCTGAAGCAACCGCGCGTGACCCTTTGCTTTTTCGGGGAAGCGGCGGTGAACATCGGGTCGTTCCATGAGTCGTTGAACCTCGCCGCGCTGTGGAAGCTTCCCGTCATCTTTATCTGTGAGAACAACCGCTTCGGTATGGGGACGCCTATCGAGCGCGCGTCTTCGCTCTACGAGCTTTCGCAGAAGGCCTGCGCGTACAATATGGCGCGCACCTGGGTGGATGGCATGGATGTCCTTGCCGTGCGCGAAACCCTGAAGGAGGCCGTGGACCGGGCGCGCAAGAACAATGCCCCCACGCTCATCGAGGCGCGCACTTATCGCTTCATGGGCCATTCCATGTCCGACCCCTCGCACGGCCATTACCGTACCAAGGTGGAAGTGGAAGAGCAGCGCCGGCACGATCCCATCAAACAGTTCAGCGCGGCCCTGGAAGCGAACGGCATCGTCGACCAGGCATTCCTCGACGAGATCGAGCAGAAAGTCCGCGACACAGTAGAAGAAGCCGTGGCGTTTGCAGAGCGGAGCCCGCAACCGGACGACAAGGAACTCTACACGGATGTGTACGTGGATTAGATGACTTGATTTTTTTACGATTGAGAGATTTGAGGGCGGGGATCGAAACTCATTGTGGATAGTTAGCCAATGCCCAATAATAACCGATAATGAGTGATTAGAATCAGTAAGTTCGTGGAGCGACTAAATGTCGATATTGACCTACCGTGAGGCCCTTAACCAAGCCATGAGCGAGGAAATGCATCGGGACGAAAACATCGTGCTGATGGGCGAGGAAGTGGGCTTTTACAACGGAGCCTACAAAGTCAGCAAGGGCATGTTGGAAGAGTTTGGGCCCATGCGGGTGCTGGACACCCCCATCACCGAGCTGGGCTTTACGGGACTCGGCGTAGGCGCGGCCATGTCCGGATTGCGACCGATTGTGGAGATGATGACCTTTAATTTCTCCATGTTAGCCCTCGATCAGATTGTGAACAGCGCCGCAAAAATGCTCTACATGTCGGGTGGGCAATTCAACATCCCGATAGTGATTCGCGGGCCGGGAGGCGCAGGACACCAACTGGGTGCGCAGCACTCGCAAGCGCTGGAAGCGTGGTTCTGCCACGTGCCGGGGCTGAAAGTCGTAGCCCCAGCAACTCCTGGGGACGCCAAGGGTTTGCTGAAAACTTCCATCCGCGACAACAACCCGGTGGTCTTCATCGAGTCGGAAGTGCTTTACGGCACGCGCGGCGAAGTCCCGGACGGGGAGCACCTGATTCCCCTGGGCGTGGCGGAAATCAAGCGGCCGGGCCGTGACGTGACGATCGTTGCGCACTCCAAGATGGTGTTGGTGGCACTGGACGCGGCGGCGGACCTGGCAAACGATGGAATCGAGGCCGAGGTGGTGGACCCGCGCACGCTGCGGCCGCTCGACACGGAAGCCATCGTGAACTCGGTGAAGAAAACCAATCGGGTGGTGATTGTCGAGGAAGGCTGGGAGTACTGCGGCGTGGGAGCGCAATTCGTGGACGTCATCCAGCGCGCCGCGTTTGACTACCTCGACGCCCCCATCCTGCGCGTGACGGGCGTGGATGTGCCTATGCCTTACGCCAAGAACCTGGAACATTTGGTCGTGCCCGACAAGCAGCGAGTGAAAGACGCCGTCAACCGCGTGCTCTACCGGCAAGGAGGCAATTGAATTTTAGATTTTGGATTTTAGATTTTGGATTAAGTGTTTTTGGCCGGTAGGTCGTAGATGACTTTTTTTCAGCAATCCAAAATCGCAAATCCAAAATCCAAAATGCAGATGAGGGTTCCCCATGGCCGTTAAGGTAATGATGCCCAAGGGCAGCGATACGATGACGGAGGGCAAGGTCCTGAAGTGGCTCAAGAAGGAAGGCGACGCCATTTCCACCGGCGACACCGTCGTCGAAATCGAAACCGATAAAGTGAATATGGAAGTCGAAGCCATGGGCAGCGGCGTGCTCCGCAAGATCCTGGTTGCTGTCGACAAGGTGGTTCCCGTTGGCGAATTGCTGGCGGTGATTGCGAAGACCGACGAGGACATCTCAGCGCTGATAAAACCCAACGGCGCTTCCAGTGCCGGAGTCGGGAGCCAGGCACCGGGAGGCAGTACCCATGCTCCCGCGGCAGCCGTGGGAGGTACCGCCCCCAGCCCCCAACCCCCAGCCGCCAATTCCAGTCCTGCCGTGGGTGGCCGCTTGTTAGCTTCCCCTCTGGCCAAGCGCATGGCGAAGGAGATGGGCCTGGAGCTTGCCGACATTACCGGAACCGGCCCCAATGGAAGGATCATTCGGCAAGATGTGGAGCGCCGTGCCGCGCACGTTCCCGTGACACATGCGGCGGCAGGCGCGGTTGGTGCTCCAACGCCCCCCCGTCCTGCCTCAGTTCTGCCGCGGCGGCCGGCGCCGTCCCCCACGGGTCCGGAATACTCTGACGAGCCGCTCACCTCCATGCGCAAAGTCATCGCCACACGCTTGGTGCAGAGCAAAGGACCCGTCCCGCATTTCTACCTCGCCATTGAAGTGAATATGCAACGCGCCAAGGAGTTGCGCGAGTCTGCCAACCTGCTCGACCCCGAGTTGAAACTCAGCTATAACGACATTATCTTGAAATCCTGCGCCGCGGCACTGCGCCAGAACCCGGAGGTGAACGCGTCCTTCCAAGGCGAGTCGATTCGGTTCCACCATCGCATCCACCTGGGGATGGCGGTGGCCACCGAAGGCGGCGGGCTCATCACGCCGGTCCTGCGCAATGCCGACACCAAGAGCCTGGCGGAAATTTCCAGTGAATCCAAAGAACTGGCCGCACGCGCACGAACGCGCAAGCTGCTTCCCGAGGAATACGCGGGCTCGACGTTCTCCATTTCCAACCTAGGAATGATGGGGATCGACGAGTTCTCGGCGATTATCAACCCGCCGGAAGGCGCCATCCTGGCTGTAGGCGCCGTGGCGGAAAAGCCCGTGGTGGTGGATGGACGCGTGGAGGTGGGCCTGCGCTGCCGGCTTACACTTTCGTGCGACCATCGCGTCGTGGACGGAGCGACGGGTGCGAAGTTCCTCCAAAGCCTTAAACAGATTGTCGAAAACCCCGTCTATCTGACGTTCTAAGATCGGGAGATCTGGCGATCGGGTGATCGGGTGAGCAAAGAAGAACCGACCACCTGATCGTCTCGGCGATCGAGGGGAATTTACTTCCCTCCAGTGCCCGGCGATCGTGCAGCTCCCCACCTTCATTGAGCGGCCCTTTTCATACCAAATCCCGCGAAGCACCCCCTCAGCATACAATCCGAGTGCCCCATCAGTACGCCCGGAACTATTAGTTTTAAGCTGTCTCGTCAGTAAACACTAGCCCGCATTTCTCACCACGAGTTGAGAAGTAACCGCCCCGATAAGTGGCGCCAGCCTGCGAAACACGCTTCCCTGCTGGCATGCGTGCGAAGCTTTAGAGTGCGGCAGTTCGCTGCCGCTTTTTCATCAGCCAGCTTGCTGGCGGCCGCTCTACCCAAATCCATCCTGCCGGACGGAAATGGAGCACGTTCGAAATCCCGCGAGCAAGCTCGCGGGAAGGAAAGCGGCAGCGAGCTGCCGCACTCTAAAGCTTCGCACGCCCCAAAAGACTGTGGGGAGCGGCGAGTTGCGGACGACGTCAGAAGAATTTGATGGGCGTAGTTACATAATATATCTACACTACTTCGATGCGATATGAATGGGATGAAGCCAATTACTTCCAGGAAATCAAGGACTGATGGGAAGAGAGTCGACGCGCTGAGAGACGACAAAGTCGATTTCTCTGATGCTCCCGAATTGACGCCGGAGATGTTTGCTCGCGCCATCGTGCGGCGGGGTCTGAAGCCTGTGGCACGGAAAAAGCTGCTCACACTACGGATCGATAGCGATGTGGTGGAATGGTATAGAAGCCAGGGGTCAGGCTACCAAACCCGCGTCAACGCTTTGCTCCGCGCCTATATGGAGGAACGAAAGAACGCGTAAACTGACGCCTTCGGCCTCGACCTTCGAAATATTTGTTCGGCTTGCCGCGACTAACCTCTTAAATCTGCGAACGCAGGCCACATCCGCGGTTACGCGACTATACAGCCAAGTGATCACAAGAACGTACGGTAAGTTCCCCGATGGCGACTTCGGGGGAATCAAGTGCGGGGTACCGTCACAACTACAACGTTACGCGATCCCCATATGCCCGGCTGCTCAAAAAGCGGCCGGTTTTCTCCTGAGTGCTTCGGAAATGGGTAAGTTAGCGCTTGAAGGTGTCGATGTTGGCCAGGATCACCCATCGATCAAATCTATGTCGCGCGACGAATCGCCGACTGCTCTGTTCCAGATGCTATTTCCGAGGGCCAGCTCATGACCGTCGGCGTCAACCTTGTTCCCGCCCTCTAGAGCCGCTAGCTCACTCATTCCTCAATGCGACCATGGGATTAACCTTCGTCGCGCGCCGGGCGGGAAGGTATCCGGCGATCAGGGCGACAACCGATAGCACCGCGACCGCCGCGATCATGGTTACGGCATCGCGCGGGCCAAGCCCGAACAGCAATTGTTGGAGCACTCGCGTGGCGGCGAGCGAAATGCCGATGCCCGCGACCACGCCCACGGCGAGCACGGCAATGACGTTGCGCATCACCAGTCGCAAGATCGAAGCCGGCTCCGCCCCCAGCGCCATGCGGATTCCGAACTCGGTTTGCCTCTGGGCCACCAGATAGCTGAGGGTGCCGTAAAGGCCGACCATCGCCAGCAGCAGCGCCAAAGCGCCAAAAAAGCCGGATAGCAGCGCCAGCATGCGCTCCTGAACCATCGAGTCGTTCACCTGTTCTGCCAAGGTGTGAAACTCGATCGGAATCTGCTTATTCACACCCCCCACGGCGGCCTGCACCGCCGAGACCAGGGCCGAGGGCCGAACGCCCGTGCGCAACTCGAAGGTTTCCTCCTCACTGTTTCCGTGTATTTGAGTGACCGGAAAGAATGCGATGGGAGAAGCTTCCTCACGGACCGATTGGTATTTGGAGTCCCTGACGACCCCGACGACCTCGATGGGCGGACCCAGCTTCCCCCCGACATCATCGGTTCGGAAGGTTTTGCCCACCGGATCCAGATTGGGGAAAAAGCGGTGGGCGAGAGTCTGGCTAACGATCACCACCGCAGGCGAGGTCTTGGTGTCACTGCCATTGAAGTTGCGCCCGGCCAGGAGAGTCATGCGTAGCGTCCCGAAATACCCTGGCGAGATGAAATTGATGCAGACCAGGGAGGAAGCGCCCGTGACCGCACTAGACCACTCCGTATGAAGGTTGCCGATCACCCCCCCTCCGCCGACCTGCGTTATCACGGACCGGCCGACGGAGACTACCCCGGGCAGCGCGCGGAGTCTGCTTTCGATGGCTTCGTAAGTCGGGAGTTGCAGGTCCGGCGGCACCTTGGCGGTCTTGAGGTCGATGCCTACCAGCAAAACGTTGCTGCGGTCAAAGCCGATGTCGAGAGTGGCGAGCTTCGAGAAGCTGCGCAGAAACAAGCCGGCAGCCACCAACAAAACCAGCGAGAGCGCCACTTGCGAAGCCACAATCCAATGCCGGCTGCGAAAGCGCCCCGGACGTTCGCTCTCGATTGCCTGGCTGCCCTTCATCGCCAAGGTCAAAGATACCCGAGTGGCGCGGAGCGCCGGCAACACGCCGAAGAGAACGCCGGTGAAAACGGCAATCGCCACCGTGAATCCCAGGACGCGGCGGTCAAGTGAGAGGTCCAGGAATACCTCATTTCCTGCCGTCGAGATAAAGCGGACCAGCAGGGCGGTACCCCAGCGCGCAAAGAGAATCCCCACCAGCGCCCCGGCCGAAGAAAGCAGGACGCACTCGGTCAGCAACTGGCGAACGAGGCGAAAGCGGCCCGCGCCCAGAGCCTGCCGCACGGCGAGATCCTTTTGCCTGGTGGCCGCGCGCGCCAGCATCAGGCTGGCAATGTTGGCGCAGGCAATCAGTAACACTAATCCCACCACAGCCATGAGCAATTCGAGAGGCCGGTCAAACTGCTGCCGCAGGTCGGAAGTCCCGGTGGCAACCGGAGTCGTTGCCAGCACCCGATGCAGGAAGTCCTTCTGCATGTCGGGAGGCCAAGTCGTGGGCAATGATGCGGCAAAGACCTGGGGAGAGACCACTCTTAATCCCGCAGCCAACTGGCTCAGGCTCACCCCCGGATTGGGGCGCCCTGCCACGTTCAGCCACCACCAGGAGCGAGCGTCGAGGTGGGATTCTTTGCCGTCAAAGAGCGCGGCAGCGCAGATGGGGATGGCCACATCGAACTTGCTGCCCACGTCCATCCCGTAAAAGCCCGGAGGCGCCACGCCAACCACTTCAAAGGGGTGAGCGTTGAGCGAAAGGGTGCTGCCCATGGCGCTCGGGGCTCCGCCGTAATGCTCCTGCCAGAAACCGTAGCTCAGCACCGCCGCGCCGGGACATCCATGCTGGTCGTCGGAGGCGGTGAGCAAGCGGCCGGCGGCGGGGCGAAGTTCCAGAGTTTTGAAGTAGTCGCCACTCACCCAGATTCCATTTGCGTAGTGAACGGCTCCGCCCTGCGCCAGGTCGAAACGATCACCGCTCCAGGCGAAGACGCCGGAAAAAACACCCTGCCGGTCGCGTACCTGCTCCCAGATCGGATTGGTAAAGTCGGGGTTGCCTTCGCCCGTGTCGCCGGGCTGGGCGATGCGCACCAGCCGCAACTCGTTCGGCCTTTGCACCGGAAGCATCCGCAGCATCACCGCATCAATCAGGCTGAAGATCGCCGTGTTGGCCCCGATTCCAATCGCCAGCGTGAGAATCGCCACGGCCGTGAAGCCCGGGTTCTTCGCCAACTTGCGCAGGCCAAAGCGGAGGTCTTGCACGAGGTGGTCCCACCAGAGCCAGATGCCGGATTCGTAGAAGCGTTCCTGCGCCCGGGTCACGTTGCCGAAGGCGCGCCGCGCCGCCGCGCGAGCCTCTTCTTCGCTCAAACCCTGTTCTTTCAGTTGCTCCGTCTCGAGTTCGAGATGCGCTTCGATCTCCGCCGTGAAGTCGCCCGGTTTGCGTTTTCGCCAGAACATCGCCTTAGCCCTCCTCAGCCTTGGGACCCAATACCCGCCCGATAGCCGCAGCCAGTCGCCGCCACTTGGTCGTCTCTTTCACAAGCTGTTTGCGGCCCAGTCGCGTGAGCGTGTAGAAACGCGCCTTGCGGTTGTTCGCAGAGGTCCCCCACTCGGCGGTGATCCAGCCCCGCTCTTCCAGGCGTTGGAGCGCGGGATAAAGAGCCCCGTGCTCAACTAGCAATTCGTCCTCGGACGTCTGCTGAATATTGCGCCCGATACCCTGCCCGTGCTGAGGGCCGAAGATCAGCGTCCGCAGGATCAGCAGGTCCAGCGTGCCTTGCAAGAGTTCCAGCCGGTCTTTTTCCTTTTGGGTAGACATATAACCCAAGTATCCATACTTTGGGTAAGATGTCAACCCAAAAAGTTGCGCGCGCGCGAGCCGGGCCGATGGTGCCGCTCGGGAAGTAGGCTTTGTGTGGCCCACTGGGCGGGTCATTGTCCTGAAACGGGGTTTTGGGATGTTTGGATCCGCGGTCCTTTTCACTTGGCCGTATAACGGCCATAACTGGCCAATCATGATGCCCGCTTCGCACTTAACTCCAGCAGAATATTGAGGTTACAAGCGCGTGCACAGATTGGACCAGTTATGGCCACATTAACCGGCCAAACTGCTTGATTATAAAACGCTTACGCTAGATTTACCGGTTAATTTTACCTTGCCGCAGAAGTGGTGCACGCCCTGGCCCGCGACCCACAGGTAGAGGCGCCCTTGAGGGCGGCAGCTTTTGATCTTCCTGGAAATATAACGAAATCTGCCTGGCTGATGCTGGCCTCTACAACAGCTTTCCCTTGCCCTTGGGGGGGAAAGGCCGCGGCTTTACAGAGCAGGTCTGCTTTACCTCCCCACGAAAGTTCCTCAACGGAAATTCGAACCCGGTCAAAAATCACAATTCCGGTTACAATTGTTCCCATGGCATTTGAAAAAGAACTGGAAGTTGCGCAACGCATCGCCGAGCAGGCCGGGCGGCTGGCCCTGGAAAACCACGCGCGGGGATTCGCAACAGAAACCAAGCCTGACAACTCACCCGTCACCTCGGCGGATCGCGCCAACGAGGTGCTGATCACCGAACTGCTGGGAAAGGCCTTTCCCGACGACGGTCTGCTGGGCGAAGAGGGCGCTTCGCGCGAAGGGCGCAGTGGCCGCCGCTGGATCGTCGACCCCATCGATGGCACACGCAGCTTTGTGCGCGGCATTCCCACCTGGAGTGTCATGATGGCGCTTGAGGCCGACGGCAAGGTCGTGGTGGGCGCAGTTAATTTGGCGCCGCTGGGTGAACTCTATTCCGCCGCGAAGGGACTGGGCGCATATCGTAATGGCGCGCGCATTCACTGTTCGCTGGCGAAAACACCGGACCAGGCGATGCTCTGCCTGACGGGCTTCGACCACGTTGCGAAGTGGAATTGGGGTGCGCGTCTGGTCCCGTGGCTAACCCAATTCTGGTCCGTGCGCAGCATGGGCGGCTGCCTGGACGCCATGTGTGTGGCCTCCGGGCGCGCCGAGGCGTGGATCAACTTGCAAGCCAAAGCGTGGGACCTGGCGCCGCTCAAAATCATCGGCGAGGAAGCCGGCGCAACCTTCTTTAACCTTGATGGAAAGTCGAGCATCTATGGCGGCAACTGCGTCATCGCCACCCCTTCCCTGGAAAATGAAATCCGCCGTTTTCTAGGCATCGAATAGCGAGGCGGGAGCTTTTGTAGCGGCCGGCTTCAGCCGGGCAGGCTTTCGTGCCAGACGGCTTTACATGGGAAGCTTGGGGAGGAAGAACCTGCCGCCCTGAAGGGCGTCTCTACAAAGGCCATCGCGTTCCACGGTTTTCGCGCGGACACTGAAGAGGAGCCATCATCATGAAGCGGCGATTCGGTTCGATCCTGGCGTTGGGTGCCTTGGCAACATGCCTGGCGGGCTCGATTTTAGCCGCCGGGCAAGCGACGACCCCCGGCGTCCACGAATTCACCATAACTGCCACAAACTATGAGTTTGATCCGGGCGTAATTACGGTCAAGAAAGGTGAAAAGGTCCGGCTGCTCATCACCGCCACCGATCGCGACCACGGGATCAAAATCGACGCTTTCGACATCAATCAGGTGCTCAAGAAGGGCGACCCCACCACCATTGAATTCACTGCCGACAAGGCCGGCACGTTTGAATTCAAGTGCTCCGTCTACTGCGGTAAGGGCCACCGGAAGATGAAAGGAAAGCTGGTGGTGGAAGAGTAGTCAGAGGCAAGGTGGCATATCCGAAGTCGGGGGTCCAAAGTCGGGAAGCTCCAGACGGGGTTTAGAGGCAAAGCGTCTCCCGCAAGTCTGAACTCGCCTATAGATGAGGTGAAGTGCCGACCTTGTGCCCCGTCCCGCGCATTTTTTTCAACGAGACCTGAAACTCGAGTTTGGTAGGCAGGGAAATGGCGGCAGTATCGCACCCCTCGAGGCAAATTTCGCAGCCGGGGAGGCAGCGGAAGGGATGCGCCACGAAGGGCTGGCCGGTTTTGGGGTTCCATTCAAAGACGTCGTGCGGGCAAAAATTGAGGCACTGAAGGTCCGCTCGGCAGAGGTCGGAGTCAATAGTAGGAAACCAGGGGAATTTCTCGCGAAGATAGCTCAGCAGGGGCATGCCTTATCCTTCATGAATCGCACGAATAACCGGACCGGTTATTCCCCAGAGGGCCTCAATGACGGGGCTTGTTGGGATCGGCGAGCTCGCTCAGCCGCTCGCGGATTCGGTCCAGGATACCGTCATTGGTCGCATTGCGCACGTCCAAGGGCACAAAATGTTCGGCATTGAACTCCGTGTTGCGCAATGCCTTCTTGAAGAGCTTCATCTGCGTTTCTTCCTGGCAGGCGCAGACCATTACGTAGGTGTCAGGATCATCCTCGGCAGCGCGGAGCACGTCTTCGAGGATTTCATTGCCGCCCTCGGCGCAGAGTTGGGGGTGCACAGCCGCGTAGGAGACATCGAATTCGGATTCAACTTCGAAGGCCAGTGAGTTCATGTCGGCGTAACGGAAGGGATCGAGGCCTTTGCAGTTGCAAATCAATGTTTTGACCTTCATCAGATTCCTCCTAAGGTCGCTGCCCCACTGGTTCACTCAGAACCTTGAAGTCTTTGCCGAGTTGCTCCACGAACTCTCCCCGAGCATCTAACCGAGCACACGGATGGCCACAATCGCGCGTATCGGGAAGGCATTTCCACCTCCCGCGAAATCAATGAAAATGAGTCTACTAGCTATTGTTCAAGGGATCCCGAGAGTCGGCATGGGTCATAAGAGTGCCTTTTGCCCCAGCCATAAAGTGTCACAAGGCGGGGACACATCAACCCTACAAACGAATAATTGCTCGGGGAGCCGCCAATCGGTAGAATACGATGCGTATCATAAACTTGGGAACTTAGGCCACGACCTGGTGGTCTGCCGGGAAAGGACCTTTGATTGCAGAGTTCCCTAAATCCGGCCTACAGAGCAGGTAGCGACCGCCTGACGGATGGCCGGTCGTATATGGAAAACAACCCGTCCCCCCAAACAGCGAGCGAGCCAGATTCTATAAACAATCGGAGGAGCACCCGTATTGACTACGTCACAACGGTGCTGCTTTCGGGCAAGGATGCTGGGGGAGCTCCGTTTCGGGAGTTCACTCAAACCTCGGTCGTTAATCTGCACGGCTGCAAGCTCCGAACCTCGTATCGAATCACGGTCGGCGTGCTGGTCTCAATAGAATGTCCCAAGGCGGGGACGGCGGGGAAGGGTGTATGCGTCAGGGTTTGGGATACCAAGCCGGGAGCTACGGGCTGCGAAATTGCCGTGCAGCTTATAAGACCACAGAACCTATGGGGAGTACCCAATCCACCTCCGGATTGGGAACTCGTCGTCAAGACAATGTTGCAAGGGCGGACGATTCATACTGAACCTCCGGCACGGCCTGTGGCCCCAGCAGCGCCCAGTCCCCCTGCGCCCGTTGCCCCGCCACGCCCTCCCGCAATTCCTCCTGCGGTTGCGCCCACAACCCCTCCCATGGTGGCGCCTTCGCGGCCAGCCCCAGTTGTCGGCCCACAGATCGACCCGCGGCTCGCCGATCTTGAGCGGCGCGCTACCCAATTGATGGAGGCTGTTCTTGATATCTTGCGAGGGCAAGCGGAGGAACTTACTCGCATTAGCCTGGAGGAATTCCGTCAACAGATGGAAGCCATGATTCAGGATTCCGATGCTCGTCTGCGGCAGGGCCTCCAGCAAACGTATGAAAAATCGGTGGCCTCCTTGATTGGCCTGCGTTCCGATCTGATGGAGCAGATGGCGTCGCGCGGGGCGCAAATGGTTCGCTCCACGGAAGAGGCGATGCGTGCCCGGCTGCGCAGCCAGGCCGGGGAGGATGGGACGCCTCCGGCAGAACCTCCCGAGCCGGCGACGGGAAAGTAGCGAGGCGGTTCATCCGCTACCTTTCCCAGCTTCCCAACTTAAGGCGCTTCATCTTCTCCCGTACCAGCTTCAGCGCAACAAATCCTTACCACAACGATTTGGGGAGTGCTATCGCATCTTGTGGGCCAAGTCGCGCGTCGGGTTTGATATAATGAAATCGTTGCGGGGGAGAGCCGTCCGTTGATTCGTTCGCAAGATGTAAGTTGGTCCGGAATAGGGCTCTGGACAGATTGGATGGTTATTCGCTCATCCACCTCTCTCCCCGGCAGCACCACCGCACTGGGGGCACCTCGCGGCTGAAGGCTCGTGGTTTGCTCCAAAAGCGCGGCGGGGATTAGATCCCAATCTACTATTCATCCTTCAAGGGAATTCAAGGGGAATCCGATGGCAACCACTCACGTTGAGCCGAAAGAAGATGCGTCACCCGCAGGACAAGTACAGGTCATCAATGACCTCAGCATTCAGGTGGCGACCGTAAACGGCTCGGGCAGTCAAACTGCCAATCTCGTTTTGCTCCGGGCAATTTTTCAGATGGGAATTCCGGTATCCGGCAAGAACTTATTTCCCTCCAACATTGCCGGTCTACCGACCTGGTTTACGATCCGGGCCTCCAAACACGGCTACATCGCGCGCCGCCGGGATAGCGAATATATGGTGGCGATGAATCCCGAGACGGCCGAGGAGGATGTGTTGGGCCTCAAGCCCGGAGCGGCGTGTGTCTACGACGAACGTCTGAATTTGAAGCGTCTGCGCGATGATGTGATTTTCT
The DNA here is from genome assembly GCA_050010335.1 of Terriglobia bacterium. Taxonomy (GTDB): domain Bacteria; phylum Acidobacteriota; class Terriglobia; order UBA7540; family UBA7540; genus Bog-366. Next base: position 32,216 of record JBEKLF010000039.1, read on the forward strand.
ACCCCGTGCCATTCGATCAGTTGGTGGCGCCGGTGTGCCCGGACGCGCGTTTGCGCAAGCTCGTCCGCAACATGATTTACGATGGCGTGCTGGCGAAGCTGCTGGGCATCGAGATGGAGGAAATCCGCAAGGCGCTCCAGAAGCAATTCCGCAAGAAAGTGAAGGCGGCGGAACTGAACTGGAATGCCGCGCGGGCCGGCTATGAATTCGCCGACAAGAACCTGGTGAAAGCGGACCCCCACAGCCTGGAACGCATGAACGAAACCGCGGGCAAGATCCTGATTGAGGGCAACGCCGCCACGGCTCTGGGTGCGATGTTTGCCGGCGTCACGGTAGTAACGTGGTACCCCATTACTCCCTCCTCCTCCGTTTGCGAGACGCTCACCGAATACATGAAGCGCTATCGCATCGACAAAGAAACCGGGAAGGCAACATTTGCCATCGTGCAGGCGGAGGATGAACTCGCCGCGCTGGGCATGGCTCTGGGCGCAGGATGGGCAGGCGCGCGTTCGATGACCGCCACGGCCGGACCGGGCATTTCGCTGATGGCGGAGTTTACCGGCTTCGGATATTACGTGGAAATCCCCGCGGTAATCTTCGATATCCAGCGCGTCGGCCCCTCCACGGGGCTTCCCACGCGCACCGCGCAAGGCGACATCATCTCCACTGCCCTGCTTTCCCATGGAGACACCGCGCACCCCATGCTCCTGCCGTGCTCGATGAGCGAATGTTTCTCCATGGCCATCGAGGCGTTTGATCTTGCCGAGGACCTCCAGACACCCGTCTTCGTCATGAGCGACCTCGACCTGGGCATGAATACCTGGATGTCCGATCCTTTCGAGTATCCCACCAAGCCCATCGCCCGGGGCAAAGTATTGACCGCCGAGGATGTGCGCCGCATGGGGGGCTTTGAGCGCTACAAGGACGTCGATGGCGACGGCGTCGGCTACCGGACTCTACCCGGGACGCCCGACCGCTTGGCCGGTTGGTTTGCGCGCGGCAGCGGCCATAATGAAAAAGCCATCTATAGCGAGAGGCCCGACGTTTACGTGAACAACGTGGACCGTCTGGCCCACAAGTTTGAAACCGCTCGCCACAAAGTTCCCGGCCCCATCATTGTGGACGCGGAGAAACCCGAAGTTGGCATCATAGCTTACGGCACCAGCCACTGGGCCATTGTGGAAAGCCTCGACCAATTGCGGCGCGAGAACGACATCGACGCCGGCTACTGCCGCTTGCGGGCGTTCCCCTTTGCGCAGGAAGTTCACGACTTTATTAACCGCTACCAGCGTGTGTACGTGGTCGATCAAAACCGCGATGGCCAGATGCTCGGCTTGCTGCGGCTGGAATCGAGCGCGGAGGAGATCGCGAAACTCCGCAGCGTCCGCCACTATGACGGCTTACCCCTAGACGCGCGCACTGTAACCGACGAAATTGCTTCCCAGGAGGCTGCAAACTAACATGGCGACCACCACCGTTCCTTCCTCACCCTCCGCCAAGACCAACCGCATCGGCTTGGAGATGGCTCAATACAAGGGCAATAAGAGCACCCTCTGCGCGGGCTGTGGCCATAACGCGATTTCCGAGCGCATCATTGAAGCCTGCTACGAAATGGGCGTTGAACCCCATCGGGTCGCCAAACTTTCCGGAATTGGCTGCTCGTCCAAAAGCCCAGCCTACTTCCTGAATAGCGCCTACGGCGTGAACGCGGTCCATGGGCGCATGCCTTCCGTGGCCACTGGCGCCTTATTGGCCAACCGCCATCTCGTCGCCATAGGAGTGAGCGGCGATGGCGACACCGCCTCCATCGGCATCGGGCAGTTCGTACACCTGATGCGCCGCAACCTACCCCTTATTTACATCATTGAAGACAATGGCTGCTACGGGCTGACAAAGGGCCAATTTTCCGCCACCGCCGACCTCGGTTCGAAGCTCAAGACCGGTGTGATTAATGACCTGCCACCCATCGACACCTGCGCGCTGGCCATTCAACTCGGCGCCACCTATGTTGCCCGATCCTTCTCCGGCGACAAGCGGCAATTGCTGGCGCTCATCAAGGGCGCAATCGCTCACAATGGGACCTCGATGCTTGATGTTATTTCGCCCTGCGTTACCTTTAATGACCACGAAGGCTCGACCAAGTCGTACAGCTACGTCAAGGACCACGACGAACCCGTTGCCGACGTGAGCTTCATTCCCTTTTTCGAAGACATTTCCATAGACTACGATCCGGGAACTACCACGAGCATTACACTGCATGACGGTTCGCAAGTGCTGCTGCGCAAGATCACCACGGACTACGACCCCACCAACAAGGGCGCTGCCTTGCAGATGCTCACCGAGTCGCACGACAAGGGCGAGATCGTGACCGGGCTCTTCTACGTTGACCCGAAGCGGGCAAATTTTATCGACCAGTTGAATGTGCTGGACGAACCGCTGGCAACCCTCCCGGAATCCAAAGTGCGCCCGCCCAAGGAAGTCCTCGATCAGGTGATGCAATCGCTGATGTGAGTGGCGTCCACGATCTGGGCAAGCTGAGAGCGTGGGCGCCACGGGAATCAGGGGTTTTGCAAGAGCAACACCGGCAACCAAACCAACCTCCAGTTATCGGACGGAAACCTCGCTCTCTGTGCGGATTCGAACGTCCATTTAGACCCAAAAAAGCCGCGAAATTCTGCAAAATCCGTGTCAGTTCGACGTAAATGTCCGAAAGTTAGACATAAATGTCCGATTTTTATTCGGGCATTTCGTCGTAATTTCCTTTGTTTTCATACACATTCCGGCTTCGAACGTAAAAAAATAACATCTTTTTTGTGCGGAGCGCCTGATTTGTGACTTTTTGTCTTTGGGGTGTCAACGAGCCGCCGCGACGGGCGGAGGTTAGATTCTTGCCAGCTCGGCATGCGCAGTGCCCTTTCGTCCGAAAGCACAGTCAACCAAGTTTAGTATACCACCTGCCTAGGCTTTGTCAAGAAAATAGTGAGGTGAGAGGGACGGGAGGATCCTATCCGCTCGGGGATACAGCGCCAGGTGCCAATGGTTGGGCATCTGGCAGTAAGCCAGGATGCGCATGGGCACGAAATCGAGAGTCTCCTGCACGATACCGAGAAAATCTTCATAATGCGCCTCGCGCCGAAGAGCCGCGAGCGGAAATTCGCCCGGTTTAGAGCGTGGTACACCATCTCGCCGACATCCACTCGCCACACTCTGCCCATGCCGCAGTCCTACCCTTCTCCCCACCAAAGAAAAGGGTACTTGCCCCCCTTCCCCTCCTCCCCGGCGCGCCCGCGCCTCCCCTCCTGATCCCGGAAGGGACTTCGCAAAGGCTCCCCTCCACGGATGAGGAGGGGCGACGCCCTTGGCGATGGGGTGGTGCTGAGCAGGAAATCTAGAAACTCGAGGCACAGGCACTCCCGCCTGTGCTCTATGCAAAGGTCGGCATCAAACTCCGGCACAGGAAGGAGTACCCGCGCCACCTAGCCACTATTCACTAGCCACTGCTCTACTCGTGCCTCAGCGCCACCATGGGATCGACCCTGGTCGCGCAGCGTGCGGGAAGATACGACGCCAATAAAGCCACGCTGACGGCGGTCAGGATCGCGGCCAAGTAACTCAGTGGATCCAAAAGCGGGACGCCGTAAATGAACTCGGACATCAGCCGGGACGCCGCCAAAGCGCCGATCAATCCAATGACCGCGCCTATTTCCCCGAGGCGCAGGCCCTGACGCAAGACAAGTTTCATAACATCGTTGCGCCGGGCCCCAAGCGCCATTCGAATCCCGATCTCATGTGAGCGGCGGCTGACGTGGTAAGCCACCGTCGCATACAGCCCCACTGCGGCCAGGAAGATTCCCAGGATGCCGAGGCTCGCAAGCAGCTCTGTCCTTGAGCGCTCCTCCGACAAGACCTCCTGCATGTAGTCTTTGAAGGTCACCGCATTGACGATGGGTAGATGATTATCGACAGCCGCCGTTTCTTTCAGGATAGTAGGGAGGGAGGACCGGGGATCACCGGCTGTTTCCACAAACAGCACGCACTCGAACGAGAACACCTGCGTGAAAGGAAGGTAGAGGTAAGGTTGGATTGTTTCGTGAAGCCTGACATATCTTCCTGCCTCCACAACCCCGACAATCTGATAGTCCTTTTTGTCAATCTGGAGTGATCTTCCCAGGGGGTTCTGTCCGGGCCAGAATCGTTGTGCCAGGGCGTCATTGATGATGACGACAGGGGCTGTGGAAGGCAAATCGAATTGGTTGAAGTCCCGCCCCTTTTCGATCCGCGCGCCCACTGTCGCGAAGAACTTCGGGGCAACAACGTTATAGCGAATCTCGAAATGATCGGTTCCGGGAGGCGGCTGCACTCCGGGAATTACCACCGCCTGTCTTTCTCCTCCTTCGGCTTCCGTCATGGGAGCCCGCCGAGCATAGCTGGCACGCACGACCCCGGGCACGGATTCCACTCGTGCGGCCAAGGCAGGATAAAGAGCGGCGGCTTGGGCTTGCTTGTAGCCATACAGCATGGGCGGGGCCACGGAAAGCATCACCACATTCTTCTTGGGGTCAAATCCGAGATTGATGCGCTGACTGTACAGCAAGCTGCGTAACAGCAGTGCCGAGCCGGTCAGGAGGACCACGGAGAGCGCAATTTCGCCGCACACGAACAAACTCTGAAGCGGCAGCCGCCCCGTCGCGTGTTCCCCTTTTTCACCTTTGAGGGCAGCACTCAAATCGCCCTTCACGGCACGAAGCGTCGGCGCGAGTCCAAAGATTAGAGCCGAGAGGAGCGAAATAGCCGAGGTGAACAGCAGCACCCGGCCGTCGAGCTTGAGGTTCATATCCGCCAGGCCCGGTACGAGGGCGGGCCCCAGCCTTAGAAGCCACGCTGCCAGCATGACCCCCAGGGCACCTCCCGCCACGGACAGGAGAAGCCCTTCGGTGAAAAGTTGGCCGACCAGCCGGCGCCGTCCCGCTCCTAACGCCCGGCGCATGGCGATTTCGCGCTGTCTCCGCTCGGTTTGCGCTAAAAGCAGATTGGCGACATTCGCGCAGCAGATGAGTAGAACCAAGCCCACCATCGCCATCATGTAGATTCCCGTTTGCATTCTTTGGTACGTCCACTCGGAAGCAGGCCGGGCGAGGAATTTAACGTCATGGTTAGTAGCAGGAAAAGCTAGCGCCAGGCGTTGCGCGAGTGTCTGAAGTTGCGCACGTGCCTCACTGATTTGAGTGTTGGAGCGAAGATGCCCGGCTACCTCAAACCAGCGGTTGTCGCGGGCAGCATCCCAACGGTCCTCACCGGGAACCATCGTCTCCCAGCCCTCCTTGGTGAGCCAGATGTCGGGAGCACCTTCGTGTCGTAACCCGCAAAAGTCCTGGGGAGTGATACCGATCACCGTGAATTCCCTCCCGTCGAGGAGGACGATTTTGCCGGGCATAGAGGGATCGCCGCCAAAATAGTGCTGCCAGAGATGGTCGCTCACTAAAACGAAGTGGCCCTCGGCGGCAGCCTGCTCGGGCTGCGGTGAAAAAGTGCGGCCCCGTAGGGCCTTTACGCCCAGTGCCGCGAAGTAGTTCTGCGAGACGACTTCGACGCTTAACTCTTGGCCCGGTCGCTGAGCCCCGCCGCTGATGAAACCTCCGCGGTAGCCATAGGCCACCACGTCGGAAAAAGCGTCGGCTTGCTGGCGAATGTCAAGATAATCGGGATACGAAATATGGCCAAAATCGGTGGTGGTGATCATGGCCAAGCGCGCGGGATCCCTGACCGGCCATGGCCGGAGAAGATCGCTATCGACGATGCTGAAAATCGCGGAATTGGCACTGATGCCCAGCGCTAAGGAAAGCACGGCCACGGCCGTGAAGCCGGGATTCTTGCGGAGCATCCGCAAGGCGAAGCGGAGATCCTGCCAAAGCGTTTCGAGCCAACCAAGGCTGTTCATGTTATAGATCTCCTCTCGGATCAAGGTGGTGTTGCCAAGCTTGCGATGCGCGGCGTAGCGCGCCTCTTCCGGCGACATACCTCGGGCAATGTTCTCGTCCGTCTCGGCTTCGAGATACGCTTCGAGCTCGCGCGCTCGCTCTTCATCCCAATGCCGGCGGCGAAAGAATCGAGTCCAGCTCATTTGAGTCCTCGGTATTCAGCTAACGGCGCGGTGGCACAGGCACCCCTGCCTTTGCTCTATGCAAAGGGTTGCATCAAACCTTGTGCACAGGCAGGAGTGCCTGTGCCACCACTAACTGCCATCCACTAATCACTATCCACCAACCACCGACCACTGCCTCACTCATGCCGCAGCGCCACCATGGGATCCACTTTGGTGGCGCGTCGCGCTGGGACGTAACAGGCTAAGAGTCCGACTGCGATCAAAACGAGGCATGCGCTGACGAAGGTTGCAGAGTCCCGGGCGTGCACTTGGAAGAGCATGCTCTCCAAAGCGCCGGTCGACGACCATGCACCCACTGCCCCCAACACAATCCCGGTTAGGATCAGCGCTAAGCCTTGGCGCAGCACCAAAACGAGAACATCCTGTCTTTCCGCACCGAGCGCCATGCGCACTCCGAATTCATGAGTGCGGTGGGCCACCGAGTAGTTGAGGAGACCGTACAATCCCACTGCGGCAAGCGTGATGGCGAAGGCGGCAAACGCCAGCACCAATAGCATGTAAAAGCGTGGGGCGGTGACCGACTCCGCGAGCAAATCTTCGACTGGCGCAAGCTTGCCGATCACTATGTTTTTGTTCCAATAACGAATCTCCTTGCGAACCGTGGAAGCCAGGCTGGACGGCGGCACCGCTGTCCTGATAACGACACACACACCGTTGTTCCAATCGGTTTGCTTGCGGGAGAAGTAGATGTTCGGCATGGGATCGCCATCCACGCCGAATCCCTTCATGTTGCCAACGATGCCGACCACGGTGTACCAAGTTTTGTCCCCACGCCGAATGTGCCTACCTACGGGATCCTGCCCCGGAAAACAGCGGTGGGCCAGCGCCTCATTGATCACTGCGACGGGCGGCGCGGTGGCCGTATCACGAGCGGCGATAAAGCGGCCACTGAGAAGGGTCATGCCGGCGGCGCGGAAATAATCGGAGGTGATAGCTGTGACGCCTGCGTTCGGTTGCTGCTCGAGTGTCAGGGGGTGGCCTTCAATCTCCAGCGGTCCCCAAGAACCGGGCAAGTCATGGGGAAAGGTCGTGGCCGCGCCAGCGGATTGCACACCGGGCAAAGCGCGCAGACGTTCTAGCAGTTCATCGATTTTCGGGTTAACGTTCCAGGGAAGCTCGACGGCCAAAACGCCTTCCGGCCGGAATCCCAGGGGCACGGTGACGCGTCGTACGAAGCTGCCCATCAACAAACCCGCGCTCGTCAAGAGCATCAGCGACATTGCAATCTGCGCGATCGCCAGCACGCCGCGAACCCGTGTGCGCGAGGGTTGGCTGCCCAGCCGCTCCGAGCCCTCCTTCAGCGTTTCGTTCAGGTCCGGCCGTGAGAAACGCAGCGCGGGCGCCACGCCGCACAGCACCCCCGTCGAGACCGCCACCAACAGAGTGAAGAGCAATATGCTCGGATTGACCGCGACCTCCTGAATGCGGGGGAGTTTGACGGGATCCAAGGCCACGAACGCACGCACGCTCCAATACGCCGCCGCCACTCCGAGCCCTCCCCCTGCCATCGCCAACAACGTACTCTCTGCCAGAACATAACGGATCACCCGCCACCGGCTGGCGCCTAGAGTGCGCCGTAAAGCAAACTCCCGCTGGCGCCCCGCCGCCCGCGCCAGCATCAGGTTGGCCACGTTGGCACAGGCGATGAGCAGCAGACAAGCAACTGCGGCGAGCAACACTAGAAGCGCGCGTCGGACTTCCCCAACCGTCTGCTCCTGGAGAGAAACTACGTTCGCCCCGGTTCCGATGTCGCCATTTTCCTTCGGGTACACCTGGCGCAGGCGGGCGGCGATAGTGTACATTTCGCTTCGGGCTTGAGCAATACTTACGCCCGGCTTCAGTTTGGCTATCACCTGCAGGTTGCCGTCTCCCCGTTGTTGTCCTTCCAGGGCATCTTGGGGCAGAGGAAACCACGCATCGTCCATTGACGGGAAATCGAATCCGGGCGGCATCACTCCAATCACCGTCCAGGGTTCGCGGTTTATCTGGATCGTCTTGCCAATCAGGGCGGGGTCGCCGCCCAGCCGGCGCCAAAACGAATCACTGAGAATGACAACCCTGTATCCCTTACGCGCTTGTTCTTCCGGAGAGAATGTGCGGCCACGAGCCGGTCGGACGCCCAGGCCATCAAAGAAGTCGCTGCTCACGCGCATGGCAGGAATCGCCGCGGGTTCTCCATTGATCGTTATCAAGCCCCCGCTCGTCCACATCGCCATCATCTGCTCGAGCGTCTGGCTTTGTTCCTTCCAGTCGGCGAAGTCCGCCGGTGACACGTTTATGCGCTGCTCCCCGCGTTTCGCCCATGTGGCCCAGACCATCACCAGCCGCCCCGAATCCTTAAATGGCAAGGGGCGCAGCAGCACAGCGTAGACAACGCTGAACATCGCCGTATTCGCGCCAATTCCCAACGCCAGCGTGATCACCGCCACGGCCGTGAATCCGGGATTCTTGCGCAGTATCCGCAGGGCGAAGCGGAGATCTTGCCAGAGGGTTTCGAGCCAATCGAAGCTGTTCATGTGATAGATCTCCTCACGAATTAGCGTGGTGTTGCCGAGCTTGCGGTGCGCGGCGTAACGGGCCTCTCCCGGCGACATGCCGCGCGCGATGTTCTCATCGGTCTCGGCTTCGAGGTATGCATCAAGTTCGTGTGCGCGTTCCTGATCCCAATACCTGCGCCGAAAGAATCGAGTCCAGCTCATATCAGTCCTCGTGGTGACACAGGCACTCCTGCCTGTGCTCTATGCAAAGGTTTGCATCAAACCTTGTGCACAGGCAGGAGTGCCTGTGCCACCGCTAACCACTCACCACTATCCACTGCCTTACTCATGCCTCAGCGCCACGATGGGATCGACCTTGATCGCCCGGCGCGCCGGGATGTAACTGGCCAGGAGCGCGATGCTCCATAAGGCAAGAGCCCCCAGAACGAAAGTCGGCACGTCATTCGGTTCCACTCCATAAAGCAGGCTTTTCAGGAGGCGCGCGAGACCTAGAGCTGCGGGCAATCCCGCCGCCAGCCCGCTCAGCGTCAGAAGCATCCCTTGCCCGACCACCAGCTTGAGCACATCGCTCCGCTCAGCCCCGAGGGCCGTGCGAATCCCCATTTCATGCGTGCGCCGGGCGACCGAGTACGAAATCACGCCATAAATTCCAGTCGCAGCGAGTAGGAGGGCCACTAATGCGAAGCTGCCGACAAGCATTGCATAAAGCTGCTGCTGGTTGAGGGTCGTTGCCACTGCCGCACGCAGCGTCGTGACGTCGAAGACGGGGAGGTTTTTGTCCAGAGATTGCACCTCGCCCCGAATGGCGGGCAGCAAACCCATAGGGTCCGTGACTGTACGCACCAGCAAGGTCATGCTCGGTTGGTATTGCTGGCCAAACGGCACGAACATAGCAAGTTCGGGAGCCCCCCGCAGAGCTTCGAGGCGTGCGTCTTTGGCCACGCCCACCACTTGGAAATAAGGCTGTCCCGATTGGGACGTTGCAAACCGCCTGCCGACAGCGTTCTCGCCCGGCCAGAGCCGTTCCGCCATGGTTTCATTGATAATGGTGACCCAGGGGCCTTGCGCGGTGTCATGATCGGAAAAGTCGCGTCCTGCGACGAGGCGAATTCCCAAGGTACGGAAATACTCGGGCGCCACGATCACCAGCCTAACCGGGAGGTCGAACTCGCCGGCGATACGCCCGCGCCCGTAGTCCATGACCGTCGTCTCATTAGTCCCGCCCGCGATGGGGGCGCCATCCGCCAAGCTTGCCGATTCGACTCCGGGAAGAGCTCGTATGCCCTCCAAAAGGCGCTGACAAAACAATCTGCCTTGGGTCTCGGTGTAATCCGCCAGGCGAAGATCGATCGAGACATCCAGAATGTTCTTCATGTCGAAACCGGGATTAATGGCAAGATAGTTTCGCAAGGTCTTCACAAGCAGCCCAGCGCCGGTTAACAGGACCAACGAAACGGCAATCTGCGCGATTACCAGTACTCCCTGGAGACGCGCTCTTTGGGACCCGAGGGTAGCGGCTGCCTCCTTGAGTGCGGGAGATGGGTCGACGAAAGAGGTCTGCCATGCGGGTGCTGAGCCAAACGCGACACCCGCCAGGAAAGACAAGAGCACGGTGAAACCGAGCACGCGCCCATCGGGACCGAAATCGCTTACAGGAAGAAAGGTCGCGCCGGCAGCGAGTTTGGAAAGGATATGCGCCGCCCAGTTGGCGAACAGCAGACCGATGGCGCCACCCATCAAAGCCAGCAGCACGCTTTCCGTGAGGAGTTGATAGATAACTCGGGCGCGGCTGGCGCCGAGGGTCAGACGCAGGGCGATCTCTTTCTGCCGTCCCGCGGCTCGCGCCAGCAGCAAACTGGCTACGTTCGCGCAGGCGATGAGCAGGACCAAGCCGACGACTGCGGTAAGCAGTGCGCCGAACTGGACGACCTTCACCCGGTCCCATGGATAAAGGGTGATTTTGGGGAGCAGGGCTATCCCCACGCCCTTGTTTTCCTTGGGGTAAGCGTGCTCGAGCTGACGCGCCACGGTGTCCACGTTGGCCTGCACTTGCTCCAGACTGACACCCGGCTTGATGCGGCCAATAACTTGGATCATGCTCCAGTTTCGTTTACCCATCCATCCTTGCCAATCCTGCGGCGTCACTTGCCCTTCCATCATCATGGGCACCCAGATTTCGGGCAGCTCTCCTACGACTGTACCCTTGAACCCTTTGGGTGCGACGCCGACCACCGTGAAGGCATGCCCATTTATTCGAATCTCTCTTCCCACTGTTCCAGGGTCAGACCCAAAGTGGCGTTGCCAGAGCCCGTAACTCACCACGGCTACGGGATAGGCACCGGGGGTCCGGTCGTCTTCCGGCAAGAGGGTGCGGCCCAAAGCGGGCCTGACGCGCAGAACGTCAAAGTAGTTCCCGGAGACCATTGCACCTTGAACGCGCCCGCTCCCGCCTTCGGCGCTAAGCCCCAGCCAAATGGTCTTGTAAGCCGCGAGCCCGGAAAAGACTCGGTTCTGATCGCGCCAGTCACTGAAGTTTGGATAGGAGACATTCATCTCCACTCGGTTGTGAGCCAAGCGGCGGAATAACAGCACAAGTTGATCAGGCCGTTCAATCCCGGCGGGCGGCTGGAGCAAGAGCGCATTGGTGACACTGAAAATTGTGGTATTGGCCCCGATTCCCAGAGCCAGTGTCAGCACGGCCACCGCGGTGAAGCCCGGATTCTTGCACAGCATCCGCACGCCAAAGCGGAGATCCTGCCAGAGGGTTTCGAGCCAGCCAAGGCTGTTCATGTGATAGATCTCCTCACGAATCAGCGTGGTGTTGCCGAGCTTCCTGTGGGCAGCATAGCGCGCCTCCTCCGGCGACATGCCGCGGGTGATGTTCTCATCCGTCTCGGCTTCGAGATACGCGTCCAGCTCGCGCGCTCGCTCTTCATCCCAATAGCGGCGGTGAAAGAATCGACTCAAGCTCATAAGTTGCTCCGTCTTGCTTTGCGACGTGAGTCCTCTGTATTCAGTTCTCAGTCGTCAGTTTTCAGTTACGAACTCCGCGATGAGGTTATCTGAGAACTGAAAACGGACAACGACCCGCTAACCACTCGCCACTATCCACTGCTCTACTCATACCGCAGCGCCACCATGGGATCGACCTTGGTCGCGCGGCGGGCGGGGATATAAACGGCAATCATGGCCACCGCGAACAGGAGCAACGAAACAGCAATAAAGGTCAGCGGGTCGGTGGGCCGAACCGCATAGAGGTATGCGGCCAGGAGTCGCGTCAGAGCAAGAGCGCTGGCAACGCCGGTCGTGATTCCGATCAGGAGCCACTTAGCGTTTTGGCCAGCAACCAACCACAGAATCTGGTGCACTCGGGCGCCGAGGGCCATGCGGATGCTGATTTCATGCGTCCGCTGCCGCGTGCCGTAAGAAACCACGCCGTAAATCCCGACGGCCGCCAGCACCAGGGCGATCGCGGCAAAAACTCCTATCAATTGCAGCACAAACCGTCTCCCCGCCGCTTCGGTGGAAACCAGTTCATCCATGGTCTTAATATCGGTAACTGGCTGGTCGGGGTCCACTCGCCAGATCTCTTTCTTGACCGCAGGGATCAGAGAGGAGGGTTGGGATGCGGTCCGCAGCACCAGGGCCATCTCGTTCGAGGGCCACTGAGTGTACGGCATGAAAAGTTCAGGGTCGGGCGGCACGTCCAGCCCGAGTTGCCGGACGTCACCCACGACTCCAACAATCTCGAGCTCCTGCGGCCTGAACTCGACACTGGATCCTTTCGAGGTCGACACCACGACGGCGCGGGAAGCTATTATGGTCTTACCAATCGGATCTTCTTCCGGCCAGTACCTCTGGGCCAAGCTGCGGTTGACAACACCGACTAGCGGTGACCGTGCGGAGTCGGCGGTCAAAAGCTCCCTCCCGCTCAACAGCGGTATTCCCATGGTATGGAAGTAGTCGGGGCTCACGGCATGATAGCCTGCCAAGCCCTGCCTCGGGTAGGGTCCCGGAATCTCGAACCCGTTCCTAGTTTCGGACCTCGTCAACGGCAGGTCCACGGTCGCGGCAACTGAGGCCACGGATGGCAGGGATTCGAGCCGTTGCAGCACCTGTCCATAGAAGGCCGCCTGTTTCTCCGCGGAAGAGTACTTTTCGCCGGCCAGATTAACATCCAGGGTTAGTAACCGTTCCGTCCGGAACCCAACGTCGGTTTCCAGCAGGCGGACCAAGCTTTTCATCATCAGGCCCGCTCCTGCCAGCAAAACGAAGGACAACGCAACTTCCAGTCCGATTAGGGCGCCGCGAATGCGGCCCGTGCGAAAGGTCGCGCCGGAGCTCCGCGCGGGCCTGGTGGATCTCCAGGCCGGCAACAATCCGAACAGAGCGCACGACAGCACGGACAGAAGCACCGTGAAAACGAATACCGTGGAGTTGAGCTCGAATCCGGCATCATGGACACGCGTGAAGAAGGAGGTGTGCTGAGGTACGACGGACCCAAGTAGCGGGAACGCCCAATATGCCAAAGCGATACCCAGGGTGCCCCCCATACCGGCCAGCAGCAGGCTTTCGGTGAGCAACTGCCGTACAATGCGTGACCGCGTCGCTCCCACAGCGGTGCGGATGGCGATCTCGCGCTCCCGCGTCGCTCCTTGGGAGAGCAGCAGGTTGGCCACGTTGGTGCAAGCGATGAGCAGCACGAAAGCCACAGCCCCGAGCAGGACCCACGCCGTCTGGCGCACATCGGAAACGACGTATTGGCTGAGCTGGCCAACACGGATTCCTTGGTCGCGGTTCGAGCGGGGATAGGCTTGCGCGAGGCGGGCGGCGATTCCGTTCATCTCCGTCCTGGCCTGCTGCTCGGTTATGCCGGGGGCAAGGCGTCCGATCACCCGTACATAGTGCCAGCCACGCTCGGGGTTCGGAATGACCGGCACGAAAACCTCCGGAATACCTTCCCACCGTTGAGGTGGAAAACTGAAATGCGGAGGTAAGACTCCCAGCACCGTGAATGCAATGCCCTCCAAATGGATCGACCTGCCAATGATCCCGGCGTCGCCTCCGAACCGCCTGTGCCACAACTCGTAGCTCAACAAGACGACGTGCGGGTCGTCGTTGGGGCTAAACTCGCGGCCCAACAACGGGGGAATCCCCAACAACGCAAAGAGCCCCGGCGTAGTACTTAAGCCATCCAAACGTTCGGGTTCTGTCGTGCCGGTGAGGTTGAAAGACCCTTCGTGGTACCCGGCCATGGCCTCGAATGTGCGGCTCTGTTCATGCCAGTCCTGAAAATTGGGGTAAGACGACGCAACTTGAGCGTGATGGGACTCCACATCAACGGGAAAAAACATGTACAGCCGGTCTGGCTGCGAGTAGGGAAGCGGGCGCAACATGACCGCGTCGAGCAAGCTGAATACGGCAACATTGCCGCCGATGCCGAGCGCGAGGGTCAGAACCGCCACCGCCGTAAAACCGGGATTCTTGCGCAGCATCCGCACGGCAAATTGAAGGTCCTGCCAGAGGGCTTCAACCCAGCCGAGGCTGTTCATGTGATAGATCTCCTCGCGGATTATCGTGGTGTTCCCGAGCTTTCGATGCGCGGCGTACCGCGCCTCTACCGGTGACATACCCCGTGCAATGTTCTCATCGGTCTCGGCTTCGAGATACGCTTCAAGCTCGCGCGCCCGCTCTTCATCCCAATACCGGCGGCGAAAGAATCGAGTCCAAATCATTTGAGTCCTCAGTATTCAGTTCTCAATCGTCAGTTGTGAGCGTTCAGCTCTCAGCGATCAGCTACGGCCCCCTGGCCCACCGGGTCTTTAGCTGAGAGCTGAAAGCTGATCGCTTCATTCATACCTCAGCGCCACCATGGGATCGACCTTGGTCGCACGCCGGGCGGGGATATAAGTAGCCAGCAGTGCCACGGCAGCTAGCAGCACGGAGACAGCGGCAAAGGTTGCGGTGTCGGTCGGTTTCACCTCAAACAGGAAGGTTTGGAGCACACGTGTGACGGCGACCCCGCCGCACAATCCGAGCCCTACTCCAACCAAAATCAGACGCAAGCTACTCTGAAGGACCATCCGCAAGATGTGGGCTCGTTCCGCCCCGAGGGCCAAGCGAATTCCAATCTCGTGCGTGCGCTGGCTCACAGAAAATGCCGCTACGCCGTATATCCCGACGGCCGCGATCAGCAGGGCGGCGGCGGAAATGATCCCTAACAGCCTCGAATAGAAGCGGGGCTCAGCTACTGAGCCGCTGATTAAGTCCTGCAAGGTCTCGACCGCATAAGCCGGCTGGTCCTTATCCACCTCATGCAGCCGTCCGCGCATGAGCGCGGCAATGCTGGTAGGGTTGGCCGGGGTGCGAACGAGGTAGACCATGTGGGACAGATAAACGGGGTCCGAAACCTGCAAGTAGGGCTGGTAGACGGTCAGGTCCGGCGATTCCGCAAGGCTCTGTTGCCTCACGTCTTCAACCACCCCAACAACGGTCAGCCAATCCTGCGGGCCCGGGTGAGGCTTGAAGTACATTCGTTTACCGAGCGGGTTCTGATCCGGCCAGACGCGGTTCGCAGTCGCTCGACTCACAATCACAACCGGCGAAGCCTTCTCGTTATCCCAGGGATTGAAATATCGGCCACGCAATAGGCGAATTCCCATCGTCTGGAAGTAATCATGGCTCACCCCGACCCGGCAGGCGACAGTTTGGTCTAAGATATCCTGGCCCTCCGCTCCGACACTCGTACTAACAAGTGCATGACCGAACGGGAGCCAGTTCAACGCGGCAGCAGAACTGATTTCGGGCAGAGTCTCAAGTTTTTCTACCACCTGGTGATGAAAACTCTTCAGTTGCTCCAGCGACCAATTCTGAGGGGGGATGACAGTCATAGTGAGAACGTTTTCTGGATGGAATCCGGGATTTACCGACCGGAGACGGATGAAGCTCTTAATCAGCAAACCTGCGCCGATGAGCAATACCAGCGCGAACGCCAGTTCCGAAACTACCAGCGCGTTCTTCAGACGTTGACCGCTTCCCGTAACCCGTTGCAACCCTGCCTGCTGTAACGATTGGCTCAATGGCACGCCGGAGAGGTGAATGGCGGGAGCAATGCCAAACATAACGCCGGTCAGCAAGGAAACCAGCACAGTAAATGCCAGTACCCACCCATCAAGATGGATCTCCGGGACGCGAGGCATATCCCCGGGTGGAACCAATGAGAGAAAAACATGGACTCCCCAAGCCGCCATCAGCAACCCTAACGCTCCGCCGAAGAAAGAAAGCGTTATACTTTCGCTGACCAATTGGCGGATAAGCCTCAACCGACCCGCGCCTAATGAGGCTCGAATTGCCATCTCCTCTCGGCGGCCGAGGCCCCTCGCGAGAAGCAAGTTGGCAACATTAGCGCACGCAATCAGCAGGATGAATCCCACCGCGCCCAGAAGCACGAGGAGAGAGCGCCCCACATCACCCACTACATATGCGTGCAGGGGAAATAGGCGCAGGGTTTGCCCACGCTCCTTAATCGGAAAAAGTTGGCGGGAAATGACGTCCATCTCGGCCTGGGCTTGCCGCGTGCTGATGCCAGGCCTCAAACGCCCCAGGACTGCCTGCCGCGCGAGCTTGAACTTCAGTGGATCGAGAGATGCCAGCGACCAGACGCCTTGCTCAGAGGGAAAGGCAAAGCCGGCAGGCATCACTCCCACGACAGTGCGAGCGGTCCCGTCCAGAGTCAGGCTTTTCCCGATGATTCCCGGATCGGCATGAAACTGCCCACGCCAAACGCGGTCGCTTAGCACCACACCGTCCCGGCCAGGGCCCTTCTCATCTCCAGGGAAAAAGGTTCGTCCCAGCGCGGGAGCGACCCCCAGGATCGGCCAGAAACCCGCCGTGACCTCGCAACGGCGCACCACCACAGGCTCACCAGCGCCGGTGAGATTGGCGATTCCCGCACTGAACGCGGCGAGGTGCTCGAAGGCTCGGCTCTGCTTCTCATACTCTCCGTACTCGACGTCGGTGAGCGCGCCGAAGCCCCGACCTGGCGCACCTGATTGGATCAAGAAAAGCTGATCAGGATGGGGATAGGGAAGAGGCTGGAGCAACACAGAATTGACGACAGTGAAAATGGCGGTGCTGGCCCCGGTGCCGAGCGCCAGTGTCAGCACCGCCACCAATGTGAAGCCCGGATTCTTCACCAGTGTGCGCAGGCCGTAGCGGAGATCTTGCCAGAGGGTTTCCAGCCAGCCGAGGCTGTTCATGTGATAGATATCCTCACGGATCAGCGTGGTGTTGCCGAGCTTGCGGTGCGCGGCGTGGCGGGCTTCTTCCGGCGACATGCCCCGGGCGATGTTCTCCTCGGTCTCGGCTTCAAGATACGCTCCGAGCTCACGCGCCCGCTCCTCATCCCAATAGCGGCGGCGAAAGAATCGAGTCCAAATCATAGGTAGCTCTCAATTGTCAGCTTTCAGCCATCAGTTCTCAGTTATCAGTTATCGGCACGTGTAGCGCAGACCTCCGTATTTGAGGTCTGCGGCTTTGCTTGAGAAGAACCGCGAACCTGAAGAACGTAGGCCCGCGCTACCCAGCTCCGACCCGCGCCGCAATCCCCTGGCACCTGGCACCTGCACTTGCGATTGGGGATTGGCGACTGATGATTGGCGATTGAAAGCTCACAAGCAACAATCACGAACGAACGAACGTTCGGTCTGGCGGATCCCGGATGGTGGCATAAGAAACCATGAAAGAGTTACAAGCCGCTGATTGACGCGGATAAACGCTGATGAAATCAAGAACACCCGCGCCGGAGTGCAATGTGCGCGTCCTCTGCAACGCATGCTCTTGTCCGCGTCCATCCGCGTTCATCTGCGGCAGAAGTTTTTTGTTTCCCAGCTCCAAACCGTCCGCACGGTCCGCGTTACCCACGTATTACTCCTGCCGCAAGGCGTTCAAGGGATAAACACCAAGAGCTCGGCGCGCCGGGATGTACGACGCTGCCAGGGCGGCCATCCCAAGGACAATGGGCACGCCCACGAATGTGCTCAAATCGTTCGGCGCCACGCCATAGAGCATGCTCGAAATCATGCGGGTAAGGCCAAAGGCGACGCCCAAGCCGACTGCTACCCCGAGCAGCGTCATCATCATCTGCTGCCCGATGACGAGCCTGAGAATGTCGCTGGACTTTGCGCCGAGCGCCATGCGGATCCCTATTTCATGTGTCCGCTGGCTGACCGAGTAAGAAACCACGCCATAGACGCCGACGCTCGCCATGAGCAGCGCCAGGAACGCGAAAAAGCTGAACAAGGCGGCATGGAAGCGCGGCGCTATTACCGACTGTGAAAGAATCTCATCTATTGTCATCACGGAGTCCACGCCCTGGTCCCGGTCGGCAGACCAGATTCGATTGATAATGGCGCCACTCAAGCGTTGCGGGGGAACGATGGTGCGGACGACTAACGCGCCTTGCAGGTCGCGCGCTTGAAGGTTGGGACGGTAAACCTCCGGGCCGGGCTCCTTTTCTGGGCTGTCATCCCGGGAGTCGCCAACCACGCCCACGATGTCGCACCACGGGCTATCCCTCCATTGCACTTTGAGCTTCCTACCGATGGCATTACCATTGGGCCATAAGCGGTGGGCCAGGCTTTCGTTCAATATGGCCACGGGGGGAGAGCCATAGCGGTCAGCCTCCGTAAAGGCGCGACCGCGCAAAACAGAAATTTTCATGGTGGCAAAGTAGCGAGGGCTAACAAATTGGATAAGAGTGAGGCGCGTGCGCGAATCTCCAGCCTGAAGGAGTTGAAGATCACGCTCGACGCCCTCATGCGAACTGGGCACTACTGCCTCACCTTCTCTGTAAACGTACGTTATTAACCCTCCTCTGGACATTGGAGGCGCGCCTACGAGAGCCGCCGACTCAACCCCCGGGAGCGCGTTCACTTCATCCAAAACTCTTTGATAGAAAAGCGTCATTGCGTCTCTACTACTAAGACGCATGGTGTCAAGGTCGTTCAACTCAACCACCAGCAGGCGCTGGGGGTCAAAACCCAGGCACACACTCATCAGGTGCGACAGGCTGCGCACCACCAGCACCGCTCCGATCAGCAGGATGGTGGCCAGGGCCACTTGGCAGGCCGTAAGCGCACCTTGCGTCTTAAGGAGGCGCGCAGGCCCCAACGCCGCTCTTGACGCCATGCTTCCTTCCTTCAGCGACTCGATCAAGTCGGGTTTAGAGGCCGCAAAGGCAGGTAGAATCCCAAACGCCATTCCGGTGAGCAGAGAAGCCACGAGCGTGAATGCAAGCACCCACCTGTCGATCCTGACATCCTCGAGGCGGGGAAGCCGGGGAGGTGCGAGTATCCGCACGAGGTGGATGCCGCCCAGCGCCGCGACCAGACCAAGGCAGCCGCCCAGGAATGCCAAAAGTAGGCTTTCAGTCAGCAGTTGGCGCATGAGGCGAAGGCGAGAAGCTCCCAGCGCCGCGCACACCGCCATTTCCCGCCGCCGGCGCGCGTTTCTGGCCATCAACAGGTTCGCGATGTTTGAACAGGCAAGCAAGAGCACCAACCCGACCGCGCCCAGCAGGATCAACACGGGTTTCTTCACCGGCCCCACGGTTTGCTCTTGCAGAGACGCCACGCGCAAATCCAGTTTTTCGCCCGTCATGGACTGCCACCCGAGATGCTCGGCGATGACGTTCAGCTCCGCTTGCGCCTGGCTTGTGCTCACGCCCGGCCGGAGCCGGCCGACGCCGATTTCGATGCCGGCCATTTGCTTCGACGCCGCAGAGAGGGTCGAACTGGGCGGGAGCCAGACATCCACCAGCCGGCTGGGGAAACTGAATCCGGGCGGCATCACGCCGACCACCGTGTGGGTTTTGCCACTCAGATTGATCGTTCTCCCAATTACTCCGCGGTCGGAATTGAAGTACTTTCGCCAGGCCGCGTAGCTCAGAACCACAACTTGGCCGCCGTCCGGCATGGCTTCATCGGGCAGGAAGGTTCGCCCGAGCAGAGGAGGGACACCGAGCACCGCGAAAACTTCAGGAGAAACATCCACCTCTCTCAAGCGCGTTGCCTTCCCTGCGCCGCTCAACATCACGCTGATCGGATTGAAAGAGCAACTGCCGAGTGAGTCGAACGTACGGCTTTGCTTCCGAATGTCCCCTTCCACGTCAGGAGACATGGAAGCTGCGCGCGTCGAGTCGATCCGTGCCAGCCGATCGGCTTGCGGGTAGGGCAAAGGGTGCAGGACAACCGTATTCACCAGGCTAAAAATCGTGGTATTGACTCCGATCCCAAAGGCCAGGGTGACCAGCGCCACGACCGTGAAACCAGGGTGCTTCGCCAGCATGCGGAGGCCGTAGCGCAGGTCCTGCCCAAGGGTTTCGAGCCAGCCCAGGCTGTTCATGCAATAGATCTCCTCTCGGATGAGCATGGTGTTGCCGAGCTTGCGGTGCGCGGCATACCGCGCCTCTTCCGGCGACATGCCGCGGGCCATGTTCTCGTCGGTCTCGGCTTCGAGATACGCGTCCAGCTCGCGCGCCCGCTCCTCATCCCAGTAGCGGCGGCAAAAGAATCGTGTCCAACTCATGATTTACTCCGTCCTGCTTTGCGACGTGAGTCCTCAGCATTC
This sequence comes from Terriglobia bacterium, assembly GCA_050010335.1. Taxonomy (GTDB): domain Bacteria; phylum Acidobacteriota; class Terriglobia; order UBA7540; family UBA7540; genus Bog-366. The sequence continues at coordinate 52,505 of JBEKLF010000039.1, forward strand.
AGTTCTCAGTCGTCAGTCTTCCGTAACAAACGGAGACCGAATGAAGGTTCTCTGAGAACGGAAGACTGACAACTGACTACTCGCCACTGCCTACTGCCTTTACTCACTCCTCGGCCGGGCGCAGCACGCGGTTGATGGCACGCACCAGTTCATCCCAGCGGCTGGTCTGCTGGGCCAATTGTTTGCGGCCCGCGGGCGTCAGCCGGTAGTAGCGCGCCCGGCGGTTATTTTCCGAAGTCCCCCAGAACGAGGCGATCCACCCGCGGTCCTCCAGGCGGTGCAGGGCCGGATAAAGCGACCCGTGCTCGACTTGCAGGACATCTTCCGAGCGGTGTTCGATGGCGTAGGCGATGGTGTGCCCGTGCCCGGGGCCCAATACCAGCGTTTGCAGAATCAACAGGTCGAGCGTGCCCTGGAGCAGCTCGCCTTCCAGCGGAGGTGAACCTTTCTTTGGCATGCTGCCCTTATACTCCCATAGATCATCTACTACAAGAGGAAAATGCAGCGAAACGCCGATTTATTCAAATCGGGCACTATGTCCGCGACAAGTAGGAAAGGGTGGGTCAAGGAGATTAGCTATGGGTAAGTTTGTTATAGAAAAACGCATTTAGTATAATAACGGCCAAGCTTGTGAACCCTTATTTCACTTAACTTCAATAAGCGGCTTATAGGGTGGTTCTTATGATGCGAGCAGGCCAATACCTGAAACAACCGACCGGCTATTTGGCATTCATATCCTCCCCCCTGCCGCCCGAACCGCCAATCCGGATGGATGAGGAACTGGTCCGCTTGCTTTCAGAAGCTGACCGAGCTTTGGGGCGACTGGACGGAGTGGCTTCCTCTGTTTTATCAGCCAGTTTACTGGCGGGTCGGTAGCGCTGAACTTTGGTTCAGCACGGGCTTTCGTAGCGCCCTCCTTTAGGGCGGCACATGCCGGGCTAAGGCCCGGCGCTACAAAAGCAGTCGGCGAGCAAGCTCGCGTGGAGGAAAACGGCAGTCCGTAGGCTGGCGGACCGCACTCCATCAAAGCTTTGCGGAAAAAGCTGTCGGCATGATGGATCTTTTTCGGGGATACGAATGGCAGAATTGAAGAATGACGAGCGCGAATCTCTTTACTGTCCTACTTGCGAAGCCGAAGTTTCAGAGCCTCTGGTGTGCGGAGACTGCGGCGCGGTCATCTGCCGCAAATGTGGAACACCGCTTGAGAAGATCGATGAGCTCGGAATCGGGTAATCCCTTTCGTGTTGTATCTGCGGCCCCGAGCGAGTAGGCGTAGCGCGGACCTGTTCTGTAGGTCCGCGGCTTTTCCTTCCCCCTAGAGGACGAGCCGCGGACCTACAGAACAGGTCCGCGCTACCCTTACCTGATACCTGACACCTGATACCTGAAACCTTCTCTTCAATACGCCGCGAGCGCTCTCACCGCCTCCACAATATCAGCGGGTTGGGGAAGCACGGCGTCTTCCTGGACAGGATGGTAAGGAATGAAGACATCCTTGCCCGCCAGCCGGCGGACCGGGGCATCGAGAAACATAAAGAGTTCGTCGGCGATGCGGGCCGCTATCTCCGCGCCATAACCCCAGGAAATATGATCTTCGTGAAGAACCAGAACGCGGTTGGTCTTCTTCACCGACGCGGCAATCAGCTCCCAATCGTACGGATTCAGCGAGCGCAGGTCCAGAATCTCCGGCTTTATTCCATCCTGCTCCAGAGTCTTGGCGGCCTGCACGGCGCGAACAACCAGCGACCCGTAAGTCACGATGGTCAGCGACGTCCCCTCGCGCACCAGCTTGGCTTTGCCGAAGGGAATCATGTAATCCCTTCCGGGGTAGGGCGAGCGGTTGTGGGTCTGCCGATACAGGTGCTTGGGCTCGAGAAACAGCACGGGATCGTCGCAGCGGATCGCCGTGCGCAGCAAGCCGTTGGCATCAAGACCGGTGGACGGCATCACCACACGCAGCCCCGGCAGATGGGTAAAAATCGATTCGCCGGACTGGCTGTGATAGATGGCGCCCCCCGCCAGATATCCGCCAATCGGCACGCGAATGACCACGGGACAGGCAAAGGCGTTGTTGGAGCGCCAGCGCAGCATCGTCAGCTCATCCCGGATTTGCATCATCGCCGGCCAGATGTAGTCGAAAAACTGAATTTCCACCACCGGCTTCAGCCCCCGGGTGGCCATTCCGATCGCGCGACCTACAATACTTGCCTCCGCCAGCGTCGAGTTGAAGCAACGCGTGCTGCCGAATTGCCTTTGCAAGCCATGGGTGACTTTGAAAACCCCGCCCTTGCCTTTCACCTTGGTCAAATCGCCTTCATGGCTGCAATCGGCAACGTCCTCGCCGAAAACCAGGATGCGCGGATCGCGAGCCATCTCATCCTTCAAGCAAATATTGATGAGATCCACCATGGTCTTGGGCTCGCCGTGAAACTTCGGCGGATGATCAAAGTGCTCGGAAGTGGGATCCACACCGGGGGAGTAAACATATTGAAGAACGGTTTTCGCCGAGACTGCCTCGGCCGCCAGGGCGCGGTCGGCAGCCTCGCGGACTTCATGCTCGACCGCCGCCTCGATTTCCTTCAACTCTCTTTCCGTGACTCCCTTTTCCTCCGCCAGGAGACGGGCGAGGCGGGTTACAGGGTCACGCTTCGCTTCCTGCTGACGTACCTCCTCCGGCTTATAGAGCCGCTCGTCGTCGGAGAGCGAATGAGAATATGGGCGCACCACGTGCGCGTGAACGAGCGCCGGCCCTTTGCGCCGACGTACGTATTCCGCCGCCTTGCCCGCCGCCTCGTAACTCTCGGGGAAATCCGTGCCGTCGCATTCGAGCGTCAGCAGATGGGGAAAGCTGCGGACCAAGCCGGAAATCTTGCCCCCGGCAGTCTGCACGTCGACGGGAACGGAGATAGCGTAGCCATTGTCTTGGACGACGTAAAGGACGGGAAGCCTACGGCCGCAAGCATAATTCAGCGACTCCCAGAATTCGCCTTCGCTCGAGGCGCCATCACCCAAAGAAACGTAGGCAATTTCGTCATCGTGAAAGTTGGCGGAGAGTTCGGCAGCCTCCTGCATGTGCGAAAAATACCAGCTTGCCTCTGCCGCCCCCACCGCATGAAGGACGCGCGTCCCAGTGGGGCTGGAGCCGGTTATGATGTGCAGTTTTTTCGATCCCCAATGGGAGGGCATTTGCCGTCCCCCACAGGCGGGGTCATCCTTGGCGCCCACGGAAGCCAGAAACATCTCATAGGGTGTCGTGCCCAATTGCAGACAGAATGCCCGATCTCGGTAGTAGGGAAAAAACCAGTCGTAACCAGGCTTCATGTGGAGGGCCGCTGCCACACCAATGCACTCGTGCCCGACCCCGTTAATCTGGAAAAAAGCCCGATTCTGCCGCTTGAGTTGAATCTCCTTGTCATCCACGCGGCGCGACGTGAAGATGGTTCGGTAGGCGCCCAGAAGCAACTCCCGGGAAAGCGCTTCGGCTTTCAGGACATGATTCGCGGTGGTGGTGGCCATAAACCCTCGCAGAAGGCTATATCATGCCAGTATTTATCGTTCGCAAGGCAGACCATTGCTCTCACAGGGGGATTATCATATTATGAAAAGACAATGTCAACCGACTCTTTGTCCGCACCGGCTCAGTTTCCTTTGCCACCGTATTGTGCCCGCCATCATGACTTGGAACCGGCGTTGGAGTGTGCTAGAGTGAGCGAATAAAAGGCGAATCTATGATCGAACGATCGGGAGATCGGGTGAACCCAAAACCAATTCAACCTGACTAGTGTGCTTTGTAGCCCCGATTAGCGGTTTATCCACAATTCGATCAGCCGATTGAAGGGACACAGGATGGAACCCAAACCCGACGCCTTGGCAAGCTTCCAGGCACACGACCTTGCCCCGGTGGAAAGCGCGCTTAAGGAAATCGAGGAGAAGTTCCGCGCCTCCCGTGCCCAGGGCGGGGTGACGGCCATCCGCCACTTTCCCGCTCGCGAACCGCGCGTGGCGCCCTTCCCTGCCTCTCTGCCTTCCAGGCTCGCAGATGTTCTGAAGGCTCGCGGCTTTTCCTCGCTCTATACGCACCAAGCGCTGTCGTTTACCCTGGCTCGCGAGGGCAAGAACCTGGTCGTGGTCACGCCCACGGCATCGGGCAAAACACTGTGTTACAACCTCCCCATCCTGAGCGAGTTGGTGGAGAACCCGGAAGCCCGCGCCCTTTATCTTTTCCCCACCAAGGCCCTCTCGCAGGACCAATTGGTGGAACTCAACTGGTGGACCGAGCAGCTCGGCGACGAGGTGCGCACCTTCACTTACGACGGCGACACGCCGCAGGACGCACGCAAGGCCATTCGCTCGCGCGGCAATCTGGTGATCACCAACCCCGACATGCTGCACGCGGGCATCATGCCGCATCACACCAAGTGGCAGCGCCTTTTTGAAAACCTCCGCTACGTGGTGATCGACGAGCTGCACTATTATCGCGGTGTCTTGGGCAGTCATCTGGCCAACGTATTGCGGCGGCTCAAACGTATCGCGCGCTTTTACGGAAGCACCCCGCAGTTCATTTGCACCTCTGCCACCATTGCCAATCCTCAGGAGCTCGCCGCGCGCATTCTGGAAGAAGATGTAACCCTGATTGACGACAACGGCGCGCCCGCAGCGGAAAAGTACTTTATCTGTTACAACCCCCCGGTGGTCAATCCGCAACTCGGTATTCGGCGGTCATATTTGAATGAAACGCGCCGGCTGGCCAAGACCTTTCTTTCGCGCGGGCTTCAAACCATCATCTTTGCCAACAGCCGACTGGCCACGGAAATTCTGGTGACCTATCTTCAGGAGGATTTCTCCCTGGGACCCGCGATGCCGCAAGCGGTGCGGGGATATCGTGGCGGTTATCTGCCGCTGGAGCGCCGGGAAATCGAGCGCGACCTGCGCAGCGGCCGATTGCGCGGAGTGGTGGCCACCAACGCCCTCGAACTCGGCATCGATGTTGGTAGCCTAGATGTGGCGCTACTCGCCGCCTACCCTGGGACGATCGCTTCCACGTGGCAGCGCGCGGGCCGTGCGGGACGGCGCCAGGGGACATCGGCCGCGGTGCTCGTCGCTTCGAGCGCCCCTCTCGATCAGTTCATGGTGCAGAACCCGGAGTACTTCTTCGGCCGCTCGCCTGAGCATGGCTACGTGAACCCTGACAATCTCTTGATCCTGCTTAATCACTTGAAATGCGCCGCCTTCGAGCTGCCTCTTCGCGAAGACGAGAAGTTCGGCGCGCTCGACCTCAAGCGGCTTTGCCAGCACCTCGAGGAGACCGGCTTTCTGCATCACACCCAAGATGGCTGGCATTGGGTCTCGGAGAGCTATCCCGCCGACGCGCTCAGCCTGCGCTCCGTTTCCTCTGACAACTTTGTGATCGTCGACAACACCCACGAGCCGCGCGTGATCGGCGAGACGGATTTCTCGAGCGCCCTCACCACGCTGCACGAGAAGGCCATCTACATTCAGGATGGCGTGCAGTACCACGTTGAGCGCCTTGACTACGACGACCGCAAGGCTTACGTCCACCAGGTTGATTCCGAATACTTCACCGACGCTATCTCCTACACCAAGATCAAAATCCTCGAGACCTTTGATTCCGCCACCGCCGGGGCCGCGCGCAAGAATCACGGCGAAGTTCAGGTGAACACGCAGGTGGTAGGATTCAAGAAGATCAAGTTCTACACGATGGAGAATGTCGGGGCGGGTGAACTCAGGCTTCCCGAGCAGGAAATGCACACCACGGCGTTTTGGTTGACGCTGCCACGGCCTATGATGGACGCGTTGCCTTACAACTCCACCGAGCGGCTCGACGGGGTGAACGGCCTCGCGAACGCTCTGGGCGCTATTGCCACGCTGCTGGTCATGTGCGACGCTCGTGATTTGGGAACTTCCGTGGGCGAGAATGCCGAACTGGAAGTAACGTCAGATGTAGCGCCGGGCTTCAGCCCGGCACCTCCCGCCAGCGAGGGCGGCGCTGCCCCCGAGCCACCAGAACCGCCCAATGTGCAGCCGGGCAAGCGTACCGTGGTGCGCAAGATCTTCGAGCCCAATATTTATCTCTACGATTCCTATCCCGGAGGCGTGGGGTTGAGCGAACCGCTCTTCCGCATGAGCGACTCATTGCTGGCGAAAACCTATAAGCTGATCTCGGAGTGCCCCTGCCCCACGGGTTGCCCCTCATGCGTCGGCCCCGCGGGCGAAATTGGGGAAAAAGGCAAGGAAGTGGCGCTGGAAATATTGCGGCAGATGCTGGCTCCAAACTAATTGTGACCGATTTTGGGTGGTCGCTATTACGCCACATTCGTTAGAGGCCCAAATGCGCAACTTGCGATATCAGGAAATCTAAACGAAATGCTGCTTTGCGACTTAGCGCCTTTGCGTGAAAATGTTTTTCCATGACTGAGAATGAAATCTCGAAACAGATTGTTGATGCTGCCTATAAAGTCCACACCACGCTTGGCCCTGGACTGTTCGAATCAGTTTATGAAACCGTCATGGCGCAGGAACTGACGAAAAGGGGCCTGAAAGTGGTGAGACAACAGGCGATCCCGGTCGTCTGGGAAAACGTCCACTCGGTAGCGGGGTTTCGCGCCGACCTTATCGTCGAGGACAAAGTTATCATCGAGATCAAGTCGGTCGGAAGTCTAGCTCCAGTGCACCGGAAGCAGTTGCTCACATACCTGCGATTGACGGGCATGAAGTAGGGCCTATTGATCAACTTTGATACTGAGCTCATTAAGGATGGAATAGCGAGGGTTGTTAACGGTCTTTGAAAAGCAAAACAATTTCACGCAAAGGCGCGAAGGCGCAAAGAAAGGCACAGGAAAGCGCCGGGGACCGTTGCGTTCGTGAGCCTCAATCGGATGCCGAACACGTCTGTAGGCTGTCGTCCGTAGGCTGTAAGCTGTTGGCTTTCTTTTCCATGAACCTGGACCAAAAACTTCGCCAGCTCAAGAAAGCCTCGGCGCCTCGCGACCCTGATCGCGAGCTCGAGCAGACGCTGGAATTTTTGCGCCGAATGGATAAGCCCCCCGAGCCGCGCCAGCTTCCGGCACAGCGAGAGGCCAAAGGTATCGAAGAATACGTAGAAGGCGTGCTCGAGAAAAACGATCTAGGCGAATATTTTACGGCCCGGCAGGCATTCCCGTTTGGCCGGCCTTACGGCAAGCTGCGCATTGGCGACATCTCCACTGCCGACCTGAGCCCGCTGAATCTGCTTTTCCCTCAAGCCGCCCTGCCCGCGCCCGAGCGCATGGTCTACCTCGACACGGAGACCACCGGCCTCGCGGGTGGCACGGGCACCTGCGCGTTCCTCATTGGCCTCGGCACGGTTGAAGGAACGCAATTCGTAGTCAGGCAATTCTTTCTGCGCGATTATCCAGAAGAGAAAGCCGTCCTCCACGCCCTGGCGGAAATACTGGACTCCTTCGAGGGCCTCGTAACTTACAACGGCAAGACCTTCGATGTGCCGTTGCTCGAAACGCGCTACGCGTTGGCGCGGTTGAAGTCCCCCTTCGGACGATTAACGCACCTTGATGCCCTGCACCCGTCGCGGCGGCTGTGGAGGCTGCGCCTCGAAAGTTGCAAGCTCACCGACCTGGAAAGTGCGGTTTTGGGGATCGAGCGCGAGGGTGACGTTGCCGGCTCGGAGATTCCGGGCATTTACTTTGATTACCTGCGCACGGGCGACGCGCGCGGCCTGCAACCCGTGTTCTACCACAACGCGCTCGACATCATGACGCTTGCCGCCGTGACCGTGGAGTTGGCACGGGCGATGGGCGACGCCGGCACGCTCGACTCTCCCGTGGACCTCTTCAGCCTCAGCCGGATGTTGGAAGTCGCGGGTTCAAGGGAGCAGTCGGTCGCGACGTGCCAGCGCGCGCTCACCGCCGGATTACCGGATGAAATCGAGGCCCGCGCGCTGCACCAATTGGCCTTGCAGTACAAGAGGCAACGCCAACACGAATTGGCTATCGCGACGTGGCTCGAACTCACCCGGCGCCCGTCACCCCTGGCGATAGAAGCCTTCGAGGAGTTGGCCATTCATTACGAGCACCGCGAGCGCAATCCCAAGAGCGCGATGGAGTTCACGGTCGCCGCCCTCGAACGCCTGCGCGAGCAACATTCACCCTCCCCCCATGCCGAGCGCCTTGCTTATCGCCTGGCGAGGCTGCAACGAAAGACCGCCGGGCTGCAAGGTGCCATTCACCTTCCGATGACTTAGCCGCGATTCCCCGCGGCGGTGTTTCGGGCCCTGCAAGGGAACGAGATAATTGCCGGGGGCGTTGCCCCATAAGCGCCAAGCTGAGCGGGTTGCCGCGTCACCGCGTCCGACTCCCGGGAAGCGGGATACCGTGGGCAGCCGTAGGCGAAACCTACGGATCTTGGCGGCATTGATTGGAATTCGTTCGACCCCTTATGGGGTCGAAACTTAATCATCTTGCTTCCCGTCCGTAGGTTTCACCTACGGCTAAGGATATTGTTCCCTTTCGGGGGAACACTCATTCTTACGACCGCGGTTCAAAAACCGCGGAGGCGCGCGCCCAAGTCACCCCGAAAAACACCCCGGAAAATTCCTCTTGACAAGCCTCCTCACATATGTTACATATTGTAACGCTACGATGCTTAACACATCCCCACGACGGCCCCGCGCACTCGGCGAACTCGAGCAACTCCTGATGGAATTCATCTGGTCGCAGGGTGCCTCCACGGCGGAGGCCTGCCGCGAAGCCCTGCTCCCCGTGCGCGCCCTCAAGGATTCCACCATTCGTACCGTGCTGCGGCGCTTGGAAGAGAAGGGGCTTCTCACCCACAAAGTGGAGGGTCGAACTTTTCTATACCAAGCCACACAACCGCGGAGGCATTTCGCGGCGCGCGCCGTCCAACACATTATCGACCGCTTTTGCGGCGGCTCGGTGGAGCAACTGCTGGTGGGAATGGTTGAGAACAAGGTGCTCAAGCAGAAAGATTTGGAACAATTGGCCCGCCGCATTGCCCACCGGAGAGGAGACAAGGAATGATCGATTCCACCTCTCATCTGTGCGCGCTGCTGCTTCGCGGCCTCGCTGAGCCGGCACTGCGCGCCCTGGCACTAGCCGTGCTGGCAGGTCTGTTGCTGGCAGCGGCGCGCGTGAAGGATGCCGCCCTCCGCATGGCGGTTTGGACGGCGGTGCTTTACGCGGCGCTCGCCATGCCGTTCCTTGCCCGGGTTGCCCCCGTGGTCCGGCTGCCGATGCCCGATCTCCTGGCGACGCGATCCGTTCCCTCGCCCGCGCCCACAATCGGGCCCGCACCCTCCCGCATAAGGGTGCTCGTCAGCCGCTCACCGGTGCGGGTCCCCGCTGCGGCAACGCCGGCCGCCGAGATTCACTCCCCGAAGCCCGCGGCGAGCTCCTGGACTTTCTCCTGGCCGCTCGTCGTCGCCGTTTGCTACTTGCTGATTTCCGGTATCTTGCTGGCGCAGGTCGCGGTGGGCTTTCTTTTCAGCAGGCGGGTCAAACTTTCGAGCCGTCCGGTAGGCGACCGGCGGGTGCTGGCAGCACTGCTTAACCAATCAACGCGTGGGGGCATCAGCACGGCGCCTGAGCTCGCCGAATCCCCGGTCGTCGCCGTGCCCGTGACGCTGGGCGTGTGGCATCCGGTGATTCTGTTTCCCACCGCGTGGCGCGAATGGAGCGAAGAGAAGTTGCAAGCCGTGCTTGCCCACGAGCTGTCGCACGTGGTGAGGCGAGACGCGTTGACCCGGGCGCTGGCGGCCCTTCACCGCAGCGTCTTCTGGTTCAGTCCGCTGGCCTGGTGGCTCGAGGGGCATCTTGCCGCGCTGGCCGAGCAGGCAAGCGATGATGCGGCGCTGAGCACGGTGGCCGATCGTGTTTTTTATGCGAAGGTCTTACTGGGCTTTTATCAGGATTTGCAGGGCGCGGTGGGACGCGTCCGATGGGAGGGTGTGGCGATGACCAGTGGAAAACAAGCGCAACGGAGAGTGGAAAGGATTCTGGATTCGAGCCGGCGGCTTTCGGGGGGGCTCAGGAAGCCCGCTTGGGTGGCGCTCGCACTGATGGCCGCCCCCGTGATCTATCTGCTAGCGGGGGCGCAACCTGTGTCGGCGAACAAGCTCCACACGGATGGTGCGCGGGTGCCGGCAGCCGCCCTGACGAGTCTCGCCGCAGGACCAGTATGGGCGGAGATGCAAGCTCCGCCGCCCATTCCGTCCGCGCCCGGTGCCCCCGCCGCTCCGGCTGCTCCGAGACCGGCGCCTGCCCCGGCTCCGAGAGCGCCTGCGCCGCCTCGGCCAGCGGTGAGCGAATGGAAGTATGGGGACTCAGGCGAACCCTGGATGTTTACTTCCGGTGAAGATTTCATCATGGGCGGGTACTGGCGGGACATCGAAGTCGAACCCCTGAAAGCGCTGCGGCGCGAGAGCAATGCGGACTTCATCTGGTTCCGGCGCAACGGCAAAGCCTACCTCATTCGCGACGCGGCGACCGTTCAGCAGGCCAAGTCGTATTGGGCGCCGCAGGAAGCCTTGGGCAAGCAGCAGGAGGAATTGGGCCGTCAACAGGAGGCGCTGGGCGACCAGCAAGAGGAGCTCGGAAGGCAGATGGAACAGGTTCGGGTGGAGGTGCCGGATTTGAGGGCGGAACTTCAGAAAGTTCAGGCTCAACTCGACCAACTCCACAAGCGTGGCGCCACGCAGGAAGAATTAGGCGACCTCCAGGGCGCCCTGGGAGATTTACAGGGGAAGCTCGGTGAAATCCAAGGCAAGGCCGGAGAGAAACAAGGGGAAATCGGCGCCAAGCAAGGCGAATTGGGCGCGCGGCAGGGAAAACTCGGCGAACAGCAAGGAAAACTGGGTGAAGAACAAGGTCGGTTGGCGGAAGAGGCGACGCGAAAGATGAAGGGCTTGCTGGATAACGCGCTCGCCAAGGGCCTTGCCCAACCGGAATAGCGCCCCACTGTCTCCCGCGCACGGGCAACGGTTCGCCGATGTTAAGGGCAGGCGGTTCAAGAAAAACCGTGGGCCACCATCACGACGTTTTCGCCGGGGCGGTTCCCCAACCGCCCTCATGGCGCCCTCTCTCGCGCGATTCCGCCGGGGCGCTTCGCAAACCGCCCCCACGACCCCTCCATCAGGGTTCTTTTCTATAATATCTCCCCTGAATTATAGCCCGCGCAGCGGGCGAAAGATCGTAGCCCATAGCGTGAGCTATGGGGAGACGAGTTCGAGTGAAGTCCCACAAGCCCCAGCGGGGCGAAATCACCATCCTTGCGCCCATTTTGCCTCGCAACCGCTCTGCGGCAGCCGGGAGAAAAATGTCATCGCGCCGGTGCGCTGGGTCGTGATTGCTTTCGTCCCATACGGGCTCGGGTGGGGCGGGGGCGGATAGTCATTGATGACAGATTCTTCTACTGCAACCCTGCGCGGGCACAGGGCACATCTACGGTTCGGCTTACCAGCCAAGTGACCAACTGTTTAGACACAGTTCACAATCGCCAGGCGGTGCGAGGCAGATGGTCTGGTAGCGCGCAGAAACAACAAAAAACCGCATGGGAATGCAGAACACGCCTACCTCTGCGCTGCCCGCTGCGGCCAAGCTTACTCAGTAAAGAATCGAGATTGCGAAAATGAAACGCCCCCAGACTCTGAGATCGACCAAACCCGCCACCTCCAGATGCCCCGGGCAGTCCACAGCATACCAGCCGAGCAGTGCTCAGTGGCCGGAGCAGGTCCGGAAAAGAAAATTGCGAACAATCGCGCATCGTTGTGGTAAGCGAACTCGGCAATCTCCGCCACCTCGCCACCCGATGGGCTGGGGTGCCAGCTAAAATCGCCGAACCGCGCACCCGGAGCGGCAGCGGGGAATGCTCCGTCCTGCGGCGAGACGAGGCTCGGGGGCTCTGGGGCGTTGCTGGGAGTCCAGGGTTTGGTGATCAGACGAACCACGGCTGGTATTTGGCTCACGAATGACTTATTGGAGACCGGATCGGTGCTAGCTGCCATGAGGCGCCACTGGTCACTTTGTTTTCGGAACACCATCAGGCTGCTAACCCAGCCGATCGTCCCAGGCGAGGTGTAACTCGCTATGGCTGGCACGAAAGCTAGATGGTCCGTTCCCCAGTAGCCGCAGGCCTTGATCGTCTGCACGTGGCGTTCCTTCTGCTCTGTCACGTCAGTGTGAAGGCGGTCAGGATCTTCGAAGTTTCTGACTGAGGGGCTGTTCTCGAGATAAGCGCTGGCAGACCGCACGGTAATTTCGCCAAGGTCTGGCGGCAGCGCCGCCCCCTGATTGGCTGCGCATTCCGGCGGTCGTAACGCCACTGCTTGTGCGGCCTCAAAGTTCGGCGAGGTGCGGATCAAGTACTCCCAACCCCGCCCTTCGAGAGCCGTCAGTGACTCAGTAACCCGCACCAATGCGGCATGGATCGCTGGATCGGTTCCTATGCCGCTAAAGCTTCCGATCGGCGTCGAAATACCTTCGAGAACACCGGAATTGTTGAAAACTAAGATGTCTGGCGGCTGATCATTCTCGAAAGCGCGGAAAAACAGACTGGCGAAACCTTGGATGGGGAAGGCTTCGGCTCTCAGCCCGTAACCCAGTTTTTCCGCGGCGAGTTCAAGGCTCGGAGGGACGGCCGTATCGGGCGTGGTGCCCGTATAAGGGTCTCCGACTTTCCAAACTGTAATCACCTTTGCTCCACCCTGCGGCGCCGGCCGGTGTTGGCTTGACGCTGAACTCTGTGCAATGATGCCGGGAGTGACGACGAACAGCACCATCAGGGCAACAGCACGCGCTTGGGTGGGACCGTGCCTAGTCATGGACCACCTCCGTTTCGTGTTTCGCTGGCTGTTATGATACTCCTCAGGGTACTGGTGTTGCCTGGGTTCTGCGGGCGGTCCCGTCTGTTTCTTAACGGCTGTGCGGGGAGAAAGCAGAGTCTCTGCAAAGTTGGGCACTGACTGAGGTCTATATAGACGGTCATGGCGACGTGCACGCCCGTGGGATAGGTTTTGCAGAATTCTGGCGGTGGGTCGCTATTCGCTATGCCCAGAAAGTAGTGGGGTTGGGAGGGCTGCTCGTAGTGGCGAGTCAGGCGCCATTTGCCTCGCTCCACGGCACTTTGTGTGACGAAATCCATTTGGCCGTTTAACGGCCACTTCAAATGAGCGCCGTGGTCTTGGCCGTATAGCACCCCATTCGTTGAGGTGCACCCCCCGACTCCCCGGAAGTCTTAGTGCTGTATCGGAAGCGCGCCGACGGGACCAGTCTCTGGAGTGGCAGAGACACTGCCCGGCGCGCTTTCGATACAAAGTCGCCTTGAGGGAAACGTCGTGTGACGACCTGGTGTTCGCGCTGCAATCTCTTCGAATCCCATTTCGGGGGAGGGCCGGATCTCCCACTAATTCTGCTGCGGGGTCTGACGGCTGAATGAGCCGCCTCCAGCCCGCCGGGACGTCCGCGTGGGTGGACGGGACGCCTCGTGACAATTCTTATGCGTTGATCCCGGCAACGAAGTATCATACGGGCCCGGGAAGGTCTGGAATGTCTGACAGAAAACGCGACTTGTACACCGCGTTGCTGATCGTTGGAATTGCGGGAGCGGGTGCTTGGACGATACTCTACGCAACCCATCCCGGCATCGGGATTTACTCCGATTCGACCGTTTATCTCAGGCTCGCGCGCCGGCTACTGGCGGGACACGGATACACGATCCTCGATATTCACGGGAATGTCGATCCGGTCCCCCTGTTTCCCTTCGTTTACCCGACATTGCTGGCGCTGCCCGGCCTGTTCCAAGTCAACCTGTTGGCGGGAGCTCGGTGGCTGGGGGCAATCCTCTTCTTTGCCAACGTGCTGCTGATGGGAGCAATTTCCTATCGCGGGTGCGGTAATTCCATCGGTGCGGCGGCACAGGCGGCCATTTGGGCTTGCGCATCCTACGATATGCTTTCCTATCACGCCATTCTCCTCTCCGACGCCACCTCCCTGCTGTTTTTGCTTCTGGCCTTCATGCTTATGGGGAACTACCTCGAGAGGCCCTCGCCCGGCTCTATGGTTGGTGCCGCCGCGGCGACCGCGCTGGCGTTCGCCACCCGGTATGCAGCAGCCGCCCTCGTCATCGCGGGTTTCGCCGCGATCCTCCTGTGGGAGAAGAGAGCCTTTGCGAAGCGCCAACTCGATGCGGTCCTCTTCGGCTTGGGCAGCTCTTCCCTGATGATTTTGTGGATGCTGCGTAACATGCGCTATGACCAGGGGGCCACCGGGCGCCACCTGGGGTTCCACCCGGTCCTAAAGATGGGCCTGGTCAAGGAAACTCTTCTCGGCATCTCCGCCTGGGCGTCGAATGGCCATCTTGAGGGGGCGGATGTCTATGTTCGAGCGTCGATCGTGGCAGCAGTTATTTTGGTGGTGTTGGCGGCGGCCGCCCGCGCATCGTTCCGCAAGCCGGGAACGGATCTCTGGTCGGCACTCCCGTTGCTCTACATCCTCTCTTACATCGTTGTATGGCTGCTGACTTTGACGTTTCTCCAGGCGGAAGTTTATATCGGCAGCAATCGCCATTTCCTCCCGATTCACGCTTTGATGATCGTTCTGGTGGTGCACCAGGGGAGCCGGTTGTACCAGAGACTGGAGGCGGGAGTGCCGAAGACGGCGGCCAGCGTATTCTGCGTCGCCATTTCGGTGTGTTTCCTGGTCTGGGCGACGCAATGGGCCCGCCGCACCCACGAGCACGGACTGGGTTACGCCAGCTCCACCTACACGCATTCCAAAATGCTCGAGGCCATCCGCGGCCTACCGAAGGACGCGCGATTCTATAGTAACCTCCCATGGCCCATAGGCATCTACACCGACAGACTCTGCGCGCTGCTCCCCATCAAGATCGTCGAGACAACCTTTAGAGAAAACACGGAATACCGTGATCAGATGGAGGATTTTGCGGAAACGATGCGCGAAAATGATGTCTACTTGGCCTACTTCAAGGAAGGGGACACCTGGTTTGCATTTCCCTCAATTAAAGACATGCAGCCCTTCGTCGCGCTGCGTGCCGTTGCGGAGGTAGACGACGGGACAATATACGCGGCGGCGGGTCGGTGACTTATGAGCCTCCCTCGCCTGAAGTGCCTATCGCGCAGGTTTGTGGCGGCCGGGCACTCGCTGGGAAAGATCGCGAGTGAAGCCGTAGGGTAGAGAGACCTTTCTCGATTCCAGTATGGTATCCGCACACTCCTTGGAAAATATGAGCCGGATGCTTTCACAATGGCAGCCTCCTCAGTTCGATTTTATTCAAAGAAGCCCAGTTGTGTCGTCCGGGTAGTGGGCTACTTTGAATCCTAATTGTTCAATTCGTAGGTTTTCTGGTGCACATTCTGGCCAGCGTCATCGGGTGCTCTCCGACCAAAATTCTCTTTAGGTCACCGCCTTGCTTGTCGGCCCGAGATTAATCAGCGGTTTGGTCCTTGTGAATGATCCAGAATGTGGCTCCGCAATAACTCCATTTATCGGGAGAGAAATCAGACATTACTCATACCATTCTTCGGTACTGACCCGGCAAATCATCGCCGATTCTGATTGCCTTATCTCCAATCATGGTTTGCCTCTCTTACACCGCTCTTTCTCCCCCCCCGCCCTTCAGTCTCCCATAGTGCGACGAGATCTACTCCAAACCTACTCTACTATGCCCGGGAAAGCCTGGCTGATCTTGTAACAGGGAGATTATCCCGGAAACAAGATCATTGTTTGTATGAGTGCGAACACGGTCGATGCCCGGGGCGTGCAGAGCTTCGGGCGCGAGCTTTGAGGGTTAATTGGCGTTTAATGCATAGACTGGGATGGATTGGCTACGTGCAGTAACACCCTCTGGTACCCGGTAATGGCGCTCCAGCTTGCAACGGGATAATAGCGACCGCTGGTCACTAAACTCGAGATATTAAGACCATCGCGCCCCACAGCAAACCGATATGTCGTCCCCGAATCCTGGCTCTCGTCCCAACCGCATAAAAGCCAATCAGGCTGATCTCGTAGCAAGCTATCAAAAATGTGTTGACCTCCCTCCCCACGGTAGATCAATTGTCCGATACGATCACTAACGAGGCCTTGGGAGTCCAGGACGCGAAGTCCAGATATGAAGCCCACCGCCCCGATGTTGTCTGTCAGCAGTGTGTCCCCCCGATGGGCGATTGCCAAGAGGCATAATCCCGCGTTGTAATCCGCTTCCATCGTGCCGATTGCGTTATTCTTCACGTATTGGTAACCGCCTTGTGAGTAAGGATCCCATTGCGCAGCCGAGCCTTGGAAAATAGATTGGGCGGCCACGACCAAGGCTAGAAGGCCGCACACGATCGGGACAGCCCGCTTTGCCCCTTCCCCCATAAGGAAGTCCAGGAACCCTCCCAAACCCAAGATGAGTAAGGGCAGGAGATAGAGCCCAAACCGCAGGCCCAGAATGTCTCCCCCAACAGCAAATATGTATATCCCGAGGAAAGCTGTCTGCGTTGTGATGGCTCTCCAACGCCAATCCTTCTTCGAGCACAGCAGAGCAAGACCCGAAAGGGCTGCCCCGACCATGACCCACCCGAAGAATTCTGCAGTCCGACCCAAATATTGAAGTCCCCTCCCCCACCCCTCTCGTCGGGCGGCCGAACTAATCGGGCCGAAGTACGCCTTCGCATAAAAGGTGTTGGGAAGCCACTCCCCGAAGTACTCCACCCGGAAAAGTTCAAGCAGGAAAGCAGCCCCGATCACAAGGGCTAGGGCGGACCATAAGTGTTTACGAACCCGTGCTTCTTGCAGCTTCTTTCGCCGCAAGACAAACACGCACGCCCACCCTATACCGCTGATCAACCAAGCTTCCGGCCTGACCAACAAACCAAGAACCGTCCAAAGAGATAGTCGGTAGAGATACGCCTCAAAACTCAAATCTTCGTTAACCAAGAAAAAAACAAAGGAAATCTCCCAGGCTAGGAAGAGCGCAACATCCATGCCGGAAAATATCCAACTGAGGAACAGATGGTTTGTGCCGAACATCCACAAAGCAAGGAATGCAATCTCTGGGCGGTGTAACAAAGCTGTGAGAAGTCTTCCGAAATAAGCGAGTGCGACAACCGAAAACGTCAGCCCGAGGAGCTTGCTCGCAAAGACCACATCAATTCTAGCCTTCGAAAAACCGGCCAACAACAAGATCCAAAGAGGCGAGGTAAAACCCTCCACCCTCTGGCTGATGTTGTACGAAAACCCCTGGCCGGAAGCCAAATTGGCAGCAAATCGAAAGCCAATAAACGAATCGTCGTTGGTGTATAGAGATTGTTTTGAGCAAATGAACAAACTGAAGGCAAGGAAACAGATCAAGTAGCCCAGTCGGCGAGAAGGACTATGCCAAGTAGCAATCGTTTTAGCCGGAATTTCCATTATCGACCTCCGGTCCGACCGGTAATATACGCATGAGCTCCGCTGATGGCAAGTGTGAATCGGGTTTGCGGTGCTAGGAGCTCCTATGGGCCACGGAAGGGGCCACCTGTGCCCCTCGTGAGAACCTCAAAAAACGCAACCGCCCCTCTTTCAACCCGTGTTTCCGACACTTTGCCGCCGCCCTGCCTCTCTCGTCGCGGAAATCTGATCCGGTCGTCGGCTCGCCTACGCGGCTGGCAAGGACGGCGAGGCGATCCGCCGCACCAGGCTTCCAAACTGTCGCCGCGTTAGGTAGCTCTCGGTCAGGAGCAGCCAGTAATAGCGAGCGTACTTGATCAATCGGCCACGCGTCTTCACCAGCCGCTGCCGCAAGCTGGTCAACGGTGAACCGTCGATCCTCCAGGGCAGCACCAGCCGCCGTCAGAGGTTCCCTAAGTTGTAAGTGAGCACACACAGCCAGAACCGTACCTCGTTGGACAGAAAACGGTGGCAAATCAGCAGTGTCACCTTCGCTCACAATCTTGGCAATTGTGCACGACGTACGCCAAGGCGATCCGCCTGGTTCTGTAACTTGGATACCGAAACGTGCTGCGCTCGGATAACTGTTGCTAAGTCCCTATCCCATCAATGACTTTCACCTGACCGAAGGCGTGGCGATCGGATTGGGAATGAAAAATCGCCTACCTGGAAAACGACCGCC
The DNA here is from genome assembly GCA_050010335.1 of Terriglobia bacterium. Taxonomy (GTDB): domain Bacteria; phylum Acidobacteriota; class Terriglobia; order UBA7540; family UBA7540; genus Bog-366. The sequence goes on from JBEKLF010000039.1 coordinate 70,643, forward strand.
GGCCAAGATAGATCCTCGGTAACGTTAGGTCTCTATCGGGAGTGACCCGGCGCGCAAGTGTGGGGAAAGCGCGGAGACGTCGATTCGCCGGGTCACTTTCGATAGAGCCGTTTGA